>JANQJJ010000538.1 GCA_028281725.1 Pirellulaceae bacterium | reverse complement strand
CCACCATAAATCGAATGGCCGTCTGCGTCTGTCCGTCATCGAGCGACGAGTTGTTTTTGCCACGCCCTTTTCCATTTCGATACAGGGCAGTCCGCTGGCCCCGGGGATCAAAGTCAATGCAGTTCGTCCACCCGCCGGACTCGAGTTGCCCATACATCAGCGCTTGCGCGACATCGTGGACCGCGTCAAGGTAAGCCGGGTCACCGGTCGCGTTGAAGGCAGCCAAGTAAGCTAGACCCACCGTGGGCGTACCTGGAGGTTGAACCCAAATCTGTTGTTGGGTGGCCTCGCCTTCGCCCCACCGTCGCTTCAAGTCAATGTCGTAGTGGTAGACATAGCCGCCGTGGGTTGCGACTTGGGTGCGGTAGAAGTTGACCGCCTTCTGCATTGCGGTCAGTGCCTGCCCACGCAGTTCGGTTAGATCGTCTTGAGCCGTCGCCCTGCCTGGAAGGGAACTCAGCAGGAAGCCGCCAAGGAGCGTCACTTGAAAGGCAAATCGCATTTTCGTCCTCCG
Source organism: Pirellulaceae bacterium (assembly GCA_028281725.1). Classification (GTDB taxonomy): domain Bacteria; phylum Planctomycetota; class Planctomycetia; order Pirellulales; family Pirellulaceae; genus Aureliella. Next base: position 19,698 of record JANQJJ010000538.1, on the reverse strand, counting down.
AGCGCCTGCGAACACAAGCAGACTTTTATATTTTTAACTACAGTTCCAGATGGTTTGTCAGGAGGACATTCTAAAACATTTTGCCATGGGGTGCTGCCAGTTTCCGTCTCGTTAATACCGATTACCATTCTCGGCACAAGCGGCCCAGTTGCTTCTCCCTAGCTTTCCGCCACGTCCGCGGGTTCGATTTCCGGCATCCAGCGGTCGAACACCGATTCAAAAATCTCTCGACAGCTGCGGCGTGTGCGTTCGCACAAATCCACCAGCGTTTCGCTGTTTGCCGGCAACTCTGGGTCAGACGAGTTGAGCAAAAACACCAGGCGGCTTAGTTCCAGGTGGTCGGCCGGTAGTTCGTGGCGAGCCGACATATTCATCAGGCGAATCCCCGACTCCACTCGGCGTAGGAATTCATAGTTCGCAAACAGCTGGGCGCTGATGTCCTCGTCGAGCAGTCCCGCACACCGCAGACGCTCGATGGCAGCGAACGTCCCCGGCACGAGAATCTCCGGATGAGCCCGCGAGCAGGCCAGTTGCAGCAGCTGCACAACGAACTCAACGTCCATCGTACCTCCGATGCCTCGCTTCAGATTGCCCTCGGCGGCATCGCGCTGTAGTTGGAGTCGATGTTCGCGAATCTGGAGAGCAAACTCCGGTGACCAGTCGTCTCCGGACAAGATGCTATGGACGCAATTCATGGCCGCTGCCTGAGCTTGAGAACTGCCCCAGATCGGCCGCGCCTTGCATAATGCCTGGCGTTCCCAAACTTGTCCTCCACCTCCGGTAAAGTACTGTTTCAGGTCGTCGATGGTGATCGCCAATTCGCCACTCCGCCCTAGCGGCCTTAAACGCACGTCCAAATCATACAGCCTGCCAGTCGATCCTATACGGGTTACGGTCTGGATCACACGTTGGCACAGCTGATTGAAAAAGTGCCGGTTGGTCGTCGGCTCAAACCGGCGGCTGGGCACCAGACTCTTCGTCGCCCCCTCGCCGTCGAACAGAAAAATCACATCCAAGTCGCTATGGTAGTTGGGTTCGCGTCCGCCGAGTTTTCCGACGGCCAGCAGCACCAATTCGGCCGGCTGGCCGGCGGCCGGTCCGTCGGAGTGTACCGGCATGCCTAACTGATGGATCAAACGATGAAATTCGTGATGAATCACCTGCTCCATGCAAACTTCAGCAATATCGGACAGGGCTGCATGCGTTTCCGCGATTGTGTGTTTTCCCAGAATATCCCGCACACCGACTCGCAGGTGCATGGAATTTTTGAAGCTGTGCAGGATCGGCGCGATATCCACGGCATTGCGGCACAGATCCTCAAGTCCTCGTGAGAGTTCGTCGTGATCGGGCAAGCTATCGAGCATCAACGAATCCATGAGCTCGTCGAGCATACCGGGGTTGCTGGTGAGGATGCTCGCGAGATAGGGACTGCTCGCGCAGAGACGGACACACAGATCCATTGACGGTGGGTTGATGCTGAACAGTTCCCACAGCACGGCCTTGCCTCCCAGGGAGGCGCTGACGTTGGCCAGGCTGATGAGCGTTGCGTCCGGATTGGGTGTGGAAGCAATCGCGGCCAGCAACTTGGGCGCGATGGCGGCCAAAAAGTGACGGCAACGGCGCGTCGATAGGAACGCAATGGACTCGCAAGCGAGATCTTGGAGGTTGCGATACGCCGCATCGCAGTCGGCAAATCCAAAGGGCTCGAGGGTAGCACGGATGACTTCCGCAGCAGGTTCCGGATCGAGAATCAAATCGCTCTCCGGCGCGGCCTCTCGCGACGTCTCGTCTCCTGCGAACGCTTCGTGCAGGAGATGATCCAGGATGCGCCGGTTGCGGCTTGTGCGTTCCCTGAGTTCTTCGCGAAACGCGTCCGCAGCCGCCTGCTCGGTGTCCCGATATCCGATTCGCACCGCGATCCGGTGAAACTCGGCCTGATCATCGGGAAGACAATGCGTCTGGCGATCGTACATGATCTGCAGGTAATGCTCGACGCGGCGAAGAAAGCGATAGTTATCTTCGAGCCACGATTGTTCTTCGGCTGTAATGCATCCGGCCTGTTGCAGACGCCGAATCGCTTCGAGCGTGTTGGTGCATCTCACCCCCGGCAGGTCGCCACCATGAAGCAGTTGCAGGAACTGGATGACGAATTCGATATCCCGGATGCCGCCATGACCCAATTTGACGTTGCGGTGGTCATCGCCGGCACGCCGGGAACGCTGTTCGATTCGCCGCTTTAATGCGGCAATTCCCGTGATGTCCGCTCGCATCAGATAGCGGCGATAAATCCACGGCTGCAGTTGGTCGATCAGGTCGTCACCCAATTCGATGTCACCGGCAACGGCGCGGGCTTTGACGAATGCTTGCCGTTCCCACGTACGGCCGGCCGAATCGTAGTAGCTCACCGCTTCATCGAAACTCACCACCAGCGGTCCCCCGCGCCCATGGGGACGCAGGCGCATATCGACGCGGTAGGCGATTCCGCGCGGCGTCGATTCGCTTAGTAACTTGACAATCCGTTGCCCCAGCCGCTGAAAATACTCGTCGTCCCCCGCAGCTACGCCGGAGGTCTGAGGGCGGCTGGTGGCTGGCCCCTTTCGCGATTCGTAAATAAATACCAAATCAATGTCGCTGGAGTAGTTCAGTTCGGCTCCGCCTAATTTGCCCAGTGCGACGACGGCGAAACGTAGTGGCCTGCCATCTGCGGCAACCGGCCGCCGGCGTCGCGACTCCATGTCGCGTTGGGCCGCGAATACCGCCGCGCCGAGGATCGCCTCGGTGAGTAACGAGATTTGACCAGTCACGGTCTCGACCGGCTGATTAGAAATGAAATCGCCGTAGGCGATGCGCAGTGTTTCTCGGTGTCGATAGTCGCGCAAGACCCGCATCACCTGCCGCGCATCGGTGGTAGCGGCGACCTCCGCCAGAATCTCGTCTTGCAGAATACCTGCTTCGACCGGCAAACCGGCGGTCAGTCGGAGCAGATCGAAGGCTTCCGGGTCGGCGATGAGCATGTCCGCCATGTACTGGCTGGTCGAAAAGAGCTGAACGAGCGTCGCCAGCGCATCGGGTTCCCGTTCAAAAAGAGCCAGCCACGATTGGGGAGAACGCGATGCCTCCAGAAAGCGCTGTAGATTAATCAGCACACGATCCGTGTCGACCTTCCCTGGCAGTAGAGCCTGCAACTGATCAAGCAGCGTCTCCAGCAGATCTGCGGGGATACCCAAATTGGCAATCCCGGACCAGCATGCAGAGACCAAATCGACATCGTCAGCACCAAGCAACCGGGCAACTTGTTCGAACTGAGGATCGGCAGTCATGCTGGGTTCGCTGTGGGTTGGCCCGCCGTGGGAACGCGTCTAGCATCGCGGCGGGATACAACTGTCCTGTTTTTCTGGCAGTTATTTTTACATGCCGATCATCACTGCGGAGCGCGAAGGCACCTTGGGAGATGCGACAGCTGCTTACCACCGCGACGCTTAGCCCCGGGAGCTACGTGGTCGCGGGTTGATACGTCGCTATGCTTCCTGTTGCAACTCCTTGAGAGCTTGCAGCACCTGAGTATCGTGACCGTCCACGCGAACTCGCTTCCACACCTTGGCGACTTTGCCCGCGGGGTCAATGAGATAGGTACTTCGCTGGACTCCCATCGACTTTTTGCCATACATGTTCTTCTCCCGCCATGCTCCGTACTTTTCCGCGATCCGATGGTCCGCGTCGGCCAACAGCGGGAAATTCAGTTCGTACTTGTCACGAAACTTGGCGTGGGATTCGATCGTATCCGGACTGACTCCCAATACGACTGCCCCGAGCTGTTTCAACTCGGCCTTGCGATCACGAAACGCACAGGCTTCCTTGGTGCAACCGGGCGTATCGTCTTTGGGGTAGAAATATAGCACTACCGGCGACCCCACAAAATCGCTCAGTTTGACTTTTTCGCCCTCATCGGTCGCCAGGTTGAAAGCGGGCGCCTTCTTACCTTCCTCGATCCAATCGCTCATGCGGCTTCTCCTTCACAGTATCTTGGGTTGATGAACCTTGGTTTTATCTTGACGCGGTTTGGCGCCTGCTGGGTGGGCGGTTTCTTTAAGACCGTGACCGGGGCGAACCTGACCCTCAGTTTACCCTGTCAAGAAATCTGAAGTCATTTTCTGAGTCCGTCAAGGGTCGTTCCCTACCATTTGCCATCCGGGGGCCCATGTGCCTCTGATGGATTTCCAAGAATTCGCTATAATTGTCGGAACGGGTCAGCAGTGGCAACTAAACTCCAACCCCAAACATACATGACGCGAGAGTCCGAAAAACAAGAGAAAACCGGCCAAACTGCGGCTGCAGCGTTGCCGCAATCCGAGACTCTGGCAAGTCATGTCCCACCCGAACAGATCGAGTATTCATTGAAAATGGCTCGAGCGGCTGTCAAGGCAGCGGCGGAAAACCGCGGCCAAGACATCATCCTGCTCGACCTGACGGGCCAGACCGCCCTCTTCGATTTCTTCGTGATTGCGTCTGGCTCCAGCCGTCGGCAGTTGGCTGCGATTAGCACGGAAATCGATCGAGTTCTGAAGCACGACTTCGACGAGCGGCGACTGAGCGTTGCCGGATATGAAGAGAGTCGCTGGATCGTATTGGACTATGGGAGTATCGTCATTCATTTATTCGACGAAGAGACACGTGAGTTCTACGATCTGGAATCTTTGTGGGCCGATGGCAAGCCGCTAGATATCCAGGAAATTGTGTCGGCTGCTTCCGCTCAGATGGCCAAGTTGACCGAATAAACAATCGTCTTGGCCGTCTTTCCGCGGTCTCTCGGGTGCAGTTCGCTGCTCATCGATCTTGTGAGTTCTAACTATCCGCTCAAGCATGCAAATCCTTCCCCTGATTCGCGCTCGATTTGAACAAGCTCTCGATGGATGGGTAGCCGAGCCGGCCGAACACGCGCGGCGGATCGCGGTGGCCCGCGATCCGCGGCACGGTGACTATCAAGCCAACATCGCGATGCCTTTGTCGAAGTCGCTGTGCAAGAAGCCGATGGAAATTGCGGGCGAATTAGTCGATCGGCTGAGCATAGACGATTTGTGCCATCCACCCGAGATCGCCGCGCCGGGCTTTATCAATCTCAGGCTACGGGATGAATTCCTCGCGGCGCAATTGTCCGCAGCTCTCGCCGATCAGCGGCTGGCGGTGGGCCAAGTCACAGCTCGGACCTATGTGATCGACTATTCTTCTCCCAACGTCGCCAAACCCATGCATGTTGGACACATCCGCTCGACGGTGATTGGGGACGCCCTGGCCCGCATCCTTCGATTTCTGGGACATCAGGTGATTTCGGACAATCACCTCGGCGATTGGGGCACCCAGTTCGGAATGATCATCTACGGCTACAAGCACTTTTTGGATCAGGCGAAGTACGAAAAAAATCCGGTTGCCGAACTGAGTCGACTGTATCGGGTTGTTCAACAAGTCATTGGTTATCAGGCTGCGGAGCCCGAGTTAGCGGGCGCCACGGAGCGACTGGCGAGTGCAACTGAAAAGCAGAAACGGGCCGACGCGGCGCCGGCGGATGCCCCCAAGAGAAACAAGGAGGTTAAGGCGGCGGCTAAGGAAGTCCGCGCCGCTACCGAGGCGCTCTCGTCACTCAACGGTAAGGTCAACTCGGTTAAGAATGATCCGCAGTTGTTGACGATCGCTCAGGAGCATCCGGAGCTAGAGCAACGAGCCCAGGCGGAAACCGTTAAGCTGCACCAGGGGGATGCTGAGAACCTCGATCTATGGAAACAGTTCCTCCCGCTGTCGATTGCCGAAATCGATTCGGTCTACAAGAGACTCGACGTTCGATTCGACACGACCTACGGAGAGAGCTTCTATCACCCGATGCTTGGCGCGCTGGTCGACAAGTTGTCCAGTTCGGGAATGGCTGTGGAAAGCGACGGAGCTACGTGCGTCTTTCTCGACGATTTCGAGGCTCCCATGATTATCCGCAAGCGAGATGGTGCGTTTCTGTATGCGACAACCGATCTGGCAACGATCGAGTATCGTATGGAGCACTTTAGGCCGGATGCGATTCTCTATGTCGTTGACCATCGTCAGGGTGAGCACTTCTCCAAAATTTTTGCCGCAGCCCGCGCGATCGGATATGACCAGGTCGAACTCCAGCACGTCAGTTTTGGAACGGTCCTGGGTCCCGACGGCAGGCCGTTCAAGACGCGCAGTGGCACGGTGGTCGGACTCGACACGCTGCTCGACGAAGCGGTTGAGCGAGCCTATCAAGTCGTATGCGATCCGGAGCGACTGCAGAAAGCCGGACTGGAGATGACCGACGAAGAGAAACGTCAGGTCGCCAGTACCGTTGGGTTGGGGGCGATCAAATATGCGGATCTGTCCCACAATCGAAGCAGCGACTACAAGTTCGATATTGATGCCATGGTTCAGTTAGAGGGCAATACGTCGGCATACATTCAGTACATGGTTGCCAGAACGAAGAGCATTATTCGCAAGTCAGGGATGCAGCTGACCGAGAAGACCATCGACCGGTTTCCGCTGCAGATCACCCAGCCTGCCGAACGCAAGCTGGCGCTGCAGTTGCTACAGTTCGAGGATGCGTTGCACCAAAGTATTGAGGAGTATTACCCCAGCGTGTTGGCCGGCTACCTGTATGATGTAGCCAAGCAGTTCGCGACCTTTTTCGAGCAGTGTCACGTGCTCAACGCCAGCTCGGAAGACCTCAAGATCAGTCGACTTGCCATCTGCTACGCAACCGCTCGCGTACTCCGCCAGGGGCTCAGCTTGCTCGGTATTGACGTCGTAGAGAGAATGTAAGTGGCGAAGGCAATTCCAACAGCATTTCCCGGCGATACCATGCCTACCAAGACTCATCCAAACCATGCCCAGCTTGCTGACCAGTTTGCGGCCAACGAGCAACGAGCCCATTGGCACGATAACGCTTTGTGGTTCGTACGCCAAAAACGCGATCGTATGGCCCGATCATTGCCCGAATGGGAACGACTGCGTGAGTTGGCGGCACAAGTCAAGGCACACGCGCTGTCGAATCTGCCCGAGTACCTGGAGCAATTTGAACGTCAGGCGACGGCGCTCGGTGCGGTCGTCCATTGGGCCGCTGATGCCCAGGAACACAACGAGATCGTGCATGGCATCTTAAAGGCGAACAACGTCGAGCGAGTCGTCAAAAGCAAGTCCATGTTGACCGAGGAATGTCATCTGAATCCGTACCTGGAGTCGCACGGCATCGAGGTGGTCGACACGGACCTCGGCGAGTGGATCGTACAGCTGCGGCGCGAGCCACCGAGTCACATTGTCCTGCCTGCGATCCATATCAAGAAGGAGGAAGTGAGCGAGACTTTCCACGAACACATCGGCACGCCCAAGGGCAATGCCAATCCAACGTTCTTGGCCGGCCAAGCCAGGAGGCACCTGCGACAAAGATTTCTCGGCGCCCAAGCTGGGATCACCGGAGTAAATTTTGCGGTCGCGGAAACGGGTGGTCTGGTCGTATGCACCAACGAAGGGAATGCGGACCTGGGCGTGTCGCTGCCACCGATTCACATCGCCTGCATGGGAATCGAAAAACTCATCCCGCGGTTGGCCGATTTGGCCCTCTTCACGCGACTTCTGGCACGTAGCGCGACGGGGCAGCCCATCACGACCTACACGTCGCACTTCCATGGTCCCAGAACTGGCGGACAGATGCACATTGTGCTCGTCGACAACGGTCGGACGGACCTGCGGGCGAACCCGACTTACCAGGAGTCCTTGCAGTGCATCCGTTGCGGTGCGTGTATGAACACTTGTCCGGTCTATCGCCGCAGCGGCGGCCACAGTTACTCCAACACGGTGCCCGGTCCGATTGGAAGCGTCCTGGCGCCCGCCGGCGATCCCCATGCACACCACTCTCTGCCTTATGCCTGCACCCTATGCGGTTCGTGTACCGACGTCTGCCCGGTCAAGATTCCCTTGCACCATCAACTGCTGGCGTGGCGAGGCGAGTTGGCCGAGAAAAAGCTGATCCCAGTGGGTAAACGACTCTCGATGAAGGTGGCTCGCGTGATCCTGGGCACGCCTTGGATTTATCAGACCGCAGGCTGGCTGGCGCGCAAGCCCTTGAGAATTCTCCCTCACTGGCTCACTCACAATCGCCTCAATGCCTGGGCACGCAATCGGGAGCTTCCCATCGCGCCGAAGGAGAGTTTTCGCCAGCAATACCGCAAGACCAAGGCTGACTCTTAGCTGTGGCAGGGGTGAGGCCCAGTTGGTCGCCTGGTCGATGTGCTCGGCAGTGCATAAAACGAGCGTTTTCTCGGAAGTTACCAACTTCTCCGATTTTTGTGTAAGTAACTTCGTCGAGCTACGTCTTCCTACGCGTCCGGTTTAGGCAAAAGGCGGTGCGGAACCGGTAAACTAACCGACTGGTTTGGCTTACTGAATGATTAGGGAGAGTTTCAATGGGTATCGAAATCGAGAACAAAGTCGTCCTGGTAACGGGAGCAAATCGTGGGATTGGCAAGATCATCTTGGAGACGGCCCTCGCTCAGGGAGCCAAGAAGGTCTACGCCGGCGTTCGCCAATTGGGCTCCGCAGATCCGTTGGTGGAGCAACATGGAGACCGAGTCGTACCCGTTCACATCGACTTGGAAGATCCAAGCTCGATTACTGCTGCCGCCCAGGCGGCCCAAGATGCCGACGTGGTGATTAACAACGCGGGGGTACTGCGCAGCGTAACGCCCCTCGCGAGCGAAGCCGTTGAGGCGTTTGAGTTTGAAATCAATGTCAACGTATCGGGACTGATGCGGATGGCTCAGGCATTTGCACCGGTCCTGAAAAGCAATGGCGGCGGCGCGCTCGTGCAGCTCAACTCGGTCGTTTCAGTCAAGGCGTTTTCGGACTTCGCTACCTATTCCGCCTCCAAGGCGGCCAGTTATTCCATCACGCAGTCGCTACGTGACCTGTTGGCTCCACAGAACACTCAGGTAGTTAGCGTCCATCCGGGACCGATCGCTACGGACATGGCCCACGGGGCCGGTCTAGGCGAGATGGCCGAACCACCTACGTTGGTTGCCGATGCGATCTTCAACGCACTCCGCCAGGGGGACTTTCACGTGTTCCCGGACACGATGGCCAAACAAATTGGCGGCGAATACCAGAGCTTTGCCAAAAACATTGTCGAGAGGAACATTATGGAAGATAACGTTACCGAAGCCTGAGATCGGCACCCACCGACCACCGCGCCGGCCGGCTGCGCGTTGCTTCATGGCTGACCGCTTTCGAGAAGTCACCGCGCAGCCGCTACCGCGCCAGGGTAGGGGAGCTTGACCGAGTCTCTCGCGAACGGATCAGCGTCCATACGGTCGAGGAAACTAGGAAGCAGGCGTCTGCTGCGAGGTCCTGTCGATGGTGGCCTGAATCGCTTTGAGCATGGCACCGGCCTTGTTGAGCGTCTCTTGATATTCAGCCGAAGGAACACTGTCGGCCACAATGCCGGCCCCAGCCTGAATATAAATTTTGTCACTGGAAAATACCAGCGTTCGCAGCGCAATGCAGGTATCCATGTTGCCCGAGTAGTCGATGTAGCCAACGGCGCCCGCATACGGTCCGCGGCGATGGGGCTCGATCTCGTCGATCACCTCCATCGCCCGCACCTTCGGGGCACCACTGACCGTTCCAGCGGGGAGACAAGCCTTCATCGCATCCATGGCGTTCATATCATCTTGCAGCTGCCCTTGGACATTCGAACTGATGTGCATCACGTGGCTGTAACGTTCGATCACCATCACGTCGCTGAGTTCAATCGTCCCGTACTTGGCGATACGTCCCACGTCGTTACGACCGAGATCGACCAACATCACGTGTTCGGCTCGTTCCTTGGGGTCGGACAGCAGCTCCTCCGCCAACTCCTGGTCCTCTTTGGTCGTCTTGCCGCGAGGACGCGTGCCGGCTAGTGGCCGAACGGTCGCAACGCCTCCTACGACGCGGCACATGACCTCCGGCGATGAGCCGACGAGCGTGACCTCGGGCGTGCGCACAAAAAACATAAATGGACTTGGATTGACGACGCGCAGCGTGCGGTAAACTTCAAACGGCTCGCAGATATTGGGCAACTCGAGCCGCTGAGAGATGACGACTTGAAAGATATCGCCCGCACGAATGTATTCGGTACATTTCTCGACCGCTTCTTCGAAGGCTTCTTGGGTGAAATTGCTGATCGGCTGCAGCGTCTCCACGGCCGGCCCATCGAAGTCGGTGACGGACAGGGAGCGATGAGGTTGCTGAAGTCTCTGAGTTAGATTTGCCAGCCTCTGGGTACCATTGCGATACGCCGCCGCCGTGGATTCGAACTCGTCGCAGTGGACGTGAGCTACGACAAACAGCGATTTGGTGACATGGTCGAAGATGACCAGATCATCAAAAATCGAGAAATCCAGATCCGGCAGGTGACGATCGTCTTCTGGAGCATTGGGTAAATCTTCGACGTAGCGGACGACATCGTAGCTCGCGTAGCCAATGGCACCGCCAGTCAGGGGAGGCAACTCGGGTAACACCGCGACGCGTTTACCGGAGACGGCTTGCCACAAACTGTCCAGCGGATCGGCCACCTCTTCTGGATGGTTTGGTGCGCCGGAGTCAGTCGTTACCTGCTTACCTCGCGCGACGATGCGACCTCGGGGGCCAACGGCGATGAAACTGTACCGCCCCACCTTTTCCCCACCAATGACACTTTCAAAAAGGCAAGCGGCCGAGGTGCCGTCGTCCACCAATCGAAATGCCGAAACGGGTGTTAGCGAGTCGCTCAGAAGCCGACGATAGACTGGAACCAGTTCGTGATCTTGCGCCAATTCGCTGAATCGTTCCAGACTAGGGCTCGGTGACATGAAGCTCTCGATTGCGTGACAAGTCGTTGGAAAACCGCGGTGCGGAGGCTGAACCATCTTGAAAGCGTAAATTGTACTCTTAGGTTTCGTTTTCGCACGCCCTGGAGCGCGCACGATTCTCGGCAAGAACGCGCGGCGGGTCGTCTCTACCGCGATGCCCTGGCTCGGCCGGACGTTTTCTCGGCCAGATCGACTTGGATGGGAACCTTCGGCCCTCGCGGCGCACCCAATTTAGGCAATCCAAATTTCGGGCAATCGGTGAAACCTCACGCAGTCGCTGGCTTCCCTCGGCTTGTCACGACCGGATGGGTATCGGAAACTGTTAGACGGGTCAGTCGTCGACTTGACACAGAGACGTTATGATTGCTTAGAGGGAGTTCCGCGCCGGGAATTCCTAGCTGGGCAACGTGCAGCGGGCGGAAATCCGAATCTTAACAGTACGGGATGCGATGGCATGAAGTGCCAGCATTGTGAGAAACCTGCAACCTTCCACATAACCGAACTCACTGAGCCGACTGGGCCGGTTATGGTTCATTTGTGCGAAGAGCATGCGCGGGTTTATTTGTCGCAAGAGGGACCGGAATCAAATACCAGTGCCCTGGCAGGGATGTTGGCAAAACAGCTCAAGCTAGAGCAAACGGCCGAACAGCTTGCTCAACTTGACAAAAAGACATGTCCGGTCTGTGGCATCACGTTTGCCGAGTTCCGTCAAGCAGGTCGATTGGGTTGCGCTTACGATTACGTCTGTTTCCAAAGTGACCTGGAGCCTTTGTTGCTCAATATTCATGGCTCCAAATCGCACGCGGGAAAACGTCCCACTCGCAATTCAGGCTCACCCAATCGCCAGCACAAGTTGATTCAGCTTCGTCGCGAAATGCAGGAGGCGATTTCACAGGAACAGTATGAGCGCGCCGGTGAATTGCGAGACAAGATAAAGCGCATCGAGCAAGGCGAAGAAGATCCCGACGCAAGTGACTTGGCCGATGAGCAGTAGGTTCCTCTCGCTCAAGTCTTTCTCTGGTGCTCCTCAGATTCGGTTTTTGAAAAAAACAACAGTGAAACTAGAAGATCTGGCTGGAAAGTGTGGTGAATGGTTGCGAGGCTCAGGTCCTGAGTCGGACATCGTGATTAGCAGCCGTATCCGATTAGCCCGGAACTTGGCGGAGTTTCCGTTCGTGCGTCGGGCCAGCACCGAGGAGCGGACGCAGATAGCCAAGATGGTTCAGGCGAAAATCGAGTCGATCGATTCATGGGAGAATCTACTCTATCTTGATCTGGGCCGCATGGACGAAATCGACCGCCAGTTTCTCGTCGAGCGACAGCTGGTCAGTCGTGAGATTGCCGAAGCCGAGGGAGATCGATCCGTTGCGATTGACCAGAACGAACGATTCAGCGTGATGGTCAATGAAGAAGACCATCTGCGTATTCAGGTCATGTGTAGCGGCTTGGACCTGCAGTCAGCCTGGACGCGCATCGACGAAATCGATGACCAACTCGAAAAGAGGCTCACCTACGCTTACCACGACTCGCTGGGATACTTGACTGCTTGCCCGACCAACGTGGGAACCGGCCTGCGAGTGAGCGTCATGTTGCATCTGCCGGCCCTAGTCATTACGCGCGAAATCGAAAAAGTCTTTCGAAGCCTGCAAAAGATCAATGTGGCGGTGCGAGGCCTTTATGGGGAAGGTTCTCAGTTTATGGGGGATTTCTATCAAGTCAGCAACCAAATCACACTCGGACGCGCCGAGAGCGAGCTCGTATCGACGGTTCGCGAAGTGGTCCCGCGGATTATCGAGTACGAACGCCGCGCGCGCGAGTTTCTGGTCAATGAAAGTGAGCAAGATTTGCACGACGATGTGAGTCGCGCTTACGGTATCTTGTGTACTGCCAAGAAAATCAGCAGCGAAGAGACCTTGCATTATCTTTCGAAAGTACGCATGGGGGTTAATCTGGGGCTGATCCGATCAATCGCCATCGAGACGATCAATAAGCTATTCGTACATACTCAGCCAGCCCATTTGCAGAAACTGCGAGGCCAGAGTCTATCCGTTGCTGATCGGAATATCGAGCGCGCTTCCTACTTGCAGAGCCATCTGGTACCCAAAGATAAGAACGGAACTTGAGCCGCTTGCTGGCATGCTCCCGTTCAACCCCATACCAACGTGACTGGTGTGCCGTTCCAAGGATTCAGACAGGGTAGGTTTTCTACTGAGCATGCCTGCCTCCGCCCCCCTTTATTCCCGGCCACGTCTTTTTGAAAATGCTCTGGCTCGTCGGCTAGGGAAACTTCTGCGAGCGATTTTGAACGGCGGATGGGTGTCAGGGCTGGTTTGCAGAGAGCTGTGGGAAGTTCTAGAATTGTCGCTCGGCATTAGCGGAGCAAACGTAGTGGAAGTCGGCCGGAGTAGAAGCCCACACTTAGCAGGAATATCCGATGAGTGATCAGAATGAAGGTCAAATTGATACGGTGATGGTGGAGCAACGGCTGTTTCCACCCAGCGAGCAGTTCGCTGCCAAGTCCCGCGTGGGGAGTATGGAAGAGTACCAGGCTCTTTACGACCGCGCTGCCGTCGACCCCGAGGCGTTCTGGGCGGCTGAGGCCCGAGAGCATTTGCACTGGTTCGAGCCCTTCACCGAGACATTGCGCTGGGAAAATCCATTCGCCCAATGGTTTGTCGGAGGCAAGACCAACGTCAGCTACAATTGCCTTGACGCTCACATTGCCGCGGGGCGTGGCGACCGCACCGCCATCCTCTGGGAAGGTGAACCGGGAGATTCGCGGACTCTGACCTACGCGCAGCTACACCGCGAAGTCTGTCTGTTCGCCGACGTGCTGAAGAAGTTGGGAGTCGGTGTTGGCGATGTGGTCAGTATCTACATGCCCATGACTCCGGAGCTGGCCATCGCCATGCTCGCCTGTGCACGCATCGGAGCCGTGCATTCGGTTATCTTTGCCGGTTTTTCTGCCGAAGCGATCGCTGACCGAAACAACGATGCCCAAGCCAAGATCCAGCTGACCAGCGACGGACTCTATCGACGGGGCAAGATACTGCCGCTCAAAGCGACCATCGATGAAGCCCTGTCCAAAAGCCCTACCGTCGAGAAGTGTGTTGTCCTGAAACGTGTCGGCAATGAGCCCGCCATGCAGGACGGACGCGACTTGTGGTGGCACGATCTGGTTGCCGAAGCGAGTGAGGACTGTCCAGCGGAGCCACTCGACAGCGAAACGCCTCTATTCATCCTGTACACCAGCGGATCGACAGGTAAGCCGAAGGGGATTCGCCATACGACCGCCGGTTACAACTTGTATGCCAAACGTTCGTTTCAATGGGTTTTTGACCATCGCGATGACGACATCTACTGGTGCACCGCCGACTGTGGCTGGATCACAGGACACAGCTACATCGTTTACGGACCGATGTCTGCCGGTGCGACCGTAGTCATGTATGAGGGAGCGCCGAATTTTCCGGCCGAAGATCGCTTCTGGGAAATCGTGGAAAAGTATCGCGTGACCGTGCTCTATACGGCTCCCACCGCAATTCGCGCGTTCATCAAATGGGGCGATGAACATGTGGACAAGCACGATTTGAGTAGCCTGCGTCTACTGGGCAGTGTCGGAGAAGGCATCAACCCGGAGGCTTGGATGTGGTATCACAATAAGATCGGTGGCCAGCATTGCCCTATTGTGGATACTTGGTGGCAAACCGAGACAGGGGGGATCATGATGTCGCCCTTGCCAGGCGCGATCGCGACCAAACCGGGCAGTTGCACCAAACCCCTGCCAGGCATCAAGCCGAGAATTGTCGACGACGATGGAGAGGACGTGCCGCAGGGACGTGGCGGAATGTTATGCATCGATCATCCATGGCCTGGCATGCTACGAGGTGTTTGGGGAGACGAGGAACGATTCCGGCAGCAGTATTGGACCCAAGTACCCGGCATGTACTTGACCGGTGACAACGCGCGGCAGGATAGCGACGGGTACTACTGGATCATGGGACGCATCGACGACGTGATCAATGTTTCGGGCCATCGCTTGAGCACAATCGAAGTGGAAAGTGCCCTGGTTTCGCACCCCGCAGTCGCCGAAGCCGCCGTGGTCGGCAAGCCTCACGATCTCAAGGGGCAAGCCATCGCTGCCTTCGTGACTCTACGAACGACCGATCCCGACGACCAGCTGCGAAAGACACTGCAGATGCACGTACGAAAAGAAATCGGCGCACTCGCTCAGCCGGACGACATTCGTTTTACCAGCGCGCTGCCCAAAACGCGTAGCGGCAAGATCATGCGGCGCTTGCTTCGCGATATCGCCTCCGGGAAAGAACAAACCGGCGATACATCCACGCTCGAAGACTACACCGTACTCGCTAAACTTCGCGGTGACGACGAATAAGGGTCGTCGTCAGTAGCGAACCACCTTGCCTCGGATGTTCTCATGCCAACAGCAAACGCCTCTCCATGCCGCGTAACGATTTGGAACGAGTTTATTCATGAGCGTTCCAATGCAGATGTCAAAAAAATCTACCGCGACGGAATTCATGTCGCGCTGCAATCTTCCATAGAATCCCAGTTGGGTAATCTCGTTGAAGTGCATTGTGCCACACTGGATGAACCCGAACATGGTTTGACCGACGAGGTGCTCGCCACTACCGACGTGATGCTGTGGTGGGGACATGCCGGTCACGACCAGGTCAGCGATGAGGTAGTTGCCAAAGTCCACCAGAAAGTCTTGGGCGGAATGGGGCTGATCGTGCTGCATAGCGGTCATGGTTCCAAGGTGTTCCAGAGACTCATGGGGACCGGATGCATGCTACGCTGGCGCGAGGCGGGAGAAGTCGAACGTCTGTGGATTACGGCGCCGGGACACCCGATCCTCTCGGGAATTGAAGGCGACTACGTCGAATTGCCTGAAACGGAAATGTATGGCGAGCATTTCGATATTCCCGAGCCGGATGAGCTGCTTCTGATTAGCTGGTTTGAGGGAGGTGAGGTGTTTCGCAGTGGCTGCACGTTCCGTCGTGGCCAAGGCAAGATCTTCTATTTTCGCCCCGGACATGAAACCTATCCGATTTATTATGACCCCAGGGTAGGTCGCATCCTTGCCAACGCAGTGCTCTGGGCTCGCCGTCAGGACGGCAGCTACACTCACGACGCGCGACACATTCCGGAGCCTTTAAACCCGATCCGATGACGTCCTAGGATCACCGGCCGCTCCGTCGACCACTCGCGTCTCCTTCGCTCATTAGCGTCTCTTGCTCCTGGAGCATGCCCACCCTGGGTTCGCGCTGGTTGACACCTACCACGGTTGTAGGTAACATTACCTACGCTTGTAGGCAGCAATCACGCGGTCGCCTGGCCGCACCAGTCTCCAGAGAGGTAGCTTCCGTTTTGCAAAACCCAAGCCAATTACCTGCGCTCTCGCTGACGCAGCTGGAAATTATGAACGTCATCTGGGAACGCACGGAATGTTCCGTCACGGATGTCTGGAAAGTCCTACGGCTCCGGCGAGACGTCTCTCGGAATACGATCCATACGCTGATCGTTCGCTTGGAGGAAAAGGGGTGGCTGGAGCACCAGGAGGCGGAAAACGGTACGTTTCTCTACCGCGCTTCTGTTTCCCAGCTGGCTGCGCAGCGGCGCAGTGTCCAAGATTTGGTCAAGACCGTCTTTAACGGATCTGCCGAGGGGTTGGTACTGACGTTGTTAGACGGCGGAGCGATTTCACCAGCTGAGTCGGAAAGAATCAAGAAGATGATCTCCGCGGCGAAGAGGAAAAAATCATGAGCACCTGGCAGGCCTTCGTTGTCGCACTCTTACTACACGTAACTCTGATCACCACGTGCACTTGCCTGATCATGTTCCTGTTTCGCAGGCATCCGGCACTTGCCAACACCGCGGGAGTTGTTGGATTGGGCATCGTTCTACTGAGTCCAATAACCGTGCGAGTCCTGCCGCCTACTTCGGTCGCCGAATCGCTATACCAATTGAGTTTCGCCAGCGACCCGACTACGTCTCTGGCTGAGCCTGTGAGCTCGACCAGGGACAACCGGCTTCAGCGGCAGACCAGGGAAAATCCACGCGGTGGGGCGAAGCTGCCTTCCGAGTTCTCATCATCGGCAAGCATCGATCCGACCGGCAGTAGTGCCTCCCGCATGGCGAAAACCGCGGCTCGTAGCGGGGGAAGGCAATCCGTGAGGGCGAACGCGTTCGGGGCGGAACGACCGATTGCCCGCCAGGCCGGTGCCACCGAGACACTTCTTGGTGGTTTGCTGATCGTTTGGGCCTGCGGTGTGATGTTCTACGTGGTGCGGCTGATCATGGCTGCCGGGCGACTGGCCGCGCTGAAGAGAACGCTAGCCCCATTTTCTGCCGGCCCGGACGTGCGTCGCGAAATCAGTGCGGTTCTCCCAGGTGTCCGGTTGCCGCGCATCGCCGTTTCGGCACAGCTTCCGACGCCGTGCGTTATCGGCATTTGGTGTCCGGTCGTTGCAATTCCAGCAGAACTGGCCACGCGCCGGCGCACGAAACAGCTCGTCGACGCATTGATCCATGAGCTTGCCCATATTGTCCGCAGAGATCCATGGATCAACGTGGCGCAGAGAATTGCCTCTGTTTTGTTGTGGCCGCACCCCATGATTCATCTCTTATGCCGGATGATCGCCACGTCACGCGAAGATGTTTGTGACAACTATGTACTGCGACATCGAAACGCGACTGACTACGCCCAGACGCTTCTCCACTGCGCGCAGCGATGCGAGCGTACTCAGTTGGCGGTGGGCCTCTTGGGTGGCGACTCGTCCAAACTGGAACGCCGTATAGCCCATTTGCTCAGTCCACGTAGAGATACTGCCACGCGTTTGGGAACGGGCTCAACGGCGGCGCTAGCGTTCTTGCTGGTCGCTTTCGGCGCTCTTTCCGGCGGAGTTGGTGAGTACCCCATGTTGGGCGCGCACGCCGCGGAGCCGCCAGGTGACGAGCAAGGCAACGTGGAAGACGCAGAGGGTTTGGACTCCACCGGAGAGCAGACGCAAGAGCAGATAGCTGACGCGCTGCGCACGAAGATAGAAATTGCCGGTACCTTGGCCAACGAATCTGGCGAACCAGTTAGTGGCGCGACTGTTCGCGTCTATCGCTGCAAACCTCCACTCGATCCACCCACGCTACTGACTACACGGACGAGTAGCAGTGACGGGACGTTTGAGGGTGGTCAGTTTGAGGTGTCGTTTGACGAGTACGGAATGTCCAATCTCGTGGTCGTGGTAACAGCAGACGGCCATACCTCCGCGCTGACTTACATTCGCAGGACAACAGACTCTGATGACCTGCAGTTAGAACTCGCTAGCCAGCCTGGAACGCTGGTCGGTTTCGTGACAGGCCCCGACAAGGAGCCAATCGAGGGAGCGCTAGTTTATGTTCCGGGGCCCCGCGGCCCCTTTCCAGGCTGCTTGAGTGCGACGACCGATGCCAAGGGGAAGTACCGCATTACGGACGTGCGTCAGTGGGATCAGGCTGTTCCGGCGCAAAGCCGACGCGGGTTGGTGGTCGAACATCCTGAATATCCCAGGACCATGATCTGGTATACGTCCGTCCCCGACATCGCGAACGTCCAGCTTACTCCCCCAGCGACGGTGGAAGGCCGGGTGATTGATGCGGTTGCCGGCAAACCGGTTCCGGGCGTGACCGTCAGTGCCCAAGGAGTTGCCCGGTCCGGTTGGGCGCAGACACGAACGGACGACGAGGGGCGTTATCGATTGCTACTGGAGGCCACTCCCTACAATATCTGGGCTGAAATGGAAGACCGAATACCCCTGGCAGTCAATTCAATTCAGGTAGCGGCCGGCCAACGCCGCGAGGATGCCGATATCCTGATGGTCCGCGGCGGATTCGTTTACGGCAAGTACATCGACGCTGCCACGGGAATGCCGATCCAGCCAACGGAGAAGATGCGGGTGGCCCACTACGGCCCGGCGCGACCTCGCAGTGGTGCCGCCGTCACCTCGACACGAATTGAGCAAGACGGCTCCTTTCGACTACGCGTGGCTCCAGGCCAAAACTACGTCTACGTGATGGGGGGCAGCGCTTCGGCCACCGTCGAAATTGAAGAGGGACAGGAACTGGAGCTGAATCTGATCAGCGGACGCGCGGAGGATCGTCGGCAGAACAAGAAGGACGCTCCGGAGCTCAGGCGAAACAATGCGCCGCTAATGGCACAGGCGGCGCGGCTCGCCGAACGCGTGCCGCCTAGCCGGGAGCGAGGCCAAACGCCCGTGGGGCGTTTGCTGGATCAGTTGGAGCAGCAAAATAGTAACCGTGTGACGCGATTTCGAGAGTCTTGGCTACGAGCGTTGAAACAAATTGTAGATGCAGGACCGGACGCCGTGCCCGAACTGATCCAGGAGTTGGATGCGACAGACGACGACATGATGATGCGCTGCTTGGGCTTCGCGCTGAGGGCGATCGGCGACCGGCGGGCGGTGCCTGCCTTGATTCGTGCGATCCCCAAAACGCTCAGGCCTCCTGGGTCCGACATGGGCCTGCGTGCCGAGGACGAAGAGCTGCTGGCGTTCGCTCAGAAATTCGATCTTGGCAAACAGAACCGGCCTGGGAGATATGGCTTGGGGCGGCCCGTTCGAGAAGTTCTCGGCGCGCTTCAGGTGCTGACCGGCAAGCAATTTAACGACGACCAGCTGTACCACACCTTTCTCTCTGGCGGTGAGGCTCAGAGACAAATGAAAATGCGGCTGTACGAGAGGCAAGCCTCGGTTTGGTCGGACTGGTGGGAGAGCAACGCAGTAGAGCTTGGCGTGCCCGCTGAATA
>JANQJJ010000536.1 GCA_028281725.1 Pirellulaceae bacterium | reverse complement strand
GGACCGAGGATCGTCACCGCACTGCCGATCGTCAGCTCCGTACCGCTCAGCGTGATCCGCTGCTTCGTCGTGCCGAACACCGTGCTATCGAATGTGATCACGTCCGCGCCACTGCCGGCCGGCGCATCCCC
This sequence comes from Pirellulaceae bacterium, assembly GCA_028281725.1. Taxonomy (GTDB): domain Bacteria; phylum Planctomycetota; class Planctomycetia; order Pirellulales; family Pirellulaceae; genus Aureliella. The sequence continues at coordinate 12,702 of JANQJJ010000536.1, read as the reverse complement.
CACCGCCGTATCGGAGTTGGCCGCCAGCAGCGCTTCCCGCAACGTCACCAGGCCGTCGGTGGTGGGAGCGGACGGATCGAAATTGTCCAGGGCAGACGTTACCTGAATCGTCGCCAACAGTCGCCGGTCCTCTAGGCCCTCGAAGCCCAGAAGGCTTCTTCTCCGGCGCTGTTTGGATTGTTTTCGGCGTTGATTGAGCTTGCGGTGAAAAGAGCCCGGAAAAGTGTCAAAGAGGGACATTTGTGATTCTCGTTGCATTTTCAAGAAAAGTGCGGACAGTCCAACCGCCCAGACTGGACCTAGTTGCACCGCAGCACTCTTGCTGGAGTACAGGCTTTTGCCGCTTTTTGCCGTGCAGGTGGTACTCAGCCTGGCAGGCTTTCTCCAGCACATGGGTTTCGAAACGCGCGCAGAAGCGGCGCAGTCCAACTAGAAATGCAACGTCCCGGCGGGAACTCTACACGGACAGAAAAAGCCGAAAAATTGACACTTCTCGCTAATCGCCACCCACTGGTGGGGCGGCGGAGCCGCCAAGACATGGCAGTCCGAGGCAGGAGCCTAGGACTGAGATGCGAGTGGGTGGCGATTAGGGAGAAGTGTCGAAAAATTTGCTCAGAATGCCGAGGCATCATCGTGGGATAAGCATCCTGCTCGTCATCTGCGCTGGTTCCCTCAGGCTGCTCCTAGAAGAAACAAACCCGGACAAGCTGGAAGCTCATCCCACTTATGGAATGCCAAAAAGAAGGCTGAAAGGCTATTCCGGGGACGTGCGATTCAGCGCGTAGCCACGTGAAGCGTCAAAGACTCTGACTCCTAAGCCACCGAACACAATCCGGGTGCCGTCGGACGACCAGCGAACGGAGTGGAGATCGGCGAGCCGTTCCAGTCGGAGAGCAACCTTGCCGGACGCGACTTCCCAAAGAGCGATATTGGATCGACTACCAGAAACCAAACGCTGGTCATCGGGACTCCAGTCGAGCGACCTGAAGTCCTCCTGAATATCGTCCATTTGTCGGATTCGCTCACCGCTGGAAACATTCCAAATGGCAAGTGCGTTGGAGAATGCCGCTGCCAAAAACTCTCCGTTGTGGCTGAATCCAATCTCCCGCGGAAAGGAGTTTTGGGTTTCTGTCTGCCACATCAACGAATTGGTAGCCGTGTCCCATAGCTTCAATATCGAACCACCACCCGCAGAGGCCAGTAAATCACCGGTTGCACTCCAGTCCACACAAAACACGGCACTCTCATGAGCGTCCTTGAGCCAGCCAACCGTTTTGTCGAGAGAGTCCCAAATCATGATGTCGCCCGAGTCCAGGCCGGCCGCCAACATGCCACTTGCGTTCCAGTCCAGGGCATGTATCTGACCTTCAACAGTCAATTCAGTAATAGCGTCGTTTTTAGTATTCCAGATATTTATGGTATCTGCGAGTGCGCATACTGCGATCTGTTTGCCATCGGCGCTAACTGCGATATCGCGAATTTCGTATCCAAAATCGTGGTTGGAAAGTAGCTCGCCTGACTTATCCCAGACCATGACCACACCACCGTAAATAACAAATCCGATGATGTAATCGTCGGTATCGCTGACTTCTATTTGAATCGAATTACGTGGGTCACCAATCGCACGCACGAAATGATTCTCGTTCATGTCCCAAAATCGAACCGTCTCGTCGCGAAGTCCGCATGTCGCCAGGATTCCTCCTCCTTTACTCCAGGAGAGAGACCAAATCTCGGACGTATGGCCTAAAAACTCGCATAGGAGTCGTGATGAGTCGACGTCGTAAACTTGGATCTTCCCGTCGCGGCAACCGAGAGCAAGCTGCTTGGAATCTGGTCGCCAGGCGATACCATCGACGTTCTCAGCTGGTACAATTTGCTCGTTCTCGAATACGTCCCAGATTCCTGATGCTCGCACACAGGCGAGCGTACCATCCGGACTCCAATTAACATTGGCACCATCTGTCCTCAACACGATTTGCCCATCCGACTGATTCCATACGATCACTTCCTGGTTGTCCGAGGAAGCGAGCTGTTTTCCATCTGGGCTCCAGGCCAGATGGAACACGTCACCGGAATGTCCCTGTAGTTGACGTAACAATTTGCCAGTTTGCGTGTCGATGATTCGGACTCCTGTCGCCATTTCGACGGTGCCGCAATGACTGACTTCAGCCAACCAGCGCGAGTTCGGGTGCCATTTGACGCACCGCACCGCTATCGAGTTGGGGATTATTATGACGCTGACACGGTCAAGTGTTTCTGCGTCGAGGATTCGGCACTTGCCGTCGAAATGTCCCACGGCAATCAGCTTGCCGTCAGGACTCCAATCGACACTTCTCGCTGAACCGAGAAATTCCTTCGCCAGTATAGCGCCGCTCTTGGCATCCCGAACATGAATACCCCATCCGTTAACCGTATGCACAATCCGCTCGCCATCGGGACTGTGATCGCAGCTCCAGCAAAAGCGATTTCCCAATCGCTCGGATACAAACGATGCCCGATGCGCCATTGAGTAGAGGTAGTACCATTCCCAATGTCGCAAGTCACGACCGACAACATCAGGCTTCCAGTGTTTTACTCGCTCCCGAATCGTATCGATTCCGTGTGGTTGCAAAGCCGCTTGACCGGCGACGTTCATTTCGGAAAGGTAGAGGTTACTTTGCAACTCGGCACTGCGTGCATCAGAGAGTCTGCGGAGTTCTGCTTCGTGGATGGAAGTCCAACCTAAGACCGCCACGAGTGCCACGAGCAACAAAGCCACACTGGACAGAGCCGCAGCCAAGCTTTTGTTGCGGCGACTCAAACGTATCAAACGTTCAATGGGGTTGATCCGCCGAGCAAGAATCGGTTCGTCATTGAGAAACCGTCTTAAGTCGGTGGCGAGTGCCATTGCCGACTGATAACGTGATGCTGGCTCTTTCTCCATTGCCTTCATCACAATTGTCTCAAAGTCCCTAGGAATATGAGGATTTGTGGCGCGCAGTCGCAGCGGATCGGTATCTCGAATCGCCGCCAGGAGCTTTAGTCGGTCCGAACCGGAGTAGGCGGGTTGCCGAGCAAGAAGCTCGTAGAGAGTCACACCCAGCGAATAGACATCGGCTCGCTCATCTACGTTGCCGTGAAGCTGCTCCGGAGCCATATAACGCAGAGTTCCAACGAATTCGCCGGTTTGGGTTAGATCGTCTTCTTCAGTCTTGGCGAGTCCGAAGTCGGACAACCAAACGATGCCACTATTGTCTAGCAGCAGGTTTGACGGCTTGATATCCCGGTGGATGACTCCACGCTCATGCGCGTAAGCCAGGGCCTCAGCAACTTGCACTCCGATTTCCGTAATCCAGTGGAAGTGGCGTCTAGCTTCTGTTCCTGAACCGGACGTGAATTGTGAGCCTGCAAGGCCTAGACTGCTACCATGGGACAAAGGGATCTGACGGTCGGCCGAGCGCGCTTTGGACACTCCGCTTCGACGACCCGGGTTGGAGTCTGAGGCTCGTAGTTCGCTGATGACTTTTTCGAGCCCCCTGCCTTCAATCAGCTGCATCGCCAAGAATAGGCGGTCATCATCTTTCCCTACTTCAAACAGCGGAACGATATTGGTGTGGTGAAGTTTAGCGATGGCGCGAGATTCGCGCTCAAATCGAGCCAGGGTTTTTGCATCGTTCGAAAAACTTCTGTTGACTACTTTGAGCGCAACGCGTCTTCCCAACGATTCGTGAACGGCCTCATAGACAATGCCCATGCCTCCCCGGCCAATGACGCGTTCGATTCTGTACTCTGCGATTTGGCTAGGAAGGGGTTCGCGATCGCCTGAACTTCTCAAGCCAGGCTTAGCGTTCTCAAACAGATCGAGCGTGGGAAAGAGGTCGCGTATTCGTCCTTGAAGATCGGGGTACTTTTCACAGTACTCTGAGATAGACGGCGATTCGCCAGCCAATTTGCGGCTTAAGAACTCGTCGACCAGTTCATCGATCAGATCATGCGTCGATGAATCTTCCAAACTCGTTTCTTGCATGGAACCGTTCTCATACTGTCCAGGCCAAATCCGTTTCGCGTTTGATCGCTTCACTGAGTCTACCCAGTGCGCGTGAATACCGCTTGAGCACACCGGAACGTGTCAGCCCAAGTACCGCCGCAGTTTCTTCTGTTGACAGCTCCTCGAAATGACGCAAAGCCAGAATTTCTCGGTCGTTCTCGCTCATCGCCTCCAGGATAACACGGAACTTCACCTCTAGTTCAGCCTGAACCAAGTTGCGGTGGACTGATGTAAATTGCCCTGCCAATTGAGAAGCAAGACAAATACTGCTGGCGTCAGGTCCTGGGATCGAATCGAGTGAAACCTCTCGATCGACCGTTCGCATTTGAGCGCCGAGGTGCTTCCGATGCATTTTGCTGAGCCGACCAAAAGCAATTCTACGGAGCCAAACAAAGAAACTCTCTTGGTTCCCTTCTGCAAGCTCTGGTATGCGACGGCACATTTCGACGTAAGACTCTTGCAAGACGTCGGATGCATCACAGCGCGACCGAATCCTCGCATCCATTCTGAGGTCGATCATCCTTTTCAGTCGCTGGCGATGAGATTCAAATAGTGTTACAAGAGCTTCGGCGTCGCCTGCACTTGCACGGCTTATCAGCGCATTCAACTCTGGAGAATTCGACACGACCAATCTCGCAATTGTTTGATACCGATAAAATTCAATCTACTTTACTCTGCAACGGTTTTCGACTTTTGCCGCAGAAGTAGCCCAAGAAAAAGCGTTCGACACAACCAGTTCAATGGATATTCTCTGCAAATCCGACGATGTCGCCCAGTCCCGAGCACATCGAAAAGGGCCGGGTAAAGGGGTCAGGAGTCAATTGTGCATAGCACCCGAAGGGCCGCTGGCGGCAATTGACTCCTGCCCCCTTTACCCAAATCGCAATGCCGCGCGGCGGCACTTGCCTTCTTAATACGAGTTTACCGCACCTCGCACGCACGCAGCTAATAAACTCCCGGTAGGAGCATTCGCCAAATGCAATTCGTTCGACAGCATACAGCCGTCGGATGCATCGTTCTGAGCGTCTTTCTGAAACGGTAAACGCGCGCTTTACCATGAGTTCACGACTACTTTTGAGGAGACGTGCAGCCCAGAGCTGCTATCTATTTCCTCACAGTCGGCATGACGCCCGGATGGAGCAAACGGAAGTCCGCGGCAGGCGGAGCCGAACATTGATGTGCAGGTCGACGGCTTGGGAGTCATCACCATGACGATCAGCTTCGAGACCGTCGTAATCAAGTACCTGCGTGTGAAACCGTCATCGAGGGACACGCGAAAGAGTACGGGTCTACACTCGCAAAATGGCTTGCGTGGGGCCAATGTGCGGACATCGCCAGAATCGAACGCACTCATCTTCGATGAGTTTCTCGACTGGGCAGATTCAATTCAAGGGCAACTGAAGACGGAGGTTCAAATCCTCTCATCCGCACTAATTTTTCTTGGGTCTTCCGCAATTCGTGTTCCCACCAACCTAGCGTGACTCAGCGCAGGTGGGAACAAACTGGGAAAATCGTTGGTTTAGGTTGCCCCTACGTCGCTGGTCTCTTCCCCCCTTCATGGGAAGAATTCCGCCATGGCCAGCATCGAACTTCGTGAAAAGAAACGTAGCGGCAGTCAGCGGACGCGACGCACTGTTTCCATGTCTCCCTTCCTTGGTGACACGTTGCGTGAATGGTTTGGTCGACATCCTGGTGGCGCGAATCTATTTCCAATCGACACCACGATGCGTACATCCAAGACATGTCTGCTGCCGATGTGACTTACGCCTGAGGAGGCGACTTTTGCAATATGAAACAGGAAGCGATCCTGCGAACAAGGCTTCTTCCTCACAATCCTGGCAATCGATACCACCCCTCTAGGATACGCAAGTTGTCTGCCAAGCCTCTCCATCGGGTCGGTTCGGTGAACCATGGCAGTAACTAGAAGGTACATTTCTTTGCGATGCTGGGTACGCAATGATGCGTAACACAAGGAATCGTAATATGGCGCGGGTGAAGCACAAGTGTTCAGGAAACTAGTAGCCAATTTGGATCGACGGCTTCGTTCGCGCCCGCGGAGCGCTGCGAGATCTGTGCCCAATGTTTACGAAATTGATGTGCTTGCGCTGGAGGCTCGCATCCTTTTCAGTGGCGCGCCGATGGGCGACGGTGGTGAACCGCTTGATGCTGTCAATGCGGGCGCAGATTCGATCGACCTGAGCCAATGGACTATTGCCGATCCTGCCCACAACATTAGCGAATCTGGAACGGCGGGTGAGCAGGATAAGAACCCAACCTCTACGGTAGATGGCATTCTTTCGGATAGACAGGATGGCTTAGCCCCAGAAATCAGCCGAGAGCTGATCTTCATTGACACAGGCGTCAGCGGTCTAGACCGGCTGCTCGAAGACATCGCCTCGATGAGCGATGATTCACGTAGTATCGAAGTCATTTTTCTTGATCCAACTCGTGACGGAATCGAGCAAATCAGCAACGAACTGGGGAGCCGAAATGACATTGACTCCATTCACATACTGTCTCACGGCAGCAATGGCCAAGTCTGGCTTGGCAATACACTGCTGTCTTCTCACAATGTCAAAACTCACGCCCCAGCCATCGCCTTATGGAGCACAGCACTTGATGTTGATGCCGACATTCTGATCTATGGCTGCGATCTGGCCAGCAACGATGCCGGACGCCACCTGGTGGACTCCATCGCTGCCCTGACCCAGGCCGATGTCGCGGCCAGCGACGACTTGACGGGTCACGCGGACCTGGGCGGCGACTGGGATCTCGAATACTTTGTCGGCACAGTGGAAAACGGGCTCGCATTGAGCGAGCACCCTCAGCCTACCTGGCAGGGGCTGCTGGCCACGCTGAACGTCACTACCACGGTAGATGTCATCAACGGCGACACCAGTTCGACGGCCAATCTAATCGCCAGCGATGGCGGAGACGGAATCTCGCTGAGAGAAGCCATTGAGGCGGCCAACAACGAAGGTGGAAACCATACCATCAACCTGGCAGCGGGTACGTACAACTTGAACGCCGGCAGCGGAACAACGGCTGGTGATCTTGATATCCTCGACCACATCGTCCTTGTCGGTGCGGGCGCCGATTCGACGACTATTGATGCAGGCATGAACGACCGTGTGCTTCACCTGGCAACGAACGGCTATCTAGAGCTTAGCGGTGTGACGCTCACCGGCGGCTCCGTCACCGGGGACCGTGGAGCTGGACTACTCATTGAGAATGGCGGCGTAGCTATCCTCGATCAAGTTGCCATTGTCGGTAACCAGGTTTCGTCATCGGGCGTTGTCGGCGGAGGCATCTATAACTTTGGGACATTAACCGTCACCAATTCGCTTTTGGCCAACAACAACGTTGTCGGCTCGGGTAGCGCAATCGGAAGTGCATCTTGGGCCACGTTGAACATGGCCAACGTCACGGTCAGTGGTAATAGTGCATCGGATAACTTCGCCGTGTACAGTTCCGGATTGGGCGGTCTGACCAATGTGACGATCACCGCAAACACCAACGGTGGTTTCCGGTCGCTCGACGGAAGCTTCACCGTGTTGAACACCATCATCTCCGGTAACACTGGTGGAGATGCGTCTGGCAGCTACACCGACAGCGGAAACAACCTGATCGGCGTTGCCGCTGGCCTAAACGCGTTGGCCGATAACGGAGGTCCAACGCTGACTCACTCACTGCAACTCGACAGTGCAGCGATTGATGGTGGATCCGCCGTTGACGCTCCGGCAACCGACCAGCGAGGAGTGAGTCGAGACTGGTCACCCGATATCGGTGCGTACGAGATCGAGCTCTTGAACCCCGATGGCTCACTCCCGACAGGCCAGCAGGTCAATGAAGACGAGGTCCTAACCTTTAGTGCCGGCAATGGTAACGCCGTGCTCGTCAGTGATAGTCTGGCAGGAGTCAACAGTCGACTGCAGGTTGACATCTCCGCCAGCGACGGTGTGCTGACTCTGTCGCAGACAACCGGGCTGACATTCATCGAGGGCAGCAACGGCAGTGGGTTCATGAAAATCCATGGTACGGAGTCGGATATCAATGCGGCCTTCGGGGGAATGACATTCACGCCGAATCCGAACTTCAACGGCAGCGTCACGCTGAATATGCAGACCTCGCTAGGCGCTGACTTGCGGGGCAACTACACGTTCGAAGGCGGCATCGCGGATGACCAGAGTGCCGGGATCACTTACGATGGCACACTAAATGGCAACGCGACGACCGTCAATGATGCGGAACGCGGCGAAGTGCTTTCGCTCGACGGTAACGGTGACTACGTGCAGGTCACCGGCCTGCTTGGCGAACCAACCAATGTGACGCTTGCCGCGTGGATCAACGCGAGTAGCACGGATGCTGCCGGTGCGGTGGTCATCTCCATGGGAACCAGCCCTGCGTTGTATCTTCTACCTGATGGGAAGTTAATAGGATACTACTGGTCGAACGGCTCGAGCAATACTATCACGACGGCAGAGAGCTTTCTTGGGGCTGGATGGAAACACGTGGCAGTCAGCATCGACACCGCAAGTCTGGAGATGACGGTGTACGTGGATGGCCAAGCCGTCCAAACGATCGCGACTAGCGGGGCCATTGAATACAACATTTCCCCGGACACTTTTATCGGCAGAGCGGGCAGCGGTGGTCCAGGCTACGACTTTGGTGGCCAGATTGACGATGCTCGTATTTATGGTCGTGCGTTGTCGGCAGAGGAGATTGCCGCACTGGCCGCCGATCGAACCACGAACAGCGAAAACGTAATCGTCTCGGTCGATGCGGTAAACGACCAGCCAACCTTTGATGCCGGCGATGGAAACGTTCATTTTGATTTCGGGTCGCTGAGCGATTCGTACAGCAGTGTCACCGTGCAACCCGACGGCAAGACACTGGCGGTCGGAAGCGGATTCAACAACGCGACTTCTAGCTGGGATTTCCTGCTGGTTCGGTACAACGTCGATGGAACTTTGGACACGACGTTTGGTGGTGGCGATGGTATCGCGACGTTGGATCTGGATACCTTTGACCAGGGTAATGACATCAACCTACAGGAAGACGGCAAGATCCTGCTGACAGGGTATTCGGCCTCGGTGGAATCGGATTTTGTCTTACTTCGATACAACGCCGATGGCACATTGGACACCAGTTTTGGCGCCGGCTCTGGGATTGTGATCTCGGACTTGAACGCTTATGACACAGCCGCTAACGTGATGACGTTGCCCGGTGGCAAGATCCTAGTACTTGGCACCACCGACCCCGGTTCAGGCAACGCTGTCACGCTATTGCAATACAACTCCGATGGAACGCTTGACACTTCGTTCGGTACCGGCGGAATCGTAACGACCACCGTGAATGGCGGTTCGGATGCTGCTCAGTCCCTGATGGTCCAGTACGATGGCAAACTGGTCGTCGGCGTGAATGGCCCGTCAACAGAGTTCACCGTTCTGCGCTATAACGCGGATGGCACTTTGGACACATCATTCGGCGGAGGCGACGGCCAAGTCACCAACACAGTCGGCCTGCTTGGCCTAGCCCGCCTCCAGTCGATGGTGGTTGCTGACGACGGATCCATTTTTGCCGGGGGACGGTCAAGCAACGGAGCCTTCTTAAGCTACACGCTGCTTAAGTATGACTCGTTTGGCAACCTGGACACATCGTTCGGCGTCGGTGGAGTCGCCCAGATCAGCAACGGCGACATTCACGATATTCGACTGCAAAGCGACGGAAAGATCGTGGCGGTAGGAGGCGTCTCCGGTGGATCCTTTGAACCGTCGGTCGTTCGTTTCAACACCGATGGAACGCTGGACATGGGCTTCGGTAGCGGCGGTCAGGCCACGAGCACCGTCTCCTCGTCTGGTTCTTTTCAAGGTTTGGACATTACGCCTGACGGCAAAATTGTTGCGGTAGGAACTCAAGACCAGCAGGCGATTATCTACCGTTTCAATGCCGACGGGTCACTCGACTCGCGGTTCAGCGTCGTCAACACGCTGGATGGCAATCCGACGTTCGTCGAAGGCGGTTCGCCGGTCGTTTTGGATAGTGATGTCTCGTTCTATGACGAAGAACTTTCCAATGGAATCGATAATTTCAACAACACGACGCTGACGCTGTCTCGCAACGGGGGTGCCAACGCCGACGATGTATTCAGTGCGACCGGTTTGCTGAACCCACTGAGCGAAGGTGGCAGTCTGGTCTACAACGGTGTGATCGTGGGCACGGTGACGGCAAATAGCGGTGGCACCCTGTTACTGACTTTCAACGGCACGGCGGACAACGACGCCGTCAATAACGTGATGCGTTCCATCGCGTACAGCAACACCAGCGACGCGCCTCCGGCAAGCGTACAGATCGACTGGAGTTTTAATGACCACAACAACGGAGGACTACAAGGTAGCGGTGGCGATGCGTTCGGGACGGGCAGCACAACGGTCAATGTTACGCAGGTCAACGATGACCCGACCAATGTGGGAACCCTACCGACGGACATCGCGGTATCCGAAGATGTTCCTAGCCATGTCGACCTCTCTGCGATCGACCTAAGCGACGTCGATGCGGCCAGTGGTGCCTTGACGGTGACCTTGACTACCAGCACCGGGGGAAATCTCTTTGCAGCCGCAGGTACTGGGATCACCGTGGGCGGCACAAGCAACGCTCGGACTCTAACGGGCACGCTGACCGATTTGAACAACTATCTCAATGTGGCCAGCAATCTCACTTACCTACACAGTACGCTGGGCCTTAGCGGTGACAATGCCGATACGATCCAAGTCCACGTTAATGACCAAGGCAACACGGGTAGCGGAGGTGGAACCGATATCGACCTGGGAATGGTCAATGTGGATATCAATTCGATCAACGATGCGCCAACGTTCCACATCGGCGACGGTATCGTTACCACGGGAATCGGTACCATTGATACCGGACGCAGCGTTACCGTACAAACCGACGGCAAAATCATTGTCGCGGGACGCGGCTATCTTGGTTTTCAATACGACTTCGCCCTCTCTCGATACAACGCCGATGGCACGCTGGATACCAGCTTTGGCGGTGATGGGATCGTCTCCACAGATTTCAGCACAACCGACGACTTTGGTGAGAGCGTCGCGTTACAAACCGATGGGAAAATCATTGTGGCGGGGTATAGCGGCAATGGCGGCAACTACGATTTTGCCCTTGTTCGTTACAACGCCGACGGCACGCTTGACACCAGTTTCGGTGGCGGAGATGGGATTGCAGTAACCGCCGTTGGTACAGGGCAGGACATTGCCAACGATGTTGCAATACAAGCCGATGGCAAGATCGTCGTGGCTGGTTATGGCATTGGCGGTAGCAGCAACGATTTCGCAGTTGTCCGCTACAACAGCGACGGCACGTTGGACACCAGCTTCGGCGGAGGCATTGTTCTAACCGATATCAATGGACAAGATTACGGCCATAGCCTGTTGCTACACGGCAATAAGATCTTGGTCACCGGCACTAGCTCTAATGAATTTGCGGTCGCCCGTTATAACAGTGACGGCACGTTGGATACCAGCTTTGGCGCAGGCAATGGTTTCATCACCACCGATATTGGCATGGGCAACGACAATGGGACAGATGTCGCGGTTCAGGCTGATGGAAAGATCTTGATAACAGGTTATAGCGACGACGGCAGCAGTACCGATTTCGCGACGGTGCGCTACCACAGCGATGGTACGTTAGATACTAGCTTTGGCGGCGGCGACGGTATCGTGACTACCGACGTGTCTGGCGTTGGAAGTTTCGATGCAAGTTTGGGGATCGCAACACAATCCGATGGCAAGATCGTAGTGTCCGGACAAAGTGCCGGAAACTTGGCCGTCGCACGCTATCTCAGTGACGGCACGCTGGATACCAGTTTTGGTGGCAGCGGTATCGTGACCACCACTGGCGCGAACAGCGCCTTTGATTTGGCTATCCAATCCGATGGCCAGATTGTTGTTACTGGCTATAGCGGCAGTGATTTCGCCCTGGTTCGTTTCGGCGAAGACGGAAGCTTGGATCTTGCATTTGATTTGGTGGACACACTCGACGGGAACCCAACTTTCGTTGAAGGTGGAGCGGCGGTGGTGTTGGACGCTGATGTCAACGTCAGCGACGACGAACTGGACGCGTTGAACGGCGGTAACGGCGACTATCATGGGTCCAGCCTTACGTTGGGTCGAAGCAGCGGCGTCCATAGCGATGACGTTTTTGGCTTCACCAGTGGCAATGGAATCACGCTGGTTGGGGGCAATCTGCTCAAGAACAGCCAGATCATTGCCACGTTTGATACGATCTCCACGGCTGGCGAGTTGTCCGTCACGTTCACAAACGCCAATGGAGAGACGCCGACATCGTCGGACGTAGATAACATTTTGCGTCAGATCACCTACGCCAACAGCAGTGACAATCCACCGCCAAACGTCCAGATTGATTGGCTATTCAAAGATGGCAACTCCGCCAATGCTCAGGGGACAGGTGGAGAATTGACAGCTACCGGCGATACGACTGTCGATATCTCTCCCGTCAACGATGCCCCCGTGGAAGCTTCTATCGAAGGCACCGCCCTGGCCTACACCGAAAACGATGGAGCCGTGGCCATTACCTCCACGCTAGCCGTCACCGATGTGGATGACACTCAACTCGAATCGGCGGTGGTGGCGATCACCGCC
>JANQJJ010000531.1 GCA_028281725.1 Pirellulaceae bacterium | reverse complement strand
ACGCAACGGTTGTGCAAGCCGTGTATCCGTCGAGCCAGGGTAGGCTTCGGTATGGTTACTTCGGATTTCTAGCTGATCGATGTCATACTCGGCAAACCCGGCGAATTGGCGATTGCTGGGATCGTATTCGGTACCGTCTTCATTGCCCGACATGGCAGTGCCCGACAGTCGATAGGTCTGCTCCTGGTCGATTCGGACAAAGTGATCGGTGAACTTGGTTCCCGATGCCTGGTCATGCGAATAGCTATCTACGCCATCGAAGCTGCCCGCGTCAAGCAAGGCCACTGGAGTTGAAGTACCTTCGCGGATGGTGACCTGATCGATCTCGACAAAGTCGACTTGCCCGAATCCACCGGTGGTAGCGACGTAGGTTGAGGCTTGGGTAGATGTTTCTCCGACAGGCTGGGTAACGACAAGGACATCAGTGTCCGAGTTCGAGGCCAGGCCGCCGGTGACGGTTGAGTTGACGCCTGAAGTCGAGGGCTCAACGACAAGCGTATCATTGCCTGCGTCACCGTAGAGCGTGTCAGCACCGGCGTCGCCATGTATTTCGTCGTTGCCGTCACCTCCGTGGAGTGTATCGTTGCCGCTACCACCCCTGATGACGTCGTTGCCAGCGGCTCCTGTCAACGTGTCGTCGCCATCTTCACCATACAATCGGGTCGGTATTTGCCCCAAGGATGAGGCGATCGTTACGACGTCATTTCCAGCGCCCGCCGAAACGACCACAGTCGACGCGCTGGTCGGAGTCACACCGGTATCGATCACGGGTTCGTTGGGTAAAACAATCTCGATAGTGGAAGATGCCCTAACCTCGATTGAATCATCTTGGCTGCTGCCGGCGACCGTGAGGTCGCTGCCATCGAAAGAAAACGTCACACCTGCCAGGCAGCGCCTCGGCTCGAGCGTCTCGTGATTCAAGCGGTGGGTGATCGCTCTGCGCCGGGCTCGCGAATCGGTTCGCCCCAGGCGGCCCGGCTGGTGTTTCCCACGAGACGGTCGCTGGCCGGTGAGTCGAGCCAAGATCGCTTGGCATTCTGACGTTACGCCTAACAGAAATCGCCATCGCTCCGTGTCAAAACTGAACGAAAGTACCCTTCTCAGCCGCCGGCGCGCTTGCCAACGCCCAGCCAGTATTCGTCGGCGCGATATCCTGGACATTCTGGACTTGGATTTAGCCCCTGACCGAAAAAGCTGTCGTCGATGTTTTGGTGCTGAGTTCATGGGTTCTAGCCAAAAAAGGTTATCGACTGTTTAAGGCAAAACTTCATTGGACTTGTGCGAGTATGGTTCAGCGTCAGGCATGCGCCGCCCAACCAGCTACGCGCCTCGCCGACCGGTGGCTGCCGGACGGAGTGAGAACGCATGCGCACAAGCGGGCGGATGCCAAATTGGGCAATTGGGACCGGTTGGTTCACAATCTTCTCGGGGCAATGCGGTCACCGCTTTTATCGAAGAAGGGGTTACCGCGTGTTGTCGGGGGGCATAGTAGAGGCCAACGGCCTCATCCGATCACGACGCTTTTGCGTACGGTGACGATAATATCATACGGAACGGAGAAGTAAAGCAGGCCACCAAGAATGTCACGCGAGTTTTTATCGATTTTGGAAAATAGTTAAAAGTCAATGCGAGCGGTAAGATGTTTTCACAGTTAGCCTTGGATCCTCCTGGGGGGGAGGTTGTCCCCTTGACATCAACAAAGTGGTCCAACCGTGCAGTGCATGGATCGGTTGGAAAAAAGTGCCCCATCCAAGATGCGAAAACACCGCCAGCCGCAGAGGAATCCCAAACGCCGCGGCGCAAAACCACCCACCATGAACTATGGTACCGAGTGCCATGCCAGCCGGTGAACGACGCGAATGACTCCAACGATGTCGTTCCATCCGAGTTTGCTGTGGCCATGAGTGCGCGGCTCGAACAAAATCGGCACCTCGACCAGACGAGTTCCTTGACGATGCAAGGCAACCAGTATCTCCTCCAAAAAGCCGTAGCCGTCACAGCGCAAGCTCTGGAGTTCGATCTTTCGCAGCGAGTCTGTTTGGTAGCAGCGGTACGAGCCGCTGCAATCCCTGACTGGTAACCGCAACAACCGCGTAGCGTAGCCATTGAGCAGCCGGCTAATCAGCCGCCGATGCCAGGCGAGGCCCAAGAAGCCTCCCCCTTGCACATAGCGTGAGCCTACGGCAACCTCCGCACGAGGACCACTTCCACAGCAAGCCTCTAACAATCTTGGAGCCACGGCAGGATCGTGACTGAGGTCGGCATCCAAGTTGATGAGAAAATCGTATTCACGCTGCAAACACCACTCGATGCCCTCCTGAATCGCCGACCCAAGCCCTAGCTTTCCTACGCGCCGGAGCAGGTGGAGCCGAGGATCGGATTCCGCCAGCCGTGTCACCAACTCGGCCGTTCCGTCCGGCGAGTTATCATCCACGACCAGCATGTCCGCCGTGGGTAGGTGCTCTCTGAGGAGCGCGACAACACGAGGCAGGTTTCCTGCCTCGTTGTACGTGCACAACAGCACCAAAACTCGAGGGGGCTGAGAGGCTCGTGGGCGGGTGTCGCGGACTTCATTCGTCATGGGATATCGTCATTCAGGCTTCGGCGATCGGGGTTGCTACCTAACCACGATATTAACCAAACGTCCCGGCACCACAATGGTTTTGACGATTTGCTTGCCAGCAGTCAGCTCCCGAGCACGTTCGTCTGACATCGCCACTTTTTCAAGCTCTTCTTTAGAGCAATCGGCTGGAACCACCACGCGGCCACGCAGCTTGCCGTTGATCTGAATGGGAACCTCGACCTCGCTGCTCCTGGTCAGAGCTTCATCAAACTCCGGCCACGCGACGTAGGCCAACGAATCGCTGTGCCCGAGCAACTGCCATAGCTCCTCGGCCAGATGAGGTGCCAAGGGCGACAAGAGCAAAACAAATTTCGACAGGGCCGATCTAGGACGCACGGGCTCCTTGGTAAAGAAGTTGACGAACTCCATCAGCCTGGCGATCGATGTGTTGAAGCTCATGTTGTCTAAATCGTTCGTGACCGACGCGATGGTCCGATGCAATACTTGGCTCTGCTGCGCGGTGGGTTCCACATCCTGAATCGAATCCAGCAGGGCGACCTCGTCAGCACGATAGTCGACAAACATACGCCAGACGCGATCCAAGAAGTTTCGCACGCCGCTAACACCCGACATGCTCCACGGCTTTGTCGCCTCCAACGGTCCCATGAACATTTCGTACAGTCTGAGCGAGTCGGCGCCATACTCACGGACGATTTCATCCGGGTTGACGACGTTGCCGCGGCTCTTGGACATTTTGTGAGCCCGGCTATCGACCTGGATGGCGGAGTCGTCGCTCAAGACAAAGCCAACACCCTGTTTGGTAACCCTCGTGCCGTCGAGCGTCACCGCCTCGACAGCCGCTCCGGTCGCCTGATGGACCAAATCCCCTTCGGTACTCTTGGCGAGCTCCGAAGTACTAACCCAGCGGCCATCGAGCTGATAGCCGGTGTACTCGACTTCTCCCAAAATCATGCCTTGGTTGACCAGTTTCCGAAACGGCTCCTTCGTAGAAACATGGCCGCGGTCATAGAGCACCTTGTGCCAAAATCGCGAATACAGCAGATGCAAAACAGCGTGTTCGGCGCCACCGACATACAGGTCGATGGGCATCCATGCTTTCTCTTTTTCCGGATCGCAGAACGCCTGATTGTTCCGAGGATCGATGAATCGCAAGTAGTACCAGCACGAACCGGCCCATTGGGGCATCGTGTTCGTTTCGCGGCGATAGCGTTTGCCTTCCCTTTCCACATAGAGCCATGCATCCGGAGATTTGCCAAGTGGCGGTTCCGGTCGGCCATGGGGTTTGTAGTCTTCCAAATGAGGCAAGTCGACGGGCAAGTCCGCGACATCGACGGCGCGGATGG
Organism: Pirellulaceae bacterium; assembly: GCA_028281725.1. Classification (GTDB taxonomy): domain Bacteria; phylum Planctomycetota; class Planctomycetia; order Pirellulales; family Pirellulaceae; genus Aureliella. The sequence goes on along the minus strand of JANQJJ010000531.1, from coordinate 4,585 downwards.
CTCCGGTGGGCTGGTTGTCGTCATCGAGTTCATGCAGAATCGGAAATGGCTCTCCCCAGAATCTCTGGCGACTGAACAACCAATCGCGAAGTTTGTAGTTGACGGCTTCGCGGCCCGTTCCCTGCGCAGCAAGGTCCTTCGTGATCTGTGACTTCAGCTCGGCCGTTTCCAGCCCATCGTACTTGCCCGAATGAATCGCCCTGCCCACACCGGCGAAACACTCTTTTCCTGCGACTACCTGGGCGCGGTCCACCTCCTTAGCTTGTCCTGGATCGACGACCGCTACAATCGGCAAATCAAACTGAATTGCGAATTCGTAGTCGCGCTGATCGTGCGCCGGTACGGCCATAATCGCGCCGGTTCCGTAGCTGGCCAGGACGTAGTCGGCGATCCAGATCGGAATCGGCTTGGCATGGACCGGATTGATAGCGTAGGAGCCGGTAAAGACGCCGGTCTTTTTCCTGGCGTCTCCTTCGGTGCGTTCGCGATCACTCTTGAACGAAGCCTCTTGGCAATACTCTTCGACCGCCTGCTTTCGCTCCGGAACGGTCAGCCGGCGTGCAAACGGATGCTCGGGAGCAATCACCATGTAGGTTGCACCGAACAGCGTATCGGGCCGGGTGGTGTAGACGCGCAGCACGTCGTCTGAGACCTCTTGGGGAAAGCCTGACTGGTGGCGTTCCGCCTGCCACGACGCAAATTGGCTCTCACTCCCCAAGAAGAAGTCGACTTCGGCGCCGGTACTGCGGCCGATCCAGTCGACTTGCAATTTTTTGATCCCAGGCGACCAATCCAAAGAATCCAAGTCGTTCAACAGCCGCTCCGCATAGGCGGTAATGCGCAACATCCACTGCCGCAGCGGGATGCGCTGGACGGGGTGGCTGCCCCGCTCACTTTTGCCGTCGATGACCTCTTCATTGGCAAGCACCGTTCCCAGGGCTGGGCACCAGTTCACCAGCGCATCGTCTTGATAAGCCAAACGATGGGCGTCTCGGTACTGGGCGACGCTCGCCTCTCCCTGCGACTGGGTGCTCTCCGGGATCGGCAATTCCGCAATCGGGCGTCCCTTGTGTTGCTCGGCGTCATACCAAGTATCAAACAGCACCAGGAATATCCACTGGGTCCAACGGAAGTACTCGACGTCCGTGGTGGCAAGCACTCGGTCCCAGTCGTAACTGAAGCCCAACATTTTCAACTGCCGAGTGAACTCGGCAATGTTCCGCTCCGTCGAAACTCTCGGTGGAGTATTCGTTTTGATGGCGTGCTCTTCCGCCGGCAAACCAAACGCATCGAAGCCCATCGGATGCAATACAGTCTTGCCCCGCATCCGCGCGTAGCGACAGACGATGTCGGTGGCCGTGTAGCCTTCGGGATGCCCAACATGCAGCCCCGCCCCGCTCGGATAGGGAAACATATCGAGCACATACAGTTTCTCATCCGAAGGCATCTCCGGAGTCTGAAACGTGCGCTGCTGTTCCCAGTATTTTTGCCACTTGGGTTCGATTTCGGCAGGATTGTAACGAGGCATATTGGCACGCAGTTTCGGGCTATCGAGTTGTGGGCCGGCGATCCGACTGGGACCGCCAGCGACGGAAACAGATTGGGGGGCTAAAAAGCTCGGGGGACCGCGTGGGCTATCTTGCCGGCGCGGCTCGCACTACCCTAAAGCCGATCGGTGAATCGGACCAGAGGGCATCTCGAGAAAGCGCCTGCCGCTGGTAGCACTCGCCCCGTTCCCTAGTCAGTTTTTCCCAGCCAGCTACGCAGTTAGCCGAGCCAGCGTCGCATGATGTCATGAACCTGCTCCCCCTCGAGCGTTTCATGAGCTAACAATTCATCGACGATCGCAGCCAAAGCGTTCCACACGGCATCTTGTGCCAGGAAGTGATAGATCTGCGCGGTGGCGTGCTCCAGATACCTGAGTCTGGCGCGTTCTTCCCGGACAATCGACTCCGCCAGCTTCCAAGCAGTTTGCAAGTCGCCGGCCCACTCGGCGACGCGGGCTGGATGAAAACGTTCGCCACGGTGGATCATCTCGGCGGCTGGACCGGCCAATGCGACCTTCAGCGAGTTTTCTTGAAGCTCGCGATGCGAGAAATCGGCAACGGGCCAATGGACTTCGATATCACCCTCCCGTCGCGGCAAGTCATTCCAATCAGGCTCGATGGTGACCGCGTGGACGATCGCGCCCAAATAGACCGCCATCAAGGCATGCCCCGCCTCGTGGTAAGCGCACTGTTCTAATTCGGACAAAACTTTACTCAGGGAGGTTCAGCAGCTCGGGCCCGATAGCGGCTGCGGCCAGACTCGGTAGGTGTTGGGCGTTAGTGAAGCCGCGAGACGCGCTGAGCCTGAATATGGCCGGCCATGAGCTGAGGCAGATAGCCACGCAATCCTTTAATCCCTACAGCCTGATTGAGATACAAATCGAGATTCATGCCTGGCAGGCCGGAAACATACGCTAGGACACGGCCATTGTCGTCGGCCAGCGCGTAGGAAGGCTGTCCCACCTTCGCAGTGTGCACCGGCACAAGCCATCCGGTGGCGTCGTATTGGGATTGACCGACAAGTGCCTGTCCTGCCGCCGAGGTTGGGCGGCCGGCGGCGGAAGGCGCCGAGAAACTCGCCTGCATGATCGGACCTGAACCGCTCGCAAGGCCGCTAGAGCCAGTGGGGGCCACAGAGCCAGTCGGTATGCCGCTGCGGTGTGCAAGCTGCTGAAACTCCTCGATCCGTTCCAGCAGCAACCTGGCCTGGCCACGGTCGATCGGTGTGGCTCCATGCTCGATCAGCTCGCGGGTACGTTCCAGTAGGGGCCCCAGATTCCAACGCGTCATCGGCTGCGCGACCGTTTCACTCAGGGCAAGCTGGAGTTGATTCAAGTCGCTGGTGGCTGCCTTGGCAGGGACGTGGTCGGTTACTGCGGCGCGGTCGGGATGCACCCCGTACCAGTCGACGTCCGACGCACCTACGGCACCAGGAGCACTTGAAAAACTTGAAGCGCCTGGGCCAGATGGCAGGGGTCGGCTGCTCGCTACCAGTCGTGCGGTCGTGGAGCTTGTTCCGGCATCGCCTCGCCGGAGTGCTCGCGCGTCGTCGTCAGGTAGGCTCGTCGATACCGCCAAACGAAAGGGTCGCCCCGGCGGCGCCACGCGATCGGCGAGCCGCTGCTGCCGAAGCTCTCTGGGGTCACGCCACGGGCGATCGGCCGGAGTATCTGCGATGGCCGTCCGGGGTGTCTCGCGTTCCGGCGAAGTGAAAGAGGCCACGGTGTTTGGCGGTGTCCTCCGGCGCCGAGCAGCGGTAGGCATCGAGAGATCGTACGGATCGGCGTCGAGTGGATCATATTGAGGCCGTGGAGTACCGCGTCCCAGCAGTCGATCCAGAAAAGGAAACTCGAAGCCATTGTCGGTCAGTTCAATCGCATGCCATCCTTCCCAGTGATCGTCCCGTCCTCCACCTCGGCCTGAGGCGCGAGCCGGCACCGGAACCTGCGCGCGGGACCGTGAGGAAGTCGGCGATTCGAGTATGGAAGCATCATCAAAGACGTCATCTTGAAAACCTGCTGCCGGTGGACTCTCTAGCCGCTGCACGTAGGCTGCCGACTTGACCGAACCGGCGTCTCCGTCGTCCGAAGCCTCTGCTGTTGTCACGCTCGCCGACGCGCCGGATACCTTCGCGGAAGCCCCTGCCAAGCCGGCCTGCTTGCTCGGCCCGTTGGTAGGTGACTCTGCACTGGATCCCGGACCGGCGCGATCACCCGAAGCGGCTGTTGGCGGCGAATTGCGGACAGAGCGCGAGTGAATCCATCGAAACTCACCGGCGGGCGGCGAGACCCGGTACCAGAGCAGGTCGCTACCGTCCTTGGCCTTCCTCGTCGTCTCTCCGAGGACCGCCAATTGTTCGCCGGGTGTCAAGCGAACTTGCCAACGATACTCTTTGGCGGAACCCAATTCCGTACCGATCCAGCTGACGGCTTTTTCTTCTGTGATCTCAATGACGCGCCCACCTGGCAACAGGTAGGCGTCGGTTGCCGGCACCCAACTGAAACTGCCGTCCGGAGGCCTCACCCCCAGCCAGCCGTCTGCTGTGCGATGGTATACCTCCAGCGTCTGTCCCCAAGCGGCATTTCCAGTGGGATAGTGGTCTTCCGACGGCCCACTGTGTAGGCGGCAGCGGTTGTTGACGACGTAAACTAGCTCGGGCGAGTTCTCCGCCAACTCGTTGGTCTGGCCCTGATCTAGCGGTGCGGCCGGCTCAGACGTCTGGGCATAGGAGATACTCAGCTGTAGACCCACCAACCAGACAAGGCCGAGTCGAGGTAGGATCTGCTGGCGACATCGACTGCTCATGCTTGGCGCGCTTTCGATTGAGGTCCAGTTCGAATGGATGCGGGACACGGATCTTCAAAATCGGAGAAACTCAAGCCGCTAGCTACAAAATTGGCGCGCAGTCGGCAAGATCATTTCGTTAGATAGCATTCGGCGGTTTGGGCATCAGAAATGTAGGTGGGAAATTTTTCTGAATTTTGGCATACTGTTTGAGTTTACCTATATTCCGCGTTGCATAGAGAGGATTGACCATG
>JANQJJ010000489.1 GCA_028281725.1 Pirellulaceae bacterium | reverse complement strand
CCCAGTTGGATGTCCCATTCCACTGGGGTGCCCAAGGCTGGCAATCACTTGGTATTCCATAGGCGGTAGCTGGTGGGAAGGTCGCAGAAAAGAAAACGAGCAGACGACTTGGCGTCCAAGTCCACCAGCCGCGGCTGGACAGCCCGCCGAAAACGGGTTCTCAGTCTGGCCATTGCCGTGCATCTGCTGGCAGTTGTGGCGGAGCCTTTCAAGTTTTTTACACAGGGTGCATCGGCCGCCGCCGAGCCGGTTCGGAGTCTGTTGGCCCCGTACGTCGAAATGGCGTATCTGAATCACGGCTACTTCTTCTTTGCCCCCAATCCGGGGCCAAGTCACCTGATGGAGTGTCGGCTGACGCTGGCTGATGGCAAGCGTTCGCGATTGAGATTTCCTGATCGCGATGCGCTGTGGCCTCGGCTGCTGTATCACCGCCATTTCATGTTGTCGGAATTTTTGCATCAACTGCACGCACCACCGTTGGCAGCTGACGTGGCCGAAAGCGACGAGCAACTGGTGCGTGACTGGCAAGCCAATCGAAGCCGCTATGAGGCGGTACGTGATTCCATGACCAGGCACCTCGTTGCGCGCTACGGAGCATCGACAGCAGAGATTGATCGAGTCGAACATCGGCTGCCTGACGCCGAAGAGGTATTGTTGAGGCGTTTGCGACTGAATGATCCAGCTCTCTATATCACCCTGCCAGACGCACCGATCGAATCGGCGTTTTCACCGGCCGATGTCCCCGCCTCCTTGGTGACACCTTCGTTTCCGATGACAGAGCCTCAATCGGCCAGCGCACTCGATGACGGGGCCGAAGAGGTGCAGCCGTGAGCCAGCCTACGAGTGCATCGGTTCCCCGGTGGCTGAAGGGTTGGAGGATCGCTTGGGATCAGTTTTGGTTCACATCCAGAGCGCCGCACACCTTGGCTGTGATCCGAATTGCCTGCGGCGGCATGATGGCCTACATCCATATCATCTGGGCCAGCTTGTTAACCGATTTCATGGGGACTCATGCGTGGATCGATCAGGCAACCATTGGCCGGCTCCACGCGGATGATTGGGCTTGGAGTTGGTTGTGGTATATCGACAGCCCGGTCCTGTTGAGCTTGCATCAGGTGATCGCGATTGCCGCCAGTCTGGCCATGATGTTGGGGCTGGCGACTCGGCTAGCCGTTCCGCTGGCCTGGTGGATGACGCTCATGGTCTGCCATCGCATGACCGGAGCCCTGTTTGGCCTGGATCAAATCGTCGTCATGTTGTCGATGTATCTCATGCTCTCGCGCTGTGGGGGCGTATGGAGTTTGGACGCATGGCTGCGTAACCGACGCGGTGTGGTCGTGCTGGGGTCGATAGAGGAACCGACAATCGGCAACAACCTGGCGACACGACTGATTCAGTTGCATGTCTGCGTCATCTATTTGTTCGGCGGGCTTGGCAAGATGCGTGGCGAACTATGGATTGATGGCTCTGCTCTGTGGTGGACCATCGTGAACTATGAGTATCAATCGTTGGATGTAACGTGGCTTGGTCATTTTCCGCTGGTCATTGGGACGCTGACGGCGGTGACCATTTTCTGGGAAACGTTCTACTGCGCTCTGGTGTGGCCCAGACTCACTCGGCCGATCACACTTGCCGCGGCGGTATTCGTCCATGGCGGGATCGCTTTGGCTCTCGGCATGGTCACGTTCGGGACGATCATGATTGTTGCCAATTTCGCCTTCGTCGAACCACACACCACTCGCAGGTGGGCCGCGCTGGTCACCCGGCACGGTGCGTAGCCTCGGCCATCGATTCGTCGACTTGATAGCTCTGATTGGGCATGCAGCCGCAGTCAGGCCCAGCTAATGGTTGGTCTCATCTGAAGTCACGGAGAAGCTAGGCGCTGTGGTCGGTAGAGCCCAACACGAGCCTACAACGGGCACTGCTGTTTGGCAGCCACCGAATCGGAGTACGTCGTCTCCAGTTTCGATTGCAGCCGCTTGAAAACTCTGCGTATCGTTCGTTCGCATCGTCCGACTTGTTCTGCTATCTGCCCATGCGTGTAGCCTTCGAGCTTCAGTTCAAGCATACGTTTTTCCGTGTGGTCGAGCAGCTGCATCACGGCGGCCAGCTGTTCGGCGAATAGAGCGGCCTCGTCGGGACCGAGTGAGTTCGCAGCTGGCTCGATGGCTCTGGGCACCGACAAAGCGCCATCGCTAGCTTGGACATCCTGCTCGCGCATCGCTGATTGTCGCTCAGCCAGGTGGAATCGATGCTTCATTCGCATTTTGTTGATCGTGATGGCGCAGAGCACACGCCACAGACTGTCGGCGTCTTGCAATTTAAGCTTCCCACCGGTGGCGCGGCGGAAAAAGCTTCGGCAGACCGACTGGACCAGATCCGCAGGTTCCATCCGGCGTATTAACCCGCGAGGGAAATGCTTCCGAGCCACCCCATCGAGCCGCCGGCCGTACCGCTGCCAGAATTCGTAGTAGGCCAGCTCATCTCCCGACATGAGACCCGCGACCAGCTCTTCCCACCACCGTTCCTTGTTTTCATCAGTTGTTTCAGTGTTTTCATCAGCTAGTTCAGGGGTTTCATCGGTTGGTTTAGCGATTCCGCCAGTTGGCTCACTCATGCTCTTCTCCTGTTCTCGCTACGGTATCGTGTCCCGCGGTCCAATCTGCCTGTGCTGAGAGAACTCCGCAGCAATTCGTGTCCGCCCAATCCGCCGAACCGGGGGGCACCTGGTGCCGCCGCTGGGCGGAATCGGTCGCAAGCGTGGCTACCTCAAACAACCGTCCGGCTTCCGGCGGCGCGATGACAGCCCCGAACGAATGACGCGACGGGTGGAAGTGCTCGCGCTGTCCTTACGTAATCAGCGAGAAAACTGCGGATCTGATTCATGAAACCTGGCGAAAAAAACTCATTCGCCTGCAGGCCGACCGATCCGGAGCATGCACGGCAACCGCTCCTGTCACGACCTCCAACATGCACCCGCGCTGCGCGTCACTGGCTCACCGCAGACTGACCGCTGGTATTGCCGGGAATCCGGCTCATCAATTCTTCCGTGCTGATAAGTGCTGTCTTGATCGCTCGGAATCGAGCCCGCAGGGAGGGGGCGAGATACCGAGTCAATACGTGCACCAGACAGCCGATCAATGCCAGGGCAATATACAGCCGGCGATCGACGCGGTCGGTCGCCGACAAGACGAGCAATGCCAGCAGAGGTGTCAGACCCAGGCCATCCGATATCCATTTCAGGGATCGTTCCAAACGTTCGATACGCAGCAGAAAACCTGAGTTCTCTTCTTTGGGCAGGTAACGCGGAACAATGACTGCTAGATTGACTAGGGTCACGAGCAGGAATGTCAGCGAAGCGGCAACCCAGCCGCATAAAACCTGGGACCATAGGAAGTGGAGCATATCCTGAATCCCTATGCGGCTACTGGGCATTGCCGCGTTCCACAGAGGAAAGGCAAAGCCAGAAGCGAGCCATAGGAAGAAAACCACGAGGGCCACGCGGGTCGTTGCTGACAGGCAGCGGTTGATGATGGCCAGCCGAGTGGCTGCCTGCTGCCGAGGGGCGTCCGCGGGCCGCGACAACGCCTGGATGATGGGCCAAGCCAGCCAGACGCACACGGCAGCACCCAACGGATAGGCGACCAAGTTGATCACCGGCTTTTGGACCGCTTGAAAGAAGGCTCGATCGAAGTTGGCGATGGCAACCTGTTCGTTGGCCCAAATGTTCAGTGCGGACATAACTCCATTGGGAATGAGACCACAGGCGATTAGCCAGACGATCGGCTGGCCGGTCAAACGCGAAGACCAGCCGGCGGTGGTCGCCCGGTAGGCTGTCGAGGGCAGCTGATCTACCTTGGGCAAGCTGGCAAGCGCCAGGGCTCGAGTCATCGCTGCCGCATCATGCCGACGGTCCTTGGCGACTGGAGCCAAACAAGAACCGAGCACTTGACGCAGACCCGCCGGACTATCTTTCGGCAATGCGTCCTGACTGAGACCTTGCCGACGAGCCTGTAGCAGCCGGTCGATCGTGGAGCCCTGATCCGCGGAGCCGGAAAGCTCTCGTAGCGGATGCCGACCGGTCAACAATTCCCACAACACGATGGCTAGTGAGTAAATGTCCGATGCGGTCGTTACCTCATCTACGGTTCGCTTTCCCAGAAGCACTTCGAGTTGTTCCGGCGACATATAGGCCAGGCTTCCCCCGAAGGTGTCCGCGGCACCTTCTCCGTCGAGCGAAGAAGACCAGCTGAGATTGAAGTCCGCCAGCATCGGAGAGGCATCTGAGGTGAGTAAAATATTGGCTGGTTTCACATCTCGGTGAAGTGTGCCCTTGTCGTGCGCGTATCGTAGTGCATCAGCCAGCTGCGCGCCGATCCAAGCCACCGCCTGGCCCCAATTCATCTGAACTAGCGTTTGATTGCGCCGTGACCGTGGCAAGTCTTCTCCTCTCGTTTCCGGCTCACCGAGCGCTATCTCCACGAGCAGCAGGCCCGAAACGCTCTCCGTCCCCCTTTTGCGAACTGCCTCAATCACTCGCTGGAGCGTTCCGCCAGACACATACTGCATGGTCAGCAGATACAGGCCATCGAGCTTCCGTCCATCGAATACTCTGATAATATTGGGATGGCTCAAGCCAGAGAGAACGGGCGGTTCGTTGCTGCGGCCTTCAGAAATTTTTATGGCAACCAACCGATGTAGCGATTGTTGCTGAGCGAGGAAGACCCGGGCAAACGCGCCGGATCCCAACTCGCTCAGTAGGCGAAAGTCCTCGAGTTCGTCTCCGACATGCAGATCTCGTAATCGGCGTTGGTGACCCGCAGAGAAACTGGCCGACTTGGTGCGGGATGAGCGACCGGAATGTGTCCATAGGGCGCCGCCGCTCTGCTGTAGGTTTTGATCAACCTGCGTTAGTGCAGAGATCAGTTCCGGTCCGCCGGATTCGAAACGCCGGACGTATTCCTCGTGATCGGGCCGATCTCCCCATTTGACGCGTACACGATACTCTTCGGTGGCTAACTCCAGCAATTCGTCGGTGGAGATGGGCACCTTGTCGAGGTAGGGTTGATAGTCCTCAATTCTTGGCCGGCAGGGCAGGGGGGTGGCTTGAGTGTTCGTTGAGGCACCGGCGCTCGTATCTAAAGTGCCTGTGCTTGGCTCCGCCGGGTGGTCTCGAGTTGCCGTTGTCGCCGGAGGACTCGCACTGCGCCAGCGACGTTCCAGGTCGATCAAGATCAATTCGACGACTAGCTCGCTTGAGTTGACTGTCTCGGTACCCAGATACTCATTCAGGTCGGGTACGGTGCCGCGCTGCCAAGCTTCATCAAATTGGTCCAGCACCTCGTCGATTTTTGGTCCGTCGTTTTCTGTCCCGTCGATGCTCCGCCCGCCGGCTTGCCAGTCCTTGATTTGTCCCGCGAGGACCGTGCTGGCTAGGTCGCCTACTGCCTGGTCATCCACTGGCGCTGGGTCGGCGTCGTTCGGGGGCGCTGGCCCGGCAGCCGTGTTGACACGGTTGTGGTCGGACTTGGAGGACCGATCCGCCTGATCCCGCTTCGACTGACGCATGCTCTATCAGACCCTCAACAAGAAACAGTGAGTTTCCGCAGCGATTCTTCAGCCTGGACCGAGCGCGTTAGGCTCCGAACTTGCCCATGCGACCGGCATTGGACAGAGCCAGTAGCATCAGGTATTGTGCTTCAAATTGTCCCAAGCCGCCAGTAATGGCGTTGGTCTCTCCGAAGCTGGTATGAGGGTCGGGCCGACAGCAATCGGAGACCAGCAGCGTGGGGACGGGATGCCAGCTGTGGCTCTTGAGATAAGCGGGCGTCGAGTGGTCTCCGGTGACCATTAGGACGTCGGGGTTCAGGGCGGTGATGGCTGGAATCGCCGAGTCGAGTTGTTCAGTACGCGCGACCTTCTCATCAAAATTGCCATCCTCGCCGGTGCTGTCGGTGTACTTGAAGTGAATGAAAAAGAAATCGTAGTCGTCCCACGCCTCCTTGAGGACTTGCATCTGTTCCTCCAGTGTGGTGGCCTGACCGACGATGTCCATTCCGACCAGCCTGGCGAGCCCCTTGTACATCGGATACACGGCGACTGCGGCAGCACGCAAGCCGTAAACTTCTTCGTAGGTGGGCAAGTCCGGGCGTGAAGCGAAACCACGCATGGTGTGGAAATTGGCCTTCTTCTCGCTGGCCAGAATTTCACGGGCCTGCTTGAGGAATTCTTTGGCGACGTCCGCCGTCTTCTGACTTTCGCTGTCGTCGGCTATGGGCTCTAGCGGAGGTACGCCGGTGGCTTGAGGGTCTGTATCCTTGACATGGCCGCCAAGACCGGGCCCCCGAAAGACGACGACAAACCGGTGCTCTTTAACCGGTTCCACAAAAATCTCGATGCCGGGAACGCGGATCTCTCGCAGGCGGATGGCGAGCGGCGCGCTTTCCTCGGTTGGAATACGGCCGGCGCGGCGGTCGGTAATGTTCCCCTCGGAATCGAGCGTGCAGAAATTGCAGCGAATCGCCACATCTCCGGGCTGCATTTCAAATCCGATGCCGGTCGCTTCCAGGGCCCCTCGGCCGATTTGGTACCGGAGCGGATCGTAGCCGAACAATCCCAAATGCCCCGGTCCGCTCCCGGGGGCGATGCCTGGCTTGACGGGAATACTCAGCCCCTGCACGCCTCTCGCGGCCAATGCGTCGAGATTGGGGGTTCGAGCGGTTTCCAGTTCGGTACCTCCGCCCGGCGTTATCGGCAGTCCGCCGAGACCATCGCCGACTAGCATCACAATCTTCGAAGGGTTCTTGATATGGAGTTCTCGTGTCAGGGTGTGCATATCCATGGCTCGGCTTTCGTCTGATTTTCGCGATCGGAATGGTCTGCGGAGAGTCTGTCGGTCGTTTCATGGAGAATTATCTCCGTCGTGGCGCCGGCTTCTAGGGGGCAGGTGGTCGCCGGCGCCGCTGGGGTCGGCGACACCGAGGAATCCGCTCCATCGGCACGGTGCTCGTGTAAGTTGACAGATTGCAGTGCCGACCCTAAAGTGGTCGTACCGGTTGGTGGTGCTCCCGCTCGAGGCAAATTCTCGCGAGTGAGGGTTAACAGGGAACTTCGGTGCAAGACCGAGACGGCCCGGCCGCTGTAACTGGACGATGATCTTGGCTCTCTTAACTACGGCCATTGTTGCGATTGAGTGAGATACTCTCGTCAATCGCAGTGAGAAGGCGATTTTTGAGCTTGAGTAAGTCCGGGAGTCAGAAGACCTACCACCACCGCACAGTAAACGATCTTCTTGGGGAGATCACTGTGACCTATGGAAGATGGTCTCAAGCGAGACCGCTGCAACAACCGTTAGCGCGGCCCGACTCTTGGGCGGCTGCTAGCTACAAACACCAGCGGGAACAACGGCACGTGCCAGGCGCTGCGCCGGGCAGGAGTTTCGTTGGCTTGATGTATTCGATTTTTTAGGGATATCGGTCCATGCCAGCCGCGTATAGAGTCCTTCGGTTTCGTCCGGCGTTTACGTTGATCGAATTGCTCGTGGTGATTTCCATCATTGGTATCCTAGTGGGATTGCTGCTACCGGCCGTGCAGGCAGCGCGAGAGGCGTCCCGGAAGGTCTCTTGCAAGAATAACTTGCGTCAGATTGGCATTGCGCTGCACGCTTATCACGACGTGCACCGCGTACTTCCGACTGGTTGCATCGAGTGGCGAGCATGGAACTCTCCGCCGACACACCGGCAGTATGCCTGGTCCGCTTTTTTGTTGCCTTTCATCGAGCAGCAGAACTTGCATGCTCAGATTGATTTTCGGGTGCCATTTGATGCCGCCGTGAATGCTCAAGCCGCGGCGACGCGCGTCAGCGTCTACGAATGTCCAACGGCTCCGGAGCGCGAAATGATCCGAGCGCAGACCGACTACGGCGGACTTTTTGGTGAGCGCATGGTGGATCGCCAGCCGGACGATGGTGTGTTTCTCTACGATGAGCCCATTCGTTTCCGCGACATACTTGATGGCTTATCCGGCACGCTGGTCGTCTCTGAAGACGTTGGCGGGCCCGACAGTGAGTGGATCAACGGACGCAACGTCTTTGTGCAGGCAGGTGGCATCAACGATCCGCAGGCCTGGATCGGTGACAACGAGATTAGGAGCTTGCATACCGGCGGAGCGATGCTCCTGTTCGGCGATGGCCATGCGCTGTTTATGACCGAATCGATTGATCTGCAGGTCCTGGGCGCGCTCATTACGCGGGCTGGGGGAGAAGTCGTCGACATGAATCAGTTCTAGCCTCAAGGCCATCGATCAATCCGACAACAACCAACGACTCGTACTGGAGAGAACAACGTGAGAATAAACCTCGCCACTGGACTACTGATAGCCGCATGCCTATCTGGTCACGCTCGTGGAGCGCTGGTCACTGTTTCCTTTGATGAACTGAATACCTATACCGCCACTGGCGCGACGGGCAGCTACTACAACGGTGATTCCGGCATCGGCAGCAACACCGATGGCTGGTCCAGTAGCGGCGTGTTTTTCAACAACAGCTACAGTTCCGACTTTGGCGGTTTTTGGAGTGGGTGGAGCTACTCCAACGTGGCGGACTCGGCCACTGCGGGTTTTGCCAATCAGTACGCGGCTTTTCCTGGCGGTGGCGTTGGCGGAGCCGGAAACTATGCGGTTGCGTTTTCGCAGGCGGTCTTTGATTTGCCGGCGGACTCAGCCTTGATTTCGGTCTCGCTGAGTGCGACGACTTATACCGCACTGTATGCAAGAGACGGGCTGTCGCCACCCTTTGCTGCAGTTTCTCCGTACGCCGCGGACGATTTCTTTGACGTGGTCCTGACGGGATTCACCGCGGCGGGTGCCACTGGCGCGCAGACCGGCAGCGTGACGCACCGGTTGATGATGGGGCCCAATCCGCCGGCAACTTGGCAATCGATTGATCTCACTGCCCTGGGCAACGCGAGATCCGTTGAAGTTTCCTTTGCTTCGTCGGACGTCGGGCCCTTCGGGATCGACACGCCAACCTACGTGGCCATCGACAATCTGACTTTCAGCGCCGTGCCGGAACCGGGGGCGTTTGCACTCGCTGGCCTGGTGGTCGCCGGCGCGCTACCGGTGTTTCGCCGTCGCCGGTCGTAGTCTCGGATTTCGAAAACTGGCAGGCTGCCAAGTCGGCCAGTCTTAAAAGCTGCGCGCCGCGAGCCCTGACGATTGAGGTGATTCTCTCTATACGATATCCTCATACGCTCGAGAGGTGTTGAGGATGGTTGCACGGGTCTGGTGACGGCTGGACGCGACAACTAGAGCATCTCGACTTTTGGTGTAGCCAGTTTGCAGCGAGCAGCGCGCCAGAAACCGCTGATAGTACAGGCTATATGGGTGTGCATCTTGCACGAGAAGATTCAGCTGGTGAGAGGAAACCCAGACTATGACCTTGTTGCGATTTGATCCCTCGGCCGCATTCCTGCCCAAGACAGGTTTGCAGCGCAGCGAGGTAGCGAGCCTCGAGCCGATGTTGGAAAAGCTGCGCGATGAAGTGTGCGACACTGACGTCAAGATGCTTGCCGGAGAGATACCGATTCCCGCCGAGAAACAACCGCTGGATGCCGGTTTCTACTTGATGCCCGAAAGATTGCTCAGCGACTATGAAGCGGATCGTCAAGGAAGTGAACTGGCTCGCATTTTGGCGGTGACCAAGCGGCTGATGGCCGAGGTGGATCGCGTGGTGGTGCTGGGGATCGGCGGATCCTACATGGGGGCACGGGCCTTGATGGATGCCTGTTGCCAGCCGTACTTCAATGAACTTACGCGAGGAGATCGAGGAAGTCGTCCAAGAATCTACTTTGAAGGGAACAACGTCGACAACGATGCCTCGCAAGGATTACTGCACTTGTTAGGTGCGCATCGAGGGCAGGCGGCGACAGGCGTCGATGACAGCTGGGGGATTGTGGTCATCAGCAAGAGTGGCGGTACGCTGGAAACGGCTTCTGCCTTTCGCCAGTATCTGGCCGCCTTGCAAACCAGTTGTGCTGGCGATATGCAGCAGGTGCGTAACCGTCTGATTCCAGTGACTGGCGACAGCGGCAAACTCCATGCGTTTGCCCAGGAACTCGGGTGCCAGGATATCTT
>JANQJJ010000484.1 GCA_028281725.1 Pirellulaceae bacterium | reverse complement strand
AAACGCTCGACTAGCGGGAGCAGCATGGCCAGGACGACCATGGCGGTGGTCAGTCGACCGGTCCAGGTCACGCGGCAGTCCGCTGGTTTCTTCCCACCGGACGATCCCACGACGAACAGCAGGAGCGCCTGAACGGCGAACTGCAGATTCCAGAGAAGCACACCTAACGAATGTCCCAGGCCCCACGGGCCGAGGATCCCGATCAGTATCCCATGAAAAATCGACGCGCAGGCACCGGCGATTCTCTGGGTTCGAGGCACGATCAGTCCAGCGGCGATCGCTAGCTCACCGAGTGGCAGGAGGCTGGTCATCGCCATTCGGCTCGTCGGCGACCAACCTGTCGAGTCTATTCCAATCATCCTGGTCGCCGCATCCAAAAACTGCTGCCCGACGGTATGCAGAAACTCAAAGTCAAGTTTTCCGACAGCAGAAAAAAAGTAAACGCTGGTCACAAGCCAGCGAAGCAACCGTACCAGGCGGCCCTCGTCTCGGAGTAAGAATAGAGAGGAAAACAGTAGCAGCTGGTAGAACCAGGGTTGTAGTCGATGTTGATTCAGCGCGGCCAATCCGATTCCCGCCCCCAAAACCATTAGATTGGCGGCGCGAAACCCAAGGGACGGACGGGCCAGCATCCACAGCAATCCACCGACCAACGTCGCCACACAAATCCAGTCGACCGGCTCCGGGACGGCACAAAGAGCTTCCGCCAGGGGCACTTGCGGAAAGGACTCCCCCGAGTTCCCGACAATCCAAAGCCCAGCAGTTGAAAGCAATAACCCCAAACTGGTGAGTGCGATCCACCGCTGAAGAAAACGCACGGCTGTCGCGGATGAGAGTCCAACCCCAGAGCGCTTGCGACCCATGTCCTCAACTACCGCAGTGCCGTTCTTACTGACCATCTTGGTCCATCTCGATGCTGGCGAGTTGCTGGCGGCAGCTCAGGCGACAGGGCGTACAATCAGAACCGAGTTGATACCCAGCATGCCAAAGGAGTTGTTGAGTATGTAGCGTACGCGATTCACCTCACGCGGCTGATTGTCAACCAGACCAGGTAGCTCGCAGTCGGCGTCGAGATGATCCAGGTTGATGGTCGCGTGGCAGACGCGGTCCTGAAGGCTTGGCAAGTTGCCCGCCAGTTCGAGAGCACCGGCGGCTCCCATGGTATGGCCGATGAAACTTTTCGTGTTGTTGAAATGCGTCTCCTTGCAGTCCCCAAACACCTTGCGTAACGCCTGGCATTCCTGGGCATCCCCACTGGTCGTGCCGGTGGCATGGGTACTCACGATGTCGATTGCATCAGCCGAAACTCCGGCGCGCTGCAGGGCCATTTCGACGCACTGAGCTTGTCGTTCCGGATTCGGCAGGACGAAGTCGGTCGCGTCGGTGTTGATCGCATAAGAAACGATCTCAGCAATAATTTCCGCTCCGCGGCGCCGCGCATCGCTGAGCCGTTCCAGGATGTAAAGACAGGCGCCTTCGGAAACCACGATGCCGTTGCGATCACGGTCGAACGGGCGACATGCCTTCGTAGGGTCCGCATGATGAGCTAGCGCGCCTTGGCTCTTGAAACTGGCGAAAATGCCAAAGGTATGAATGCTCTCCGAGACGCCTCCGGCCAAAGCCAGATCACACTCACCAAGCCGCAGCATCTGGACTCCTTGGATGATCCCGGCGTTGCCTGCGGCACAGGCGGCACCGATCGTGTAATGCGGGCCGGTAACTCCCAGATTGAGAGCTACTTCGCCGGCAGGATTGTTGGCCACCGTCCGGGGATTGTGGTGGTGCGACCAATACTGGGTGTCGTAGTCGAATCCCTTGATCTGATAGATCTCGTTTTCCGTCTCGACGTTGCCGTGTTCGGTGACACCGATGTAGATGCCCACTCGCGATTTATCGACGTTTTCCCAATGCAGGCCGCTACGGCTGACCGCCTCATTGGCCGCCCAAATGCCGACCGATCCGGCGCGCGTTCCGCGTCGGGCATCTTTACGCGACTGATATTGGGTTGCGGGAAAGTCGCATACGCCGGCTAGCGTCTGGCCAACGTATCGAATCTCGTAGGGCTGGACGCCACTGCAACCGCTGAGCAAACTCTGGCGATAAGACTCCAAATCGTTTCCGTTGGGGCTGGTCAGTCCAACCGCCGTCATGACAATTCGCTGCTCGTCCGGCAACTGGGCAGCTTTGTCCATTGCAATCATAGGGGCCTGCTTGAGGTTTCTATCGCTGGGGAGACAGATCGACCCGAGTGCCAATCCAAGCCTATGAGGCTATCGATTTGGCCAAAATCTAGCAAGTGGCCGCCGCCCTGGCCCGAATTCGCCTGCCTGCCAGCCCCTCGCGCCGAAGCAAGTAGGTTTCCAGGCCCTGCCGAGTGTATAATCAGAAAGGCGGCGGTGGTGTCTCGACGCGTGGTATCGTCCACCCGTACGTGGGCTTCGCCGGCTCTGGCGGCGGTAAAGCGGGCTCAATCGAGTCTGGGCCGGTCGCACCATGCCGACTACCTCCCAAGGGTACTAACCCGACCTGGACACGCAGCATCTCGTATCTGAGGAACAAACAATGGCATTCAAACCATGTGACGGTGCTCCCTGGGTGCATCGAGCTCGGATGGGGGTCGTTTTTTCACTACTCTGCCAGGTCGCCAGTACGTCCCATGCCGATGTCTTCCGGTTCAAGGACGGGCGGGTCATTTCGGGAACGGTCAAGGCTGAGCAGAAGGGCGAGGTCGACAAGGTTCCTGTCACCCTCTGGACCGTGGAGTTGGAGCCGGGAACGTTTATGCAGATTCTCGATTCAGACCTCGTGCGCAACGGTCATGAAACGCTCTCGGACGCAGAGAAACAATACGCCCAGAATATATCGAAGTTACCGCCAACCGCAGAAGCGCATTTTGAACTCGCTGGTTGGTGTAGCCGCTACGGCCTGAGAGATTTAGCCCGCGCGCATTACCTGAGAGTATTGGATATCGACCCCGACCATGAACCGGCTCGTGTCGCGTCTGGATTCAAAAAGGATGACAACGGACGATGGGTCAAAATCGAAGAGGTCATGGGGGGCCAGCGCGGCAAAGTTCGCCATGGGCGCGGTTGGCGATTCCCTGAATCCGTTGCCATCGAACAAGCGGAGGAAGAAGCCAAGAAGAAGATCGGCGCGGCGACCAAGGATCTTCGGAGGTGGCATGGTAGCGCACTGCGCGGTATGGGCAGGCAGTATCAAGATGCTATTAACAATTTGATGCAGATTAATGATCCGCTTACCATTGGCACGATTGCGGAATACCTGTTGGATACCAGGAAGCCAGGTGTCGATCCGTCGCGCTGGCTCAAGCTACGCTTGATTTACGTTCAAGCCCTGGCGCGATTTCAGTCGTTCGAGGCAGCGCGGGCGCTGGCGCAAGCCAGTATCAACGATCCGGAAAGACGCGTTCGCGAGGCCAGCCTTGATGCGTTGCGTGGCTTTGGGCGCGAGGTGGCTATTCCCGTTTACGTTGGCTACTTGAAGAACACCAGCAACGAATTGATCAATCGGGCCGCCGAGGGGCTGGGGGTATTGAACGCGGAACATAGCATACTGCCGCTGATCGAGGCTTTGAACACGGAACATATGCAGACTGTCGGTGGAGGCAATACGACGTACAGCACAGGTGGCTTGAGTTTTGGTAGCAAGCAGAAAAACGTGACCGTGACTCGTCAGAACGCCGGCGTACGGGGCACGCTCAATCAACTAACAGGCCAGAATCATGGTTTTGACGAAGGCGCGTGGATGACTTGGTACGCCAGGACGTACGCGGCACCCGCTGCCGACCTTCGCCGCGATCTGTGAGTCCCATCCAAGCCCCAATTCGGGAGCTCCGCGCCAGCGGAGCCGTGGTCGGCCCGGCTCGGTCCGCCGAGCGTCTCTCACATCAGGTCGTCTCCCTTCTTCTATCAGGCGAATTGGGCCAGTCGCCCTAGGGCTCGAACCGGGTACTGCCCCCGCAGGTGAGTTTCGTCGCAAAGTCCGTTCGCGGCATGGTGTTAGCAGACGCGATGGGTTCCGTGGAGCGTCGCCCTCGCTCGACCGAGGGGCGACTTTGTTGATCGGACTCACAAGCGCCCCGTGCGGCTTGCACGGGCCACTGGTGTTGCGTGAGGCTTACTGGCGCTAGCTAACGTGCTGCTCAACTGGGTGAGCGCGGTGCCTAACCTGCCGGCGGAGCGCTTTGCAGCTAAGATTAAAGCCACCGATAGCTCGAATCGCAGATTCTCACTTCCGTCTCAGGTTGATTTCCAAGGAGTTTGTGTTGGCAACAGGATGTAGGGCGTTTGCTGAATGTTAAGCAGTATCCTTCTGTACTTGTGGGCCGGCCTGCTGACCACTTATGCGGTCATTTTGGTGTGTTTGGCGCTGCACGTTCTGATGAAACAGATGCCCATCAGCTCGACGCTGGCTTGGTTGTTGTTGATTTTTGCCGTCCCACTGGTCGGCGCCGTGCTTTACGTTCTCATTGGTGAACGGCGGATTGGTGAGGGACGGGCTCGCGGCATTACCTCGCTTCGCACGGACTACAAGAAGCTCGCCGAAGCGGCGATTCACCAGGGGCTGACGGCGGTCGACTGGTCGCGTCACCGGGCGGTGGCACGCGGTATGAATCAGCTGGGGATGACCTTACTCGGTACGCCCACTGTACGCGGAAGCTCTCTCGAGTTGCTCTCGGACTCCGAAGAAATACTTCGGGCAATCGCGCAAGATGTCGATGCCGCTCAGACGAGCGTGCTCATGGAGTTCTATATCTGGAGCGAGGGAGGCTGTGCAGACGAAGTCCTGGAAGCATTGATTCGAGCTGCCCGGCGGGGAGTGAATTGCCGACTACTGGTCGATGCGCTCGGTGCGCGTCCTTGGTGGAAGGGAAACCAACCCGGCCGGCTCAGGGAGGCGGGAGTTGATGTTCGCCCCGCCCTGCCCGTGGGGCTCTTTCGAACCTTGGTAGGCCGTACCGATTTGCGGCAGCATCGAAAGATCGTCGTAATCGATGCCATGACGGCGTGGACCGGCAGCATGAACATGGTCGATCCACGTTTCTTCAAGCGAGACGCGGGGGTAGGCCAGTGGGTCGACGCGATGGTCCGCGTGCAAGGGGCTGCGGTAGTCCCTCTGGCGGCTACCCTGATTGGTGACTGGATCCTCGAATCGGGCGAGGTGCTGGGCGAAGTGATTCAGCGGACCGGTCTGCGACTGCTGCAACCCCGAGGCTCCACCGATGTCCAGGTAGTTCCCTCCGGCCCCGGACTGACCGAAGATTGTTTGCTGCAGTTGGTTTTGACGCTGCTGCATGCCGCTCAAAATGAGCTCGTATTGACGACCCCTTACCTGGTTCCAGACGAATCGATTCTGCGGGCGCTCCGCAGCGCGGCCGCCCGCGGTGTTCGCGTGCAGCTGATTGTCCCTGAACACGTCGACTCGTTCCTGACTCGTTACGCCAGCCGGTCCTCTTTTGATGACCTGCTCAGTAGTGGTGTCGAGATTTACTTGTACCGCGGTGGCTTGCTGCATACGAAGTCGATCACCGTCGATGGTCAGCTGTCCATGTTCGGTACCGCGAATCTCGACATGCGCAGTCTGTGGCTCAATTACGAAATATCGTTGTTCATCTACGAGGCGGCGTTCGCGGCTGAGCTGGGCCAGCTGCAGCAGTCCTACCTGAATGATTCGGCTCGGCTCTATGCGGACGCCTGGGCGCAACGCTCCTTTGGCCAACGCCTGCTGGAGAACATCATACGATTGGTCGGCCCGTTGCTGTAGCGTGCCGAGCTGGAGACGCGGGCCCAAGCTGGGGGGCCCTACCAAAAGCTCTCTAGGGTTTTAGAAAATGCTCAAAGAACGCGTAGATCACGTCGTTCGAATCGTCATTGGGAGAGTGGTCAGGCCGGTTGGTCATCGCCACGCCATGCTTCTGACCCAGGACACGGTTGACCTCGATGGAATGGTTCAGCGCCTGCCACCGACTTGGCGGATCTTCGGAGCCGCCAGATACCAGAAACGGTCGAGGTGCCATCAGCGCGTGGAGTTCATGAAGATCGCGGCCCGCAGCCCGTAGCCGCACGTAGAGGCCGTGCGCGGGATTGTCCTGCGTGATGATTCCACGTTTTCGCCAGGGTTGGGGATGGTAGCCGAGATACCAGGGTTCCCAGTAGTTGACGCTAGGCCGTTGCTCGTCGAATACAATGCCGGGATCGGACCACGCGGCGCAAGAGAACTTGTCAAACAAGCACGATGCAAACATCGCCCACTTGCCGCCGAAGGAATGTCCCACAATGCCGATCCGCTCAGGGTCGACTTCCGGTCGGTCGGCGAGTACATACCAGGCATTGGCAGCGGCATAGCCGAGCATCGATAGCGGCTGGACCTGAGCGTCTTGGATGCCGGGGAAGTAGAGCGAGTAGGTTTTCGCCTGACTGGCCTCGGTTGTCCCAATTGAAAGTGTGACGAAGCCTCGCCGCGCGAGCGCCAGCGCGAAATCCCGGTTCGGTTTGCCGAGCCCGATGGCGGTCTCCGGCTCGTAAAAAACGGTCACGATGGCCGGGCGCGGCCCATCTCCGTCAGGAATCAACAGGTAGCCGGTCGTCTTCTCAGCGGGTGTCCAGGAAAAGCGGATGCGATGCTGAACAAAATTCTCGCGGCGCTGCGACTCGAGGATCTCGACGTCCGGTTTCGTGATCAGTGGTGGCCACTTGCCGAGCAGGCTCTCCCACTCGGAGAGCAGTTCGGATCGGCGGCGCATCCAGTCCGCTGGCGTGCTGACCCTTGTGCCGTCGGCCAGTTCTAACGGCGAGGCGTAGTCGCCCAGCTTGTTCCGCCAGAGCTGCGGCGCTAAAAAATACCCCCGGATCTTTTCCCACGCATCGGTGTCCGTCAGGTCATTCGCGGTGTCTTTGATCGCCTCACTCTGCACTGCGTCCACACGATGCCGGTCTGCTGAATGCCCAACCAGACGATTGGGCCGATTCCATTTCAGTTTCGCAACAAAGACGCTGTTGTCGCTGCCATGCTCGCGGGCTTCGGCCGGCTGCATCCATTCGGTGACCGTTACCCACGTTTCGTTTGGAGTGACGCGGGTGACACCAAAGTTACCCAGCCGCGCGCCACGCTCAGGTACAAGAATCTGTTCGGTCTCGCGGATGACCTGCAGCTGGTCTGGATCGACCTGGGCGATGAACAGCGGAGCCCGATGCCGGAAGACGTGGTCGTTGCCCGCCCCACGGCGGGTGTAGACGAGAAAAAGTCCATCGCTGTGCGTGACCCAGTGCTGCTGCGTGTTGTAGCTGCCTAAGTCGCTGCCGTCATCAAAGGTCCAGCGTGAGGGGGATTCGAATTGCAAGCCATCGTCGCTGACGCTGACGTACGCATGATCGTCGTTTCGCATCGTCAGATAGTATCTTCCGCCAAACTTCGTCAGGGAAGGCTCATATAGACCACGCCGCACCGGCAGCGTGAGCTGATTGCCATGTTCGATGTAGTCGAGCGAGCGACCGTCAAAGCGACACCGGCTGACAGAGACCGAGTACTGTTTCGCTTGCGGCTCTTTGAAGTAAAACGGGATAAGCACGTCTCCGCCTGGCAGGTCGACCCGCTGAGCGCTTCCCGCTCCCGCATTCTGGAATTTGGGCTCGTCGGGCAGCTGAACGGTCGCCCAAGGGGACCACTGTTTGTCGTCGGCATCGTAGACCGCGTACGCGATCCCTCGTGGCCGAACGTGCATCACCCGATTGTCTCGGTACCACACCGTCTGGCCGATGCCCAGCAGCCGACCGCTAGCCACATGCCACTTCGGAACAAAGTCGCAGACCGTTGTCTCATCCCCCGCTTGTACGAGACTCGGTGCGATGGAAGCGCCAGTCGGCAGCCGCGCAGCGTCGCCCACTCTCTGCCGGCCAAAGGACGCATGAGGAGCCGGCCGCGTCCAGGTCTTGCCGAGGTCTGCCGAGCGGGTCTGGTGAAGAGCATAGAATACGTCCGAGCCGCTGAGTAGCAGTTTCTGCATCGTCATGACCACCACCGGCTGATCCTGGCCGCTTTCGGTTGGTTCGGCTGGAATCACTCCTGCTCGCGCGTGGACCCAACACTTCTGCCCGTCGAATCCGCTGTGAGCTACGTTGCGCTCCATGGTGAACGCGGGGCGACCGAGATCGTCGGCTATCACATGAGAACCAGACAACAGCATCAGACAAGGCAACATCCACTTCATGATTTCTCTCTTGGGAATTGGTGGCGCTTCAGATGGCTGAAGGGGCCCATGGTTTCCACGCTGGCTTCAACCGGCAAGTGCACCGGAAAAGGACTCGTCGCCGGCTGCATCGTGTGCATCGTATCTTACACGGTCCGCCGAGCCGCGTTTGGGTAGGCCAGCGGTTTGTTTGGCAGGTGGAGGGGAAGGGATAGCCGCGTTGCTTCTCCGCAAATCTACGACTCTCCGTAGATCTAAGATGGATGATCGTTCGGAACGATCCGCACCACGTGTCGTTGCCGAGGCTGGAGTGCGGACTCAGCAATTTCCACCCATTGCTCCTCTGTGAGACTTTTCAGCCGCTCGATCGTCGCCGATGGCTGGCTACCGAGCAGCCGTCGCATGACGATGCGGTTGAGCGCGTCCTGTAGAAGTACGAGCCGGATAGCCTGACGCGGCGAGCGTGTGGCGGATAGGAGCGTTTGAGACGTCCGCTCGATGGTGGCCCAGGTTGATTTTTGTTGCAAGTGCTCATACTGAAAAAGCATTTGTGGGATGGTGTCGTCCGCTTCTCGCGCGACCTGAAGCAGGTACCGCGAAAACCTGTCTGCAAGCGACTCCTGCACGGCGTCGAGTTGGGCGGAGTCCTTGACGCTGGCGTAGACAAATAGTGGGAGGTCTCCGACCGGCCATGAACTATTGCTGCAAAAAACCATAGCGCATGATTTTTTCAGTTCGGCGTCACCAGTTAGGCGCCCATAGGCTAGTGTGGCCAGCAACGACAGCCCGCCGCGCTGGACCCCATTCGGAGGCGGCTCCCAAGCAACGCACACGGCGGTTGGCCGGGCATCCCAAGCTACTTGTTGAACCGCGGGCACGTGTGCCCAGTCGATGGGAGAGTCGCCGCTGTCGGTACTGTTTTGGAATCTAGACAAATATTTTTCAGCCAGCTGCCGTGCCTTCGCGGGCTGAATTCCTCCGGTAACGGCGACGGTGAGCCGATTAGGTTGATAGTTGTTCACGTAGAAATCCAACAAGTCCTCCTCGGCAAAATCTTCCAGTCCGCCTCGGACCCGTGCCATGGGGGCAGCATGCCTCCATGCGTGGGCAATGGCCATGAACGCGTGTTTGACCATTCCGGTCTGCGGGTTGGATTCCACGGCGTCGGTTTCGCCGTACACGCGCTGCGCCTCCTGGAGCAGCAACCGCCGATCGAAGGCCGCCAAAGACAGCCTCGATGCTTCGATTTCAAAGACCTTTTCCACATCGTCCTTGGGGACCACATAATCGTAATGGGTCCAGTCCGCCAGCGTTTCGGCATTGGCCATTCCGACTTGGTTTAGCCAGCCGAACGCTCCCTTACTCTCGAAACCAGCGCCTGGGCTGTAGCAGATCAGATGCTCAAGCAGGTGGGCCGCTTGAACCAACGACTTCGGCTCGTCGACAAACCCAACTTCGTAACTCATCTCCACGGCGACGTCCGGTGCTTCCGGAATTGAATTCACGATCAGGTGGATGCCATTGGCCAAGTCGAACTCGACCGCTTGGGCGCGGAGTACCTTTTTCTCAAAAACCAAGACGGCTAAAACAAGGAGCCAACAGCTGAAACACGTCGTACGCATGGAATTCTCTGCAATGAATGGACTACGGGAGCAGGTTAGCAGACCAACTAGGACTGCAACACTCTGTAAGAGGGTGGCTGGACAGCGCGTCCAGGTGACAAGAAAAGACGTGATTCGGGTGGAGTGTCTTCAGTTTGGTGGTGGACCGTCCACGCGCGCCGCCAGAGGCACTCTACGCCATGGACCCTGGTTTTCTCGTGTTTATCAGGGCCTAAAGTGGCGCCCGTCTGGTTGCGGGCTCCGCCTCTGAGCCGAGTGTTTGCCGGCTCTGCCGGCTAATCGCTGCGAGCCCGTGAGTGCAAAAATGGTGGATCCGGGACGAGGCAGAGCCGCGAAGACAGTGCGTTCCCAGGCGGGAGCCCGGGAACGAGTTGCTGGCCGTGCTCATGATCCTGCTCGTAATCGAATAGGCCGCCATGGCGGCTAGCACCGCATATCGTGCTGTCTGGTTAGGGCATTTCCAGGTTCTCGGCACCGAGAAAATCGGCTAGCTGTTCCACGCGATGGGTTAGATCACGCTCAAGTCGCCGGGTGCGTTTGATACTCGGTTCCCAGTGCAGCGACTTGACTTCCAGAACGTTGCGATCGCGATGAAACTTGGGATCGAGACGACCGATAAGACGTCCGTCGCAGAGGATCGGCAGAACGTAATACCCGAACTCGCGTTTATGCTCGGGTACATAGATTTCGACTCGGTAGCGAAAATCCAGTAGTTGTTCTGCTCGCTTGCGCTGCCAGAGTAGCGAGTCGAAGGGGCAGACGAGCGTCAGCCCACAGGGTTCCGGGATGGCATCGATGCCGTCGAGATGCTCGGGCAACGCGTAGTAGGGTTCGTCAAAACCGGCTACGCGAACCTGGACGATGCGGTTCCGTTTCAGGCCACGAGCAATCACCTTGGCTCTTTCGGGAGCCTTCAGATTGGGACCTGTGACGTAGTTGGTCAGATGGCTTTCCGGGGCAACGCCGTTGCCCGACAGACCTACCTGGAGCCAGCTATCGTAGTACTCGGCAAGGCTGGCTGGCTCGGCAGCCGGGTAAACTCGCTCGGCCAAATCGTAGACCTTGCGAAAGTGGCGGCGGTCGGCAACGGCCACTTTTCCAGCGTGCCATAGTAGTTGAAGGGACCGCTTGTCTTCTTTGTGCGGTGGCGCGCCCCAGCCGAGTGCTGCTTGCTTACGCAGATCCTGGGGTGTTTTCTCGAAGTCGGTGCTTTCCAGTGCGCCCTCCTTTTTCAGCCTGGCGATCACCCGCCGTTTGGATGCGGGTGAGGTATCAAAACGTTTCCAGTAGGCTGCGTTCCGCCAGCTTTCGGGAGGAAACCGACGCATGCGTCTCAGGCCGCAGGGCAGATGAGAGATCGGAAGTATCGACGCCTCGTGGCCCCAATACTCGTAGGCGACTTGGTCGCGGTAGACCCATCGATCGATCCGCGATCGGTCGTACTGGCCAAACCGGCTCCAGAGAGTCAGATAGTGAGCCCGGTCGAGCACGTTGACGGTATCCAGTTGCAGACCGCCGGTATCTTCCAGGTGCCGCACGAATGCTCGGCGATCCAACTTGCGGGGCTTCTCAACGTCCACTAGCCCCTGCCGCAACAGCCACAATCGACGGACCTGCTCAACAGTCAACGTGGGCCGATTTTTGGTCACTCGTATCCCTATCGTCGCCTAGCGACGCATGTAGATGTGGGGTTTGCTTGGCATGACAGCCGAAGGAGGCGGGAGAGGCACACTCGTCTTACGAATATTGGCGACTGTACCGACGCCTGACAAGACCGGGGCGCTGGGCATCTCCGCGGAGCTCTTCATCCCCAGGAAGTTCTCCGGCTGGCTGGTGCCGACATGCACGCGCAAGTCCTCGTTCTGCCCTCGGGCCGAAACTCTTTCCGTCAGACCGGGGACCGATTCTGGGGGAGCGCTCGGGTGCCGCGAGTATCTGTGCCATTCAGACGGATCGACTTGACTTGTCGCAATCCGAGCAGCAATGGCAGCAAATTCCCTGCGCACTGGCTCGCTGACGCGATTTAGCTTGGACGCCAGCCCTTGAGCCGCCGCTGGGTTCTTTCTGCAGATCTCAGAGATCTGAGAGATAAACTTGGCGGTCTCCACAAAGTTGTAGTCGGCGGTCTTACCGACAAACGGGCCAATCGTTCGAGTCAGTAAATCGGCTCCCAAGTTATCTAGCTTTAAAAAGACATCCATGGTGCCTACGACGACCGAATCACCCGATTCATCCGTTCGGTCTTGGGTCGTAAGAATGCAAACACATCGTCCCGATACTTTGCGAGGCGCCATGGAACCATGGTAGTTGCCGCGACCATAGTAGATGTGCAGCTTGCCATCCCCGTAGACCAAATCGCATTGACACTGGGTTCCGACTCCGTCGTCCGCCATGAACGAATAGGGACTGGTGCGCTTAGCGGAGACCTTCGTGATACCCATCAGGTCCCAGATATTGACCATCACTTCGGGCCGACGCACGAGAAACGTAAACATCTCCGAGTCGCACTCAATCTGCTGGGATGGCATCCGCCGGAAGAAACTTGGGTTGTTCACGACGTCCCGAATTTGCTTGCCAACGGGAGCGCTCAGCCGCTGAAACGGCACACCTCGTGCCGCGAGCTTTCGCGTCTCGCGGCTAGAAACGCCCTCTCCTGCGGTAGGGTCGGCGGCCTGGCACCGCGTGGGAGCCCAGGCGACAAGACCGAGGCTGAGCAGGGTCAGAGGCAACAGCCAGTCCGCTAGGCGCGCGGGCGTCCTACGTCCTGGCACTCGGCTCCACCAGCGCGCGTCGGCCGGACACCCCTGCTCCGCCGAATGGCCCGTAGTCAACCAAGTGCGACTGATTCGCAAAACACGCTGTAAGCAGCTCGCGTAGGTCACCCAGATCTCCCCCGCCCCCGAAAACTGCGGCTTGGGGCCGCAGCTAATCCCTTGTTGTTTTCGGTCCGAAGTCGGTTGGATCCTCAGTACTTCTTCCGCTCCGATGGCAGGAAAGCCGCTATTTGTTCCTTCAAGTGCTCTTGAGATAAAAGTCCCATTCTGCGAGAAGAATCTATTCGTCACGTCCCCCCCCGATGCCCGCGAGAACTTTGGAGTTTTCGTGAATGCCAGCAAAAACTAGGCCCGTCGAACGAATCGATCTGAAGTTTCGTGCAGCCCCTGCTACTGCGTCTCGCTTGACGCCTCCCGGGGGGTGGTGGGTATGGAGTTTGCTAGGCGTGGCGTGTGGACTAGGAGGATGGCTGATCGGCCGCGACCTCTTAACTCGGCGACTGGGCGACCAGTTGGCTGAGGCCCAGTCGCCGGGCGAAGCGCTCTTGGCGCTCGAGGGCCTGATGATGGTCGACACGAAGACGAGTGGCGAGATCGTACGTGGCCTGCAGCACTCGAACCTGCAGATCGCCCGCTCGGCCTATCGCGTGTTGGAAACGCAGATCGCCGGTTGGCAAGAGCAGCCTGCTGAGGTGATGTCACGCATGCAGGACCTGGCGCAGCACTTGGGCGATCTGCCGCAGGACACGCCGGCGGAGAATCTGATTCTCGCCAGCGGTTTGGCCTCCCGGATTTATACCATCTGCCTGGAGATGGATGACCCTGAGCTGGCGTCCACAATCCAAATCTGCGAACAGATTATTCTGCGTTCGGGCACTGCGCAGCGGGACACCGAGAGTCGTCTGTCCGATTCGAGAACCGGACCGAGCGATGACCTGGCCGCCTTGCAGGAAAGAATCGATTCCTTTTCACCGCCGCCCCCTCTGCCTCCGGAGACTTTGCCGGAGCTCGCCGGTGGACAGTTTACTGCCGCCAAGTCGTTAGATGACTCCCCGCCGGATACGAAGCAGCCACTAGTGGAAGATGCCCCAGGGTCTTCAGCTCGCGTTGCGGGAACCAACGCGCCGATTGGCGAAGCGCTACCGCCGGTGGGCGCGCGGGAAGCGGTGCAGAGCTCCTCCAGCAAACCCAATACGGCTTCGTTCCGGTTGATTGCATCGTCTACTCGACCGCGGACTGCCGCCCGGAACGCGAGCCAGGTAACCGCTGTTTCTGAAGATGACGGATTGACGGACGCCGCGCTGGGTGGGGCAGGTGAATCCACACCACCGGAACTGACTCATGGGCCTACGGCGATTAGCAACCAACCGCTGGGCCAGGTGCGGGCGCTGCCGACGGAGCCTGAGCTCGATGGTATCCAGGACATGGCCATCGAAGAATTGGTGAAGCTGCTCGGAAGTGTGCAGCCGCGCGTCGCGCAAGCCGCCGCCTTGACCTTGCGCGCCAAGGGACTCTCCGACGACAAACTCGAACTAGCTTCCACGCTGGCCACCGGTTCGGCCGCAACCCAGCTGGAGCTGATAGAGCAAATCGCCACACGCAGTGATCTCGATCCGCGACCTTGGTTGCTGTGGATGGCCGAAGACGGCGTGCCTGAAGTTCGCCAGCAGGCCGTATCCCTTCTCCACTCGATGGTCGACGCGGATGTCCAACGCAATCTACGCGTTCTCTTGGGCCGCGAGCGCGACGAGGTCGTCGCCCAGGCGATTCGCCACGTGCTGCTGACCGGTCCCGGCCTGCAGCAGCGCTCAGGCGCCATCGGGGGGGCAACCCGATGACCACCTGGGGCAAACTACAGGCGAAGTCTTTTCTGCCAAGCGGATATCTGCTCAGCGGCCAGCATGGCCAGCAAGTCGTCACGATCCGTGCCGTCGTTCGTGCTGAGCGGCGTTTCGGCGGACTCCCCGACCTGCCCAGTAGCTGGCCGGGGAGCCTCCCCCTCCGCCCGCGAATCATTCCGCGCGTTAATCTCATCGACGATCGAAAGCACATCGATGTCCGAGACGAGGCCATCTCGGTTGACATCCAGCAGGTGCGTAGTTGCCAACGATTCTCCAGAGCCGCTACCGACGGCTCTACCAACTCGCGGCGTGTTGTTAATGAAATTGACAACTTGTAGCGCATCCAGAGCGGTAACCGATCCATCCCCGTTGATGTCCTGCGGCTGAGCCTCGAAAGCACTTGTGGTCTCAATCCCGTCACCGTCCGAGGCTTCCAGCCGTAATGCTCCTGGCTGAACGTTTTCCGAGTGTGCCGGGGCAGGCGCGTCGGGAGCGACAGTGGGAAGCTGTCCGTCCCAGTAGAAAGTGTCGAGGACGTTGGTAGGATTCGCCAGTTCATACGTGCTGAGGGCTTCCGTCGATAGCACGACGAGCGTAGAGTCCACCACCGCCGAGCGTAGCACGTGCTGTCCATCGGCGACTTGCGCCAATCGAGTCAACGAAGCGCCGGAGCCCAGCTCGATGGAGAAGACCTCGGCGCCCCGCCGTTCCAAAACCGAACTAAAAGGCCCCCCTACCGATCGACTCTGGATCCCCAGCTCCGCAAACGGAACGATCAGTGTGCCTGAGTCTGCGTCATAGTGAACGGCACGATGGTCGATTCCCGATCCTCGCAGGTTGGCAGATATTTCCCAGTCGCTTTGCCAAGTATCGACAACGATCGGATCAGTCAGGTCAGTCACGTCGTACAGAGAAACCTGGGCATGCCGAGTGTCTTCGGTCGTGTAACCGATTCCGACCAAGTGCGTCGGACCTACCCATTGGAGATAGTTGGAGACACCAGGGATCACCACGTCGCTCAGTTCCACCGGATTGGCGGGATCGGACAGGTCGATGCCGTGGATGGGGTCGAAGCGAAACAAGACGTCTTCCGCAGTTGTCAGTATCGCACGTTCTCCCTCAAAGTAGGCTGCTGTAACACTCTGTCCCTCGGCGATGTTTTCCAACTGGCCGATCACACGCAGGCTATTGCCATCAGCGCGAAGCACATACAGATTGGCGGAAGTACCGGCAAGCCCTCCGCCCCACACGTTGGCTGCAACACGTAGATCACCATCGAATTCGTCCATCATCCGCGCGTCTCGGATCACCCCATCCACTTGGCCGGCCGCATCCGCAACGACTTCCTGGTTATCGGAGAGAAAACTGAATCGGTAGATGTCGCTCGCGACTGGGCCCCGCCTGTCAACTACATAAACGGAATCTGTATCCGCGTAGACAAAGGACGTCCTTGAGCCGACGACCACCTCAGAGTCGACCACGGCAGGTGCTTCCGCCGCGATATCGATGGCTAGGACCGTCACCTGCCGGCGAGAGAAGTTCGAGTCGCGTAGGACCAGATCATCCCACTGGCCGACATCGCCAGAATCGATCACGTGGCCCTGAGCGTCCAGCTGAGTGAAATCGGGCAAGAAGCTGCCAACCAATAGTGGCCGGACGCGAGACAGATACTCCTCCTGAGTTTCGAAACGCCCCAGTGGCTCGTCTCCCAGGGCGACCGGCTCGTCGGACACGCCGTCGGCTAGGATCAATCGGGGCTGAAAGGTCGCGAGAGAATGAGAATACATGAAGCCCTGGTTTACCAGAGTCAACCGACCGTCGACCAGCCTAGATTCTTTCATCCGACCTTCAACGTGTAAGGACGAAATCAGTTGCGGCGACTGCTTGTCGGCGATGTCATAGATCTGCACGACGGTAGAATCTGTAAGACTCTCCAGGTGCCTAGGTCCCTGAGAAACGATGACAAGGCGGTTGCCAGAGACATGCAACTGCGTAGGGCTAAAGGAACCCAACTCCTCAAAAGGGCTCTCTGGCAGGTCTATGGCGCCAACCTCGACCAGATCGCTAAAATCCCGTAGGTCGAAGATGCCCAGCTGACCCTCGCGGACGACAAATAGATAGCCATCTGCCGTGATCTCCATGATATCCGCTTCGTCCACTCCAGCGACTTGTGTGTTAGTGACATCGAAGTGACGGGTATCACGCGACTGACTGGCTGAGAGGACGTCCAGCATCGCGATACTCGACTTCTCCAGCCGGAAAAACTCCCGCCGATCCAGTTGCTGCCCGAACAGTGGGTTCCAAACGTCCGTCACACGCTGGCTTAGCGCATCGATGGCCTCCTGCTCCGAAGAGAATCGCTGAATATCCGGCGTCTTGAGAGGGAATCGATAAGCCAAACCCGAGGTGAGGCGTTCTGCCCAGTCGCTAGGCGTCAATCCGCCTGGCTGCCAGGCCATATCAGCAACCACGCTTGTCAGAAGACAACGGTCCTCTAGACTCTCAAACTGGCAACGCCTCGCTAGGTTCCTCTGGAGTGTTGTTCGACTGCATCGCATTGTCTGTCTCTCCGGAATACTCACTCTGAACGGGGCCGGGCGTGCCCTAAGTTGGATAGGCCGGCTGGCGTCGCGGGTGTAACGGCTGAAAACGGACCAAACGGAGCTTTTGCTACTAATAGAGACCGTTCAGGGTGGCTATGCTGAGGCTTAATAGCGCCTCGGAGACTATGTCGCGTCGAACGGGGGCTCCCGCGCAGTCGGTTTCCGAGGAGAGTGACTGACCCAGTCGGTACAGTGACTTAAAAGCTGCACAACCTCAGTAGTGGGGTGTGCGCTATGAGGAGGACATTTTGAATCCACCGGGTGGCGATCGGCAGTCCGAACTGCCTCAGAAGCAGCTGGCGCTTCCGCCGATGCTGCAGCGGAGTTTATGCGCGGGCTGTCGAGAGAGACGCGTTGTTCGCAGCGGAAAAGGCTCGGTCTTTTTGATGTGTCAACTGGCGCTTCGCCAGCCGGCTTGGCCCAAGTATCCTCCCCAGCCGGTCAGTCGTTGTGAGCACTTTGAACAGGAAGAAGCGACGAAGGAGCCAACCGCATGAAAACCCCTATGGCACCTGATGACGCGCGTCCTCATCTGCTCGACCTTCCGCCTCGGGAACTCAAGGTCTGGCTCTCCGAGCGAGGGGCTCCGGCGTTTCGTGTCGCGCAGATCCAGCGTTGGCTATTGCAGCGCCGCGCCGAGTCGTTCGATGCCATGACCGATTTGCCGAACCAATTGCGTGGTGAGTTGCAGGCGAGCTTTCGACTCTGGACAGCCACGATCGCGGCCCATCAGCAAGCCGATGATGGGACCGAAAAGCTCTTGTTCGAGTTGGCCGATGGAGGCCGCGTCGAGTGTGTGTTGCTACGAGACGGCGGGCGGAGGTCGATCTGTGTCAGCAGCCAAGTTGGTTGTGCCATGGGCTGTGTGTTTTGTGCCAGCGGACTCGATGGGGTCGATCGCAATTTGTCGCGTGGAGAAATCCTGGAGCAGATGCTGCGTCTGCAGCGGCTGTTGCCCGAGT
>JANQJJ010000482.1 GCA_028281725.1 Pirellulaceae bacterium | reverse complement strand
TCAAAGCGAGTGGGCACTCGCTGGCGGTTGGTGACAGGCTGAACCAGAACGCGAAGAGACGCGTTTAGTTGAGTGCCGCGCGAACATCGTCGATGGCGGCCAGTTTGTGATACAGAGAGTGGTCGATCTCCTGGCTCAGCCACTGAACGTGCCCGTCAGCGAAACCAAAGAGCGCTCCGCCAGAATGCCAACTCCCAAATGCCCCGTTTTGTCGCTCGACGGCAACGCCGCTTCCCGGTGGGGTGTTGAGCGGGTTTCGGGTAGTCCGCAGGGTATCGGCATGCGAAATTGCGTAGGTCCACGCATTGGATGATTCCCACGTATCGGACAAACGTACCTCGCCGAGCATCAGCGTATTCGAGAGACCATCGGCGACGTCCGGAACTGTTCTACGCCGGACATAGATAAACATTCCGTCGTTTCGGTACTTGACCTCCGCCAGCGGAGAGTCAGCCCCCTTGGTGCCGTTGACCAGCGCGTAGCTGCCCGGAGCGGCCTTCACCGGATAGTAGACATCCGACAGGGGCTTCGATGGATCGCTTGGACAAACAAAGACCGGGGGGCGCTGCTGGACTCCCCATCGTTTACTCTGGTCGATGTAGTACCACTGGATGTCATCCACGTTTCGATTCCATAATCCACCCGAACGCACATTCAACTGGTCGTGTAGGTTGCTGAGTTCCAAAAAGGGTAGAACGGCCACAAACGCACTGGCTCCCGTCTTCGCCTCCGAGGGTAAATTGGGTGCACACAGCCGAGCCGCGGAACCATGTCCGGCGTCGTCGCATCCAAGCCGCCCTGCCGGAAAATGCCGTCGGACCTGCTCGTACATGGCCATCGACAGACCGAGTTGCCGAAGTTTGTTTCGACAGCTGGCTTGTCGCGCCGATTCTCGCGCCATGAACGTCGCCGGCAAAATAAGTGAGACGAGGATGCCAATCAACGACAGAACGACCAGCAATTCGATCAGTGAAATGCCGCCTCGCTTTAAACTGGACATGTCAACTACTGTTTTGAGTTACTATCGAACTGATACTGCTGCCAGTCCCGCTAGCCCAACCGGTCTGGCTAACTTGCCGACCCGCCACGCCTGCCATGTCAGTCACGGAGCTTGACATGGAGCCAAGCGAGTTTGCATCATTATACGCTCTGGCGTATCCAAAACTGTCGGTGATTGCGATCGCGATTGTCGGAAATCGCACCGACGCTGATGATCTTATTCAGCAAAGTGTTGTGATCGCACTAGAAAACATAGAACAATTTCGACCCAGTAGCGATTTCACCAGGTGGATGTCGGCTATCTTACGGAACGTGGCGTCCAATCACCTTCGCAAGACGAAAATCCGAAAAACGAGCCGCATTGATCCATCCGACGCCCATAGCGCAGAAACGGATCCTGGTCTGGAATCAGTGGTTTACTCGGCGGCCCACAAGCGGATTGATGGGCTGGAAAACGCATTTGATGACGAGGTGCGTTCGGCCGTGGAATCCTTGGCGGAAGAACCACGCATCTGCCTGTTGCTGCGGATTGTGTTGGACCTGGACTATCGTGAAATCTCAGAACTCGTCGGGATACCCGAAGGCACGGCCATGAGTCACGTTCACCGTGGAAAACGCCGGTTGCGATCGCTCCTGAATTCCTATCTAGATTGATTCTAGGATAGCATCGATGAATAACTCCGACGATCCGAACGAATCCGATTCAGAACTGGTCCCTAGAATTGGCGAGAGTATCCGACGTCAATACTCGCCGACTGAAGTTCCCGCTGCGCACCTCCAGCTAATCGAAGAGAAGCTGAACCAGTCGGCCGAATCGGCCCAAATTCAGCAGCAGATTTCCCCAAGCCGGCCGTGGCGACGCCGCGCCGTTGCTGCGCTGGCCATCGCAGCCACCGCAGCGACAATCGCCTTCTTTTATTGGCCCCAACTCGGCCTGGAGCCCAGTTTCCAACAACAGCCGCTGGAAGAAATCTATGCCGATGCCATCCGCCGCGGCTTCACGCCCTACTACGACTGTGGCGAAGATGCTCGCTTCCGAAGTACGTTTCTTCATCGGCATGGTGTGGCATTGCAATTGGCAACCCTACCAGACGATATCCAAATGCTAGGCGTCTCCTACCCTGGAGGTATCACTCGGCAGACCACGGCAATCTTGTTTGTCGTCGAGAAACGGCCAGTCATGGTCTTCGTGGATATTGCGTCCAGCCAGCCTCCGCCGAGCGCGGCCGCTGACGCGACGCCTCCTCTCTCTGATCCAGTTCACGTCTATCGCACCGAAAAATCCGGGCTCGCTTTCTACGAAGTGACGCCACTAGACCAGGCCCGCGCGACACCACTGCTGCTTAGCCCAAGCCCCTGATTCGCTCTGGCGACGAATCTGTCCTGGCTTTTCTCATCCTTTTTGTCGCCGCCGTGCAATAAATCCTCGTGCTGAAGACATTGGGCAGATAGCGGCGCCGCTGCGCTATCACCTCAGCAGCCAAACCGCTCACTTATCCGGTCTATTTACCTTGGGTTGGAAGGGTCTTTGAATGGCAACTAGAGTTTTAATGGCACTGGCTATCGGTTTGGTATCCGGTTCGATCGCGCGTGCCGGTCTGATCGTAACAACATTTAGTAACGCCGAGGGATTTGCAACGGGCAGCAGCGCCCCGGTCACTCTGACTAGCGGCGGCTTGTCGGCTGTCTTCAGTGGCGGAATCCAGCAGCGATCGTTCGATGGTCCAGCCTACAACGCCGGACCTGACGCCTATATGATCGTCAACGGAACGTTCACCGGCAGCTTTGGTGGAATGATGACCGGTAACACAGACGTTGGGTCAGTGGTGTTTAACGTGGGTGTGGATGAGTTGAGCTTCTTCGCAGCCGATCGCGCCAACGGGACTCCTTCGCTGCGCGTGCTCGGAACCGATGGCATCACCGTTCTTGCCACTGCCAGCATCACAGGCTCAAGCAATCGTGTCGCGGACGGTGCCACTGCGTTCTCGTTCAGCAGCGCTGCGCTCGGCGCCAAAATCGGCTCGATCGAATTTGACAACGCGGGCCCAGCGGGTAACCCTCCCTACGTTATTGCGCTCGACAGCTTTTCTGCCAGTGCCGTACCAGAACCCTCATCACTATGCCTGGGTACTTGCATGCTTGGCTTCGCCGCGTTTCGAAGAAGACGAATGAAGCCGATTGCCTTCTCATAAACTCAGAGCCCCCGCCTGCCCCCAGCGGGGGAAGTTTGCTTGGTTCTCCCGCGTGTCGGTTGATCTGAGATAGAGGGCCCCGGCGCGAGGCCAAGGTGTCGGCCTGAGAACTGGTCGGCCAACGTGCATCAACCGGCAACCGACCAGCGAGTGCATTTGGGGTAACCTGTTTTTCGGCGCAGTTGGTAACCAGGTGTCTTCTAGCGACACCAGGCCCAAAACGCGGACTTCCTCGCCGTAGCGTGCCGATCGCCGAGTCCATTTACCTGCGCCCTCCATCATCCCCCCCAAACCAGCCATGCTGTGCCAGGCCCGGTCCTGAACCGCCTGACCGTCTGGAAAACCGGACAACTCATAAAGTCTTGCCCCCCAGGAGCCCTCGCTGCAGCGCCGGGCCTTAATACCGGGCAAATGGTTGACGGCGTGCCTTGGCCTATTTCTATAATTTGGTGTATTATTGGGGCTCAGGCAGCGATATCGTTGCCCCCGCCTACTTGGCCAGCGGTCGCCATCGCCGACGTCTGGTCATTCCCACCCAAACACTTGACGCACGCTCCCTGCCTCAGGAGTGCAAAATGGCTTTTATGCTTTCAGACATTGGTCCGTCTCTAGCTCCCGTAGTCGCCATCCTAACGTTCCTTCCGGCAACGCTTGCGGATGAAAATGGATCGGGCGATTCGGGCACTCCGGCAACGACGCTCTCCCAGGACGAACTACGGGATCTCGGAGAGAAGATTTATGCAGACCGATGCGCGAGTTGCCACGGCGATCAGGGCCAAGGGGTGGACTCTGCTTACGATATGCCTTTGTTGGGTGATGATTCCGTCGGGCAGTTGGCTAAGGTCATTGCCGATACGATGCCGGAAGGGGAGCCGGAAGAGTGCATTGGCCAGGACGCCGAAGCGGTCGCAGCCTACATCCATTACAGTTTCTACAGTGAAGCGGCTCAGATTCGAAATCGACCTCCGCGGATCGGCTTGGCGCGTCTGACCGCAAACCAGCTTCGGCAGAGCATCGCAGACCTTTATTCTCGATTCACGGGAGATCCCCGGCCTATCAGTGAGCAGGGTGTGCAGGGAATCTATTTTGACGGCGATCGCTGGAAGAATGACAAGAAGAAGATCGAGCGAGTCGATCCGGTGATTGACTTCGACTTCGGTCGCGAGAGCCCGGGCGAGGGCATCCAGGCCGAAGCGTTCTACATTTACTGGGACGGGGGCATCCGTGCCGATGTCACGGGGCGCTATGAGATCATCGTCCGCAGCACTTGTTCCTTCGTATTCAATCTGGGCACGAAGAACCGAGAGTTTATCAACAACCACGTACAGTCGGGTGATAAAACCGAGTTCCGGCGCTCGATCATGCTCACCGCGGGACGGGTTTATCCGTTCAAGATCGATTTCGTCCAACGCAAGCGGAAAACGGAATTGCCTCCGGCGCGGATCTCACTTTCATGGGTTCCGCCCGGCGGGACGGAACAGATCATTCCCACACAGAATCTGGTCAAGGGATCGGTTCCAGCAGCATTTCCGCTGCAGGCGCTGCTTCCTCCGGACGATCGGAGTTACGGCTACGAACGGGGCATTGCCATCAATCGGCAGTGGGACGAGTCGACGACGGCCGCCGCCCTGGAGTTTGCTCAAATTGCCGCCCAGGAGCTTTGGCCCAGATACCGCCGGAATCACCGCAAGGAACCTAACGAGAATCGCGAGATCCTGCGGAACTTCCTAGCTGAATTGGTCGACACCGCATTTCGCGGCTCACTCTCCGATGAACTTCGCCAGTCGTACATTGACCGTCAAGTCGACTTGGAAGACGACGATTTGGAGGCGATCAAACGGGTGATTCTCGTATCGCTGAAGTCGCCAAGATTCCTTTATCCGCTGGCCGATCAGACCATGTCGTCTTCCCAGCGCGCCGCCAACCGCCTGGCGCTCGTCTTGCTCGACTCGCTGCCGAGTGATCAGCGGCTGCGCAAAGCCGCCGACAACAATCGGCTCGAGTCGGAAGGGCAGATTCGCGAGCACGCCCAGCGCCTGGTCCATGACGATCGGGTCCGCGCCAAGACTCGAGAGCTGATGATGGAGTGGTTGAACTTGAGCCACATTGGTGAGATATCGAAGGACGACGACTTGTATGCCGGGTTCGACCAGCAGCTATCGAGTGACCTACGTTGGTCGCTCGATGCGTTTGTCGACGAAGTCGTGTGGAGCGAGTCGAGCGATTTCCGGCAGTTGTTTCAGGCGAACTGGTATTACACCACCGAGCGGATTGCCAAGTTCTATGGGGAGCCGTGGAAGACCGGTGAGGAACAATCACGCGGTCTGGTGCGAGTCGGCGATGGCACCGACGCCAAGTATGGCCTACTGACCCATCCCTACCTGATGAGCGGGCTGGCGTACGGCGATTCCACTTCGCCCATCCATCGAGGCATTTTTCTGCTTCGGTACATGCTCGGTAGGACGCTCAGACCGCCTGCGGATGCCTTTTCGCCGCTCAGTCCCGATTTGCACCCGGAACTGACGACCAGGCAACGCGTCGAACTACAAACGAGTCCGGAGAGCTGTCAGGTTTGCCACTCGAAGATCAATAGTCTAGGCTTTGTACTGGAAAACTATGACGCGGTAGGACGATATCGTGCCGATGAGAATGAAAAGCCCGTTAACGTATCGGGCGGCTACACATCGCGGTCTAGCGAGCGGGTAGAATTTGACGGTCCTAGCGATTTGGCCAACTACCTAGCTGGTAGTGAGGACGCGCATCGGGCGTTTGTCAGCCGGGCGTTTCAGCACTTCGTCAAACAGCCCCCCGCCGCCTATGGCCCCGACACCTTAGAACGACTAACCCAAAAATTTGCTGACAGCGATTTTAACATCCGCAAGTTGATCGTTGAAATTGCGGTCTTGGCTGCCTCCCGCCCGTCCAAGCCTTACCAGCAACCCTCGGATACCTAAACACACCCACTGAGTTCCTACCACACTAATCCGCATTAGCCCACGGAATCCCACCATGCAAAATCAAACCACTCGACGCGACTTTTTACTCAAGACTGGCGTTAGCGCGGCTGCCGCGAATTTCATGTTGAATTTGCCAAGCCTGGCCAGCGCCTCAACGACCGCGGCACCTCGCAAGCAGCGTCTGGTTTTCATTTTCAGTCCCAACGGCGTCATCCCCAAGCATTTTTGGCCTGACACGCAAGGCAAGGATTTTGAGCTCAAGCGCATCTTGCAACCGCTGGCCGATTTTAAGTCCGAGATGCTTACGCTGCATGGAGTGTGCAATCGCATTAAAGGAGACGGTGATGGCCACATGCGTGGCATCGGCTGTCTACTAACGGGCATCGAACTGTTCCCAGGCGACGTGCAAGGTGGATCGGATACGCCGGCAGGATGGTCTATGGGCATTTCTGTGGACCAGCACCTCAAGAACCGCCTGCAGGCCGATCCGGCAACGCAAACGCGTTTTGGTTCCCTTGAGATGGGCGTGATGGTCCCCGACCGCGCCGACACCTGGACTCGCATGTCCTATGCCGGGCCTAACCAGCCGGTAGCGCCCATCGACAACCCGTACCAGATGTTCAACAAACTGTATGGACAGACCGAAAATCGCAAACTGCTCGCCAGCGTCTTGGATGATCTGGCTGCCGACTTCCGTCACGTGGAGAAGATGATCAGCACGGAAGATCGACGAATGCTCCAAGACCATTTGACCATGGTGCGAGAGATTGAGAAGGAACTGCAGATCGAACTGGCCGACAAACAGCCGAGCAGCGGTCATGCCATCCCTCAACTTCCGCCGAACATCGAGGAGGTGAACGACAATATTCCAACGATTACCCGCATGCAGATGGACATGCTGGTCAATAGCTTCGCCGGCGATTTTGCCCGCATTGCGACGTTCCAGATCACCAACAGTGTCGGACAGCCCAAAATGCGGTGGTTAGATATTGATGAGGGACACCATCAACTGTCCCATGAGCCGGATACCAATGAAGAAGCTTATGAAAAGCTAATCAAAATCAACACCTGGTACTGCGAGCAAGTTGCCTACCTCGCCCGTCGATTGGCGGAAACTCCAGAACCCGGTGGCGCAGGCTCCATGCTGGACAACACAACATTAGTCTGGACCAACGAACTGGGCAAAGGCAACTCGCACACCCGCAATAACATCCCGTTCGTGCTCGTCGGCGGTGGACTTGGATTCGACATGGGCCGAGCCATCGATTTTGGGGCAGTGCCACACAATCGGCTGCTGATGAGCTTCTGCCAGGCGATGGGACACCCGGTCGAGACGTTCGGTAACCCCGACTTCTGTGGCGACGGGCTGCTGACCGGCCTGAGTTAGTCCGACTCTCGGAACCAGTTCTGCCGTCGGACCACAACGGGGGATGTTGCCACAACGCAGTCCGAGCGATAATCTTGTGGACTTGGTCGCCCAACGGCGACTCAGACTGATCAAGACAACATTTCCATCGCTGAGAGGAGTTCAGCTGTGTACGTTGCCGTTTCGACGGATTGTTTTCCGGATATTCAGATGCCCGACGTTGTCGAAGCGTTCGTGGATCTGGAGTTCACGACTGTAGAAATTGCGCTCAGGGAAGACGGTACGGCACTGAGTCCCAGCCGAATTGGCACCGATCTTGACAAGGCCCTCAACCTGGCCAGAAGAAGTCATCGATTGGAAGTTTGTAGCTACGATGTCCATATCGATGCTCCGGGAGACGAGTACTACGAGCAATTTGAGGCAGTTTGCCGCCTGGGCAAAGCGAGCAAAGTCGTTACCCTCACGGTTCCCTCCGGAGAATTGGGAACTCCATTCAATGAGGAAGTAGAGCGACTGCAGAAGCTGGTCGACCTGGCCGAGGGAGAAGGTGTCCGGGTCGCCATGAAAAGCCAAATTGGACGGCTTAGCGAAGATCCGGATACCGTCAAGGTCCTATGCGACAACGTCATTGGACTCGGCCTCACGCTCGATCCGAGCCACTATCATTGTGGCCCGCATGCTGGAAAGAGCTTGGATAAGATCATGCCGTTCGTATTTCACGTCCATTTGCGAGATTCCAAGAAAGATCAACTGCAAGTGCGAGTAGGGCAAGGCGAAATTGAATACGGCAAGTTCGTCACGCAGCTTTCCAGGGCCGGTTACTCTCACGCACTGAGCATCCAAATGCCACCGTTGCCAGGCTTTGATCAGCGCGGCGAGCTCCGGAAACTTCGC
Source organism: Pirellulaceae bacterium (assembly GCA_028281725.1). Classification (GTDB taxonomy): domain Bacteria; phylum Planctomycetota; class Planctomycetia; order Pirellulales; family Pirellulaceae; genus Aureliella. Next base: position 190 of record JANQJJ010000482.1, on the reverse strand, counting down.
CTACTGCTAGAAACGCTCCTATAGACTAGCAGGCTGCTGAAAAAGTCTTGTATTCGAAAAACTGATGACTGAGATTTCGCTCAAGCACTAACTTTCGTCGAAGATTTGGGTAAAGGGGTCAGGAGTCAATTGTGCACAGCACCCGAAGGGCCGCTGGCGGCAATTGACTCCTGCCCCCTTTACCCGACTC
>JANQJJ010000475.1 GCA_028281725.1 Pirellulaceae bacterium | reverse complement strand
CCGGTGGTCCAGCGTTTGACGAGAGCCGAGAAACACGTCGCATCCGGTGAGATCGCGATGCGGCGAAGCGTGCCATCGGCTACTTGGGCGGTTAACCAGTTTCCCCGGTGACCGGAAGGCCAGATTCTCAGCTCGCATGGATGTCCCGCCGCCACCATACAGTGTCCAACCTGCGACGCCGCCAGATCCGTGATGCGCGTATTCCATCCGTTGAGCGTGAGCTGCTCATCGTGTTCGCGAAGGATGCGTCCCGGAGACGAGTACCTGGCCGCCAGCCACTGGTTTTCATGGTCCAGCGTCAATGAAGACAGTTCGTCGTCGCAAGTACCCACGACGGCAGCTGCCGAATGGATCGGCTCGGGCAATTGGAGCGAAACGGCAAGGGTCGACTCGGTTTGGGGACAGCTGGTTGCCAGTGAGTCCGTTGTCAAGCTGTCGCCAACACGCGAGCTGCGCGCTCCGAGCCAGACCGCACCGGATGCCGTCGCCGCACCTGCCAACCAAAGCCGGCGTGTCGGGCGGACCGCTTGTCGACGACTGACGCGTTGGGGCTCGCCGGTGCACACAGCGTATCGTTCAGGGGAGACGCCTGCGGAGTCCATCTCCAGTAGGTAAGCGTTCAGCTCGCTGGCCAATTGGTGGCAATTGGGATGCCGATCGCCCGGCGCGAATGCGGTCGCGCGGTCCAAGATACTCCGCAACTGGAGTGGAATACGATCATCATCTGCCAGAGGTTTGCCTGCGGTTCTGGCCAGCATATCCGCGAATCGCTGTCGGCCGTCCAGGGGAGATCTTCCGGTCAGCAGCGTCCATAGTGCAACGCCCAGGGCAAAAATGTCGCTACGCGAATCGATCGGTTCCCCACGCAACTGTTCCGGGCTCATGGTCTCCGGCGTGCCTCCGATCGAGACATTCTCCTCGTAGGCACAGCATCCAAAATCTCCGACTTTGACTTGCCGATCATTCGTGACGAACAGATTGGATAGTTTCACGTCACCATGCACGAGGCCGACCGAGTGTGCGGCGGCAAGTCCCTGGGCCGCGTCTCGAATCGCGGCGGCAGCAGCCGTGGCCGAGAGAGGTTGCTGCTCGCGCAAATGCTCCGCCAACGTTCCTCCCCCGGCCCACTCCGCCGCAATCACCCCAAGCTGTTCGCCGACGAATAGATCAAAGACCGTCAGCGTGTTGGCGTGGCCCACCTGAGCCACAGCTCGTGCCTCACGTACGGCAGCTTTCAGATTGGAATCGCAAATCACCTTGAGAGCCACGTCGCGCTCGAGCAAATAGTCCCGCGCTTTGAACACACTCCGGGTGGACCGGTGCGACACGCGCTGCCCGACCTCGTATCGCGACTGCGGAAGCAGCTCGAGAAAAGGTAGCTTTGAAGGGTCGTGCAATCTTCGGTCCTCGTTTACGCTCAGGATGGTCTTCGGTGAACTGTCTAAAGCGCAATTAATTCCAGTCCGCTACAGTTAAGTCAACTTTTTCTCGCCAGACTCGGCCCCGCTAGCTAGCGGGCGGCACATAGCGGGCCCTTTTTTCACCCTGGTCGGAGGTTTGTGTCGGCCCAGACGCTTTGCTGCCACTTCAAAACCGCGTTGGGAGGTCCGCCGGGGCGTTCTTCAGATGCTCAAATCGACTGGATGACGACCAGCTCGGGCGGCGGAATCCAGGTAGCTGGCGGGTTTACGTGTTCTTGGCCGAGGACCAATGGGCCGTCGGAACTGGGTACGCCGGCAACCGGGGTGGAGGGCAAGTCCAAAGATGGTGGTGACTTGTAATTCGAGCTTCCCCGATTCAGAATTGCAGAATCTTGAGTTTCCTACATGTCTGATTCTGTGGAGTCTCCAATGCACCGTGTTTGCTCTGCGCTCGCTCTCTTCCTACTTGTCTCGCTACCAGCCCTGTCACGGGCCGGCGACAGCGAGTCGAAAAGTGGAATTACAACGGATGATATCGGCGCATTGAAACTGCGATCGATTGGGCCCGCGTTGATGTCCGGTCGGATCGCCGATTTGGCCATCGATCCGGCCAAGCCAAACACTTGGTATGTCGCCGCCGGATCAGGCAACGTCTGGAAAACTGAGAATGCCGGTACCACTTGGAAGCCAATATTTGACCAGTACCCTTCGTATTCCATCGGCTGCATCACCATCGACCCCAACAATCGGCACACGATTTGGATCGGTACGGGCGAAAATGTGAGCGGCCGGCACGTTGGTTTTGGGGATGGTGTCTACGTCAGTCACGATGGTGGCAAGTCGTTTAAGAATGTTGGTTTAAAGCAGTCCGAGCATATCAGTAAGATTGTCGTGGACCCGCGTCGGTCCAACGTCGTCTACGTTGCATCCCAAGGACCACTTTGGTCCTCCGGTGGTGAGCGCGGTCTGTACAAGACGGTTGATGGCGGTAAGAGTTGGGAGCTTATTCTCGGCAAAGGGGAATGGACTGGTGTTACGGATCTGTCGCTCGATCCTGACAATCCCGAGGTGATCTACGCCGTCACGCATCAGCGTCACCGAACGGTTTGGGGCCTGATAGATGGCGGACCGGAAAGTGGTGCTTACAAATCGACCGATGGAGGCGCGACATGGCAAGAGCTGACCTCGGGCTTACCTGCCGAGGACAAAGGGAAGATGTCGATCGCCGTCTCACCTCTGAAATCTGATATCGTCTACCTGACGATTGAGCTGGCCGGTCGCAAAGGAGGCGTGTGGCGCAGTGAGGATGCCGGAGCCAGTTGGACGAAGATGAGTGACTACGTCGGTGGAGGTACTGGACCACATTACTACCAGGAGATCTACTGCGACCCGCACCGCTTGGATGTGATTTACCATGCCAACGTTCAGCTAGGCCGGTCATCCGACGGCGGCGCCACCTGGGAGAATGTGTCCAGCGACCACAAACACGTAGACAATCACGCGGTCGTTTTTCATCCGGAAGATCC
>JANQJJ010000118.1 GCA_028281725.1 Pirellulaceae bacterium | reverse complement strand
GCCTCGCTCAATTTCTCGATAGGCACGCCAATCTCGGTTCCGTCTTCCTTGTGTAATTGCACCACGCCGTCTTGGACGCCAATAGCTGCGGCGCGGACTTTGAATCGCTTGTTCTTGTCGCTCCAGAAACGCATTGGCGTGATCGCCTTGGCCTCCCAGGCGAAGCGAAGTTTGAACGCTTCGACCTTCTCCCGTTTCAGTTGGCCTCCCCACATGTATTCGATCGCGACCGCGTTTCCCTCGGCCGCCAGAACCGTTCCAGGATACCACTCAGAAACCCACAGGTACTCGATTTCATCGCCTTCCTTGAACCGCCGCTTTTGTTTCGAACGTTGGCCAAAGGCTGGCTGGATGAGCAGCAATCCGAAGGTGAGTAGAAGAACCGAAGGGAGAGCATTTCGCATGGCAGCGACCCCAGAAAAGACGGCACATGGATGATGGCATGCATTTTAGTCCCGTTGTCTGACCAAAGCCACACATAGGCTGCGACTCAAGAAGCATGCAGTTGGTTGCCTAGCGAGCCTACAGCTTGCCTGCACAGCGCATCGCGATCCGGGGCGCGCCGGCCCGTCTGTGCCAGGTCGACCCGGCATGAGCCATTTTGCGGTGGAACTGAGGGCAAGAGCCGCCTACACGCGTCGTAGCGCCGGCGAAGGACTGGAAGACAGCTCCACCGACAGGCTGCTCAGGCTGGACCAGGCACTAGCCGAATCGACCGGTCACGTAGTCTTCGGTTTCCTGCAGATACGGCTTCGTAAACATCTGGCCTGTGACGCCAAACTCGATCAGTCGTCCCAAGTACATAAACGCCGTGTAGTCGCTAATTCGCGATGCTTGCTGCATATTGTGGGTTACGATCAAGACGGTATATTCGCCGCGGAGATCGCTAATCAAGTCTTCTATCTTGCCGGTAGCCAGCGGGTCGAGCGCCGAGCAAGGCTCGTCCAACAACAAGACCTCGGGATCACTGGCAATGGCCCGCGCGATACACAGCCGCTGTTGTTGGCCTCCCGACAGTCCCAATCCACTTTCATTTAATCGCTGGCGAGCTTCTTCCCACAAAGCCGCACCACGCAGACTCTGCTCGCATACTTCACCGCGGCCCATCTTATCACGTTGGCCGTCAATCCGAAGCGGGTAGACTACGTTTTCAAAGATGCTCATGGGAAACGGATTGGGCTTTTGGAAGACCATGCCCATGCGTTTTCGAAGTTCAATGACGTCGACACCGGGAGCGAAAATGGAATCTCCACCAAGCAGGATGTCTCCCCGAATCGACAATCCGTCGATCAGGTCGTTCATTCGATTGACACTCCGCAGCAAAGTCGACTTGCCGCAGCCGCTCGGACCGATCAGCGCCGTGACTTCGCCCTTGGGAATCGGTACACTCACCTCGTGAAGGGCCTGCTTTTGGCCGTACCACAAGCTGAAGTGCTGGATTTCGATGGCCGGCTCCGCCTCCAGAACTTTCTCGTGAATGACAGCTTCGACTTTCTTGCCTGCGGCAATGTCCGCTAGTCGGTCTGATTTCTGCTTTTTCTGCTCAGTCATGGTGTCGAGTATCGAGGTCTTTTTGGGGGAGCCGTCGGAGTCGTGGGAGGCGGGGCAGCTAGAATTGATTGCCTTGAAAGCGGCGTTTCAATCGAGCGCGTATGTAGATTGCCGCAATGTTGAGCGCCGCGACGATTAGTATCAACAGCAAGGCACAGGTAAAGACCATGGGCTTAGCGGCTTCGCTGTTGGGACTTTGGAATCCCAGAGTATAGATCTGATAGCCCAAATGCATAAAGCTTCTAGACCCGTGGAAGTAGGGAAACTCGCTGTCCAGCGGCAGATCTGGAGCCGATGGCAAAGCGCCCACCAACATCAGGGGCGCCACCTCTCCCGCTCCACGGGCCATAGCCAAAATAGCCCCGGTCAAGATACCCGGCCGCGCATGAGGGAGAACAATTCGCTGGATCGTCTGCCACTTGCTCGCACCGCAAGCCAAAGAGCCTTGCCTGAGTGAGTTGGGTACGGCTGAAAGCGCTTCTTCGGTAGCGACAATGACCACAGGCAGAGTCAGCAGCGCCAGGGTGAGTGCGGCCCACAGTAGTCCGCCTTTACCAAAAGTCGGATTGGGCAAGTACTCGCGATAGAACCCATCGAAGAATGGGCTTTTGAGGATCAGCGTCGCGGTGGCCACGATGGAAATCAGCCAGAGCATCATGGAAAGCCGACTTGTCCACTTCCGGCCCGCCGCGGGTGCCGGTGACCGGCTGCTACCGCCGAACAAGCCGAAGAAGAAGGCGGCGGTGCCGAGGATGGCTACCAGCGCAAGACCAGCGAACCAAGTCACCGAAGGCAGCGGAGTGATATCCGCGTTCTTGGCTCCTCCATCGATGTAGGCACCGACGGTATAGCAGAAGAATGAGAATCCAAAGACGCCGTAGACGATCGAAGGGACTCCCGCCAGATTGTTGATGGAGATTCGAATCAGCGAAACCAACGGACCGCTGCTGGTGTACTCGCGAAGGTAAAGCGCCGCCATGACACCAAACGGAACTACCGCAATCGTCATAATCAACGTCATCACGATGGTGCCCCAGATCGCCGGGAAGACACCCCCCTCGGTGTTCTCACGCGGATTCTCCAAAAGGAATTCGCGCCAGCGGTCCGCGTAGACAGACACTTTGCCACCGAAGCTCAGTTGGTTGACCGCAATGGCCCGTACGATTTCCTGGCAGGCCAACGGCTGCTCCGCAACGGATAGTACCTTGCGCTCCGCCGGAGTATCCCCACCCAGGTAACCGGTCTCAATGACGGCCAGCAGATGTTTGTTGTGCTGGGAATCATTCCAGGAGACCAGCTGCAAACGCGGCCCAAGCTGCTGGGTTTGCAGGGAATCGGCCAGTGCATCGATGCCGCTTTCGGAGAGCGACTGGGCGGTCGACGGATCGAGCCGGCCGCTGAGCAGACGGTCAATTCCCTCGTCCGTTAAGCCCCCAACTTCGGTTGGTCCGTTGGGAATGGCAAAGTGCACGTCCGTCGTCGCTTGCTGACGCTCAACTTCAGCCAACGCGTCTTCCAGAGGTCTCTTGGCTGCCAAGATTTCGAGAAACCCCGCCTGATAGGCGAGTACCGCCTGAACAATCGGTTCTGGTTGGAGCCGGATCGGTTCAAGCCACAGCTCAAGCTGCATCCGGTTGTCTTCGATCTCCTGCGGAAGGACGTCCGTTTGATACTCCTCGAGCAACGCACTGGCCCTGTCGGCGAGTTCCCCACTGGCGAGTTCACCGGAAAGCAGAGTCTGCAAGCGTGATTTGCCGGCAGTCAGTGCGCCGGCCCTTCGCGAAAGCTCATCCTGTCGCTCGAGCAAATAGTGGGAGAGCCCGACCTGTTGGGCGACTTGGACTTCGGCTTCGAGCTCAGCGCGGCGAACGCCGACGCGCAGGTCCGCCAACTGAGAATCGAGGCGACTGATCTTATGCTTTAGCGCGTCCCCCTCGGCTCGTAGCCGGGCAACGCGCTCGAGCGTTTCCTGAAGATGCGATACGACGTCAGGGCTTTCCGTCCAAAGTGCTCTTGCCTCTACCAGCAGTGGGCCCGCAGCGGCCGGATCATAGGGTTGCCAGTCGGTCGCTTCGGTTGTCCGCACCTGAACGAGAGCAGAGCCCACGCCGTTACGATCAAGACTTTGCCGCAACGCACTGCTTAACTTGTCCGCATGTTGCTGCTCCAGGGAGGCAATCATCTGGTCGACGAGATCGGCGGAGTCCTGCACGTTTAAGGAACGAATGAGTTGCTGGAGGTCGCTGATCTCCTCTAGGGTGTCCCGCTCCGCTGGAGCCACCTCGATCGCTTGCGTCAGCTGCAAAGGCAGTCCATAGAGGCGGCCCCACTCGAACCTTTCCACGACCATCGCCCAACGCGGCTGACTGATACCCGACGAATCCAACTCTTCCGGAGCGAGCCAACGATAGTGTCGGCCCGTGAGGTCGTAGTTGCCAGTTCGGTAGTAGCGGCTGAGTCCCTCTCCGATAGCGCCAGAACCAGACGATTCGTCACCGCCGTCCGCACCATCGTCCTCCCGACGAGTCGTTTGAGGCTGTCCGATCTCCATCGTGCCGTCGCTGAGTGCCAGCCAGTCGACCTGTCGCGTCCAGAACGTGGGAATACCCGAATAGAGGATCAGTGCGAGCAGTCCCACGATCATGCCCAGGCAGACCACCAGCATGCCGCCGGTAAACCAGATTTGGGGCTCACCGCGAGCCAAGAGCGAAAAACCACTCTGTTGTGGTTTTTTACGTCGAGTTCGATGGACCCGGTCTTGGCCACTGGTCTGTCGGGCATCCGCGTTAGGCGATTCGGTCATAACTGGCTTGCTCGCTTTCGAAAACGAATACGAACAAATTCCGCCAGCGTGTTGGCGACCAGCGTCATGAAGAACAGCAGCAGAGCGGCCAGGAACAGCGTTCGGAAGTGGGTGCTGCCCTTGGCTGCCTCTGGCAATTCAGTCGCCAAGGTGGCACTCAACGTTCGAAAACCGTTGAACGGATTCCACTCCATGACGGGTGTATTGCCGGCCGCCATCAGCACCACCATCGTTTCACCCACGGCGCGTCCAAGCCCGATCATGATGGCGCTAAACAGACCGCTCATAGCGCTTGGGACCACCACGCGAATGGTGGTTTGCCAGGGGGTCGCACCGCAACCGAGTGAAGCACTTCGCAATTGTTGAGGCACGGCCTGCAGGGCATCGTCGGAGATGGTATAGATGATCGGAATGACACAGAAGCCGAGCGCCCCCCCAACCAAGAGCGCATTTCGATCTTGGTAACCGGTAAACAGACTGTCCCTCAAATCCAGCCCCAGGCCATTCAGCGCCAAGCCCAGGCCCCACGCGGAACCCACGACCAACACTATGGCGATGGCTAGTCGAAGCAGTGCCAGCAGAGCATAGCTGCGAGGCGTGCGACTGATGGCCAGAGATCTCGTCCACTGGGCGAGCGGTCCGAGCAGCAAGAAAACCACCA
>JANQJJ010000113.1 GCA_028281725.1 Pirellulaceae bacterium | reverse complement strand
GGCCGGTGAGCTCACTCGCGAAGCGGTAGCAGAGCAGCATGCCTAGCAGCGCCACCGGAATCAGCACCAGCCTGGCCGCCGTAATGTAATCGAATGCGGTGACCCCATGCTCTTCGACGAAGGCTCGTCCCAGCGCGATCTCGCTGCGGTGGACCGGATCGGCCGAGTAGTAAGACCAATCGACGTCGGGAGCGGCCAAGAAGTGAATGGGCGCGGTGGCCAGTATTCTCACCAGCGGTGGATTAACACAGTACAGATCGAACCGGCCGAACTGCCAGTGCGACAGGCCCGCAACCAGGTGCGCCGGCTCATCCCACGTCGGGCTATGCACCCGCGCGCTCGTACCCAACAAACCGGCTTGCAGCACCATCAGCGCAGGCAAGATCCAACGACTTCGCAACCAAGCCATGCAACCACCTCAAGCTAGTGGACAAGTCGGGCAACACCGACAAACTGCGAACACCGAGCAAACACAAGCATCCATGTTACGGCGCAGCAACTAACGACGCAGCGCACTCGGAAGTGCTTAACTCAAAACCTCGGGGTCGAACCAGGAGCAATTTCTAAACGGACATGAAAAAGGGGACAAATCCGAAAGTAAAATAGTAAGCAAGCGGTCATGTCACCGAGATTCAAGGCAATTCAGTGACACCGACGCCCCGATTCTACCGCTCATGCAAGGCGAGTCAACAAGATTTCAGAGAATTTTATCAAACCTTTTCTATGGTGGTTAGCTATCACAAAATGTTAACATGCGCCGTGTATCCCCGAAAGCTTGTGTCGAAAGCTTGCCGTGCTAATCTGCACACACCTGCGGAGTTGATCGCGAACCCCTCTGCAGTGACTTGCTATCAATCTGATTGGAATAGGACAGCCGCCGGCTCGATGGGAATGAGGTGCCAGAGCAATAGCAAGATAGACTCATTTCATGCTGAGTCGTTGGCAATGGCGAACAGCGAAATGCTTGTCGCCGTCGATTTGGAAAAGGCGTAGCTTTGCTGTGAGAGCAAGCATTTTTCTCACTGCATTTCGATAGGACTATTTTCGACGGCAACCGTAGCCTAGGACGCTGAAGGAGCATTTTCTGCTGGCCCCAAACCGGAACCGCCATGCGTCCATCGATAGGTGCCCTCTGTGCGGCTTGGGGCCTAAGCGAACAAATCGGCTACCGCAACGCCTTGGGCGTCCTTGGTGACGTAAAAAGGGCGGCCTTCGATATCGAAACCCGTCCTTGGGCTAATCCCCATGGCTGTCATGATCGTAGCGTGTAGATCTTCAATACTCACCGGATCCTTGATAGCTAACAACGGCCGCTCGTTCGCGGTTTCACCGTAGGTGTAGCCTTTCTTCATACCGCCGCCGAACATGACCACGCTCGTTCCGCCGGTGAAATGCCGGTGAAGACCATAGTGCTTCATCTCGGCAACTCGATCTACCTTCTCGGTTGCTTGATCGTTGGCGGTCGAGCCGGGTTGCCCTTCCATAATGGCGTCACGGCTAAATTCCGACGCGATGATCACCAGCGTGCGATCCAGCAAACCACGTTCTTCCAAATCAATCACCAGCTGCGCGATAGGGCGATCTATTTCTTGGTGCATTCGATCGGCCGTGGTATGTCCGTTGGCATGCGTGTCCCAGTGCAAGAAAGGAACGTACTCGGTGGTTACCTCGACAAACCGTGCGCCGGCTTCGACCAACCGTCGCGCAAGCAAGCATCCTTGACCGAAGCGGCCCGTATCGTATTTTTCGTACGAGGCCTTCGGCTCCAGCCCAATGTCAAATGCATCTCGTCGTTCGGAGCTGAGCAATCGATAGGCGCTGTCCATGGCGCGAATCATCGACTCCTGTTGATAGTCGCTGGCAAATTCTCGCTGGGGACTTTCGTCGACCAGTTTTCTGAAGAGTCGATTTCGATTGGTGAATCGCTCGCCGGTCATCCCTTTCGGCGGGCGCACGGATGCGGCCGCTTGATCTGGAAACGGCAAATTCATCGGACCAAACTCGGAACCGAAAAAGCCCGCTGTGGTAAACGCCTTGAGTTCCTCACTTTCCCCGACCCCTTCGAGCCGTTGTCCAATATTGATGAAAGCGGGAATGACCGGGTCTCTCGGCCCCAGAACTTTGGCAATCCAGGAGCCAAGGTGCGGACAGGCTACCGTCTGAGGAGGCACGTAGCCGGTATGCCAATGGTACTGATGTCGCGAATGGAGAATACTACCCAGGTCGGACTGAACGGCTGAACGCACTAGGGTCGCGCGGTCCATCACACCGGCAATATGCTCTAGCCCTTGGCAAATCTGGACTCCATCGAGTGCCGTGGGTATGGCCGGAAAGGTGCTCAGCATACGAGCGACCTCCAATCCCTTCTCAAAAGGCACATAGCGTTTGGGGTCAAACGTATCGGGCGCCGCCATGCCTCCAGCCATCCACAGCAGGATACAAGAATCGGCGGTCGCCGCCGGGTGCACTATCTCGCCTGGTTCGGAGCCCAGCAAGGGGCGCGGAACTCCTGCCATCCAAGCAGCCAAGTTCGCCGCAGCAAGATGCTTTAGAAAATCGCGGCGCACCGTGGCGTTGCCGGTGCCGCCGGGGGGTGTCAATATGGAATTCGACATCAATGGCTCATGGATGGGGTAGGGTGCTGGAGGGTTTGGGACCTCCTCATCTTAGATTAGTTGACCTGGACGTGCATCTCAGGTCCTGTGAGATCATGCTCCGCCGGCCAGCTCGAGCTCAGCAGCCAGAATGAACCGCCCGAAATGTCGCTTCAATGCTGTCCAGGTGGCCTGACCGGCGAAGTGAACTCGCGCTTGCGCCTGACAACACCGCGCCCCTGATTCTGCAGTCCCGGCAGATGAGACTTCCAGAGTTAAAACGCGGGAGATATACTGAGCCCTTTCGTAGATTACGGCTCGCAGCAGACTTGCATGAGAACCGAGCCATGTTTTCAAGCGCGACGCGTGCAGGTCGCAACGGCTTGACACCCCACATTTGGAGGGTTACTTGGTGGCATCGGGAAAATACTTGTTTACTAGCGAATCGGTCAGCATGGGGCACCCTGACAAGTTGGCGGATCGGATTTCTGACGGAGTTCTGGACGCGATTTTTGAGCAAGACCCGACGAGCCGTGTCGCGTGCGAAACCTTGGTAACGACCGGCTTGGCGATGATTGCCGGTGAAATCTCGACCAATGCGAACGTCAACTACGCCAGAACGATTCGCGATGTTATCCGGGAAGTTGGCTACACCGATGACATGATGGGCTTGTGTGCGGACACGTGCAACGTGATGGTTGCTCTGGACGAACAAAGCCCCGACATCGCCCAAGGTGTCGATGAGAATTCCTCTTCGGGCAAAGAGATTGGCGCGGGCGACCAGGGACTCATGTTCGGCTTCGCGTGCAACGACACTCCCGAATTGATGCCGATGCCGATTGCCTTGTCGCATCGCATCACCAATCGTCTGACCGAGGCCCGTTTTGCCGGCGAAGTCGATTGGCTCCGTCCTGATAGCAAGAGCCAAGTCACCATCGAGTATGATGGCTTCAAACCCGTTCGTATTGACACGGTCGTTGTTTCGACTCAGCACACTCCAGATGTGGAGCAGGCAACGATTCAAAAATATGTGACTGACGAAATCATCAAGAGTTGCCTGCCGCCTGAGCTGGTCGAAGGCGAAATCAAATACCACATCAATCCCACGGGCAAGTTCGTCATCGGCGGACCTCATGGAGACTGCGGTCTAACCGGACGAAAGATCATTGTCGATACCTATGGTGGCTGGGGACGCCACGGCGGCGGTGCCTTCAGCGGCAAGGATCCGACCAAGGTAGATCGTAGCGCGGCCTATATGGCGCGACACGTTGCGAAGTGCATCGTGGCTGCCGGTCTGGCGGATCGTTGCGAAGTGCAATTAGCCTACGCAATCGGCGTCACTGATCCGGTGAGTGTCTATGTCGACACGCAAGGGTCCGGGAAAGTAGAAGACAGCAAGATTTGTGGGATGGTCCGCCAGATGTTCCCGTTGTCACCGGGCGGAATCATTGAGTATCTTGACCTCCGGCGTCCGATTTTCCGCCAGACCGCTGCGGGCGGGCACTTTGGTCGGTCTGAACCCGAATTCACCTGGGAAAACACGGACGAGAAAGCGGAAGAGTTAGCAAGCGCCTTGGGTACGGTAGCCACCGCCTAACCGCTCGCTGCTCGGCACAGCGGCCAGGTTTGCTGTGCCGCGGTCTGTTACACTGTGCAGCCTGTGGGTGAATCCCAATTCATCCACAGGTTTTTTTAATACCTGGTTTGGGATGGTCTCTCTCACCCACCTGAAAAAGGTGAATCTGGCTATGCCAGTCGGCAGACGTAAGGACGAGGCTAACGAGAGCGCGATCTGGATTTTCCTAACCGCATTGTGGGCAGCTAGCGCGATCGTCGCTTGGTGCAGCGGGCTGTTGACGCCGGAGCCGCATACGACCGCCAGCAGCACCGTCACACTACTCGGCCTGGCCGTGGTCTTGATCTCAGCGGCACTACGCCTACCAGTCTTGTCGAAAACACCACGCGGATCCTTGCGTTCAGATCATTTGGTTTGGCTCCTGGCGTGTGCCGCCAACATCCACTGGCTTGGCTTTCTATCAGGCCGTTGTGAGTTGCTCTATGACGCGATTCCGACATTCCTACTGGTTGCCTGCTCCGAAGTTGGGCTGTACAGCGTGGCCAGTCACCATCGGCAGTTGCCATGGCTCCGGCTGGTTGCACACCGTCTGCGACGGCAGCTTACTAATCTATTCGGAGCCGCGGACCTGACTTGGACCAGCGAGAAGCCCAGTGCTGCCCCGGACGCGGTCCAGGCTCAGTCGGCTGCGGGCCAGCGAGCGACCGACGACTGGCCTGCCGATTCGAAGTCAACTCCGCAAGGCGCCCGGCAGGACGGCCGGGACGGGGAGGCACCGGATGATCGGCTGGGCGCAAACCTAGACCGGCGAACCGTTCAAGGGACCGATGAAAATGGTCAAAATTTTCTATCGGGTGAAATTCGGGTACGTCTGGCAGAAAACCAGCAGACCGAATCGATCGTGGTCGGATTTTGCCCCGCCTTCGAAGGAGATCCGGACGTCGATTTGGAATGCGAACTCGACGGAGTCTCTGTCCGACTGGTCCACTGCACACCCGCGGGCATGCGAATTGCCGTTCGCCGAGCCCGGTCGTCGGAAAAGGCGAGTTTCTCGCTGCAGTGGTATGCAACGCAGTCGACTCCAGTGGATGTGGTTCCCGGCTTCCGCGACGGGCTGCCGTAGACCGAATTCTCATTTGCTTTTGGTCACCTTCCGAGTTATCTTCCCGTGTAGTGGACTGCCAAAATTCTCTTTGGTTTTTCGCACAAGACAGGATTGAGCCAACAGCTCGATGAGCGGTTCCACCATGTCCGTTGCTGGGAGATACTAGCGTGCTACGCACCACGACTCACTGGAGCGCCATCTTACGGTCGGCCCCATCGATCGCCTGGGCCTTAGCCGTATGCCTAGGTTGGACAGCCACGGCGATTGGCCAAGACGAATCGTCCCAAACGACTTGGACCAATGCCAAGGGAAACAGTCTCAAGGCGGAGTTTGTTCGCGTCTCCGGCGATTCAGTCATCCTGAAAGTCCAAGGGAATGGACGCGAGGTTTCCGTACCCCTGGTATCTCTGAGCTTTGACAGCCATCTTCAAGCCATCAAGCTCGCAAACCCCGAGGCATTTTCCAAACCGCTGGTGAAAGCCCCAAGCGGTTCCGGCGCGATGGCCAGATCGTCGTCCCCAGCCATGCTGGACGTCAGTGAGGTTCTGCGTTCGCCGATACCGGACAACCCGTCGATTGAACAATTGCTGAGTACCATCGAGACCGAGCTGAACGAGAATAACAATCCGATGGTGTTGTGGCACGCATTGACGCCATCCATGCAAGCGGATGTGGAGTCCGTGATCATCAAGGCGGCCGATGTCGGCGGCCCTTTCATCACCCAGTTCCAAACACTCATAGGCCACCTGAGCACGATTGTTCAGTCCAAGAAGCAGTTTGTTCTCTCGCATCCGTTCGTTGCCAGCCAACCCCAACTTGTCAGCCAGCTGAACGATGCTTGGCCGGCCATTTCTAGCGCGGTCGTCGCCCTGGATACCCCATCTCTGTGGGACAAGAGTAACTTCACTCCCGGAAATGTAGCCCCATGGCTTGCGAAGGTATTTCGCTCTCTGGAGCCGCTGGAAGAGCACGCAGGAAATTTTCCGACATCTGGGGCAACGCCTGGCTGGTTCGGCGATCTCAAGAACATCAAGACTGTCAAACTCAACATCTTGTCGCAGTCCGCGGACTCTGCCGAAGTGGAGTTGCTTGGCGATGGCGGCCAGGGTGTCCTCAAGTTATCTTTAAAAAAAGTGGATGGACGCTGGTTACCTTCCGAAATGCTCGACCAGTGGGACCGCGCGATCGAGGAAATCAACCGAAAGTTGAGCTCTGTAAAACCTGGTGACCTCGCGACGACCAATTTCTTGTTCGGGAGTATTGTTGGCACGCTGGCGCAGCTGGCCCAGGCCGATTCGCAAGAAGCATTTGATAAGACCGCCGTTGGCCTGCTGCCAGGTCAGCCACTCGGCGACGGCACTAGCCGGCCCGGGGCGGATCAGCCAGGCAACATATTTGGAAACTAGCGCCGAGCCTGTGGGACCATGTTATCGCGCGGCCAGCTTACGGAAATCCGCCACCGCAAACAAGTAAACCGCTCTCAGGAAGCAACCTCCACGCATGCCCCTGGATCTACAGCGCACCGTCGTTGCCGTTAGTAGTGGAATTACACCTGCCCGGCGTGCCATTGTCAGGCTCTCTGGCTGGCACACGCATCGGATCCTGGGCGACCTGCTCGTCGCTACGGACCCACAGCGGCAAGCCGAAAAAACCCGATTACTCGAAAGCCCAGTCGCCTCCTCTGCCAGGCTGCATTGTCGGATTGGCTGGGGCGATCGAAGTATTGCTGCGTCCACTTACTTCTGGCCCGATTCCCGCAGCTTTACTGGCGAGCCCTGCGCAGAACTGCACGTACTTGGCTCGTTGCCGATTGTCGAATCGTTGACGGAGCAGATTACGATGCTGGGCGCGGTTCCGGCGCATCGCGGTGAGTTCACACTGCGGAGCTTTATGGCTGGCAAGATCGATTTGACTCAGGCCGAGGCTGTGCTGGGAGTCATTGAAGCCGAAAGTGAAGCGCAGCTAGAGTCGGCTCTACGGCAACTCGGCGGAAACCTGTCCTCTCCCGTCCGTGAGCTGAGGGACCAGTTAGTGGAGTTGATCGCCCACCTGGAAGCCGGACTCGATTTCGTGGAGGAAGACATCGAGTTCATCTCCTCGGCAGAACTCAGAGAGTGCCTAGAGCGAATTCGAGGCCAGCTGGCAAGCATCTCGGATCGCCTCCGGAGCCGTGGCTCCAGAGCCAGGTCGCCTCAAGTGGTTTTGGTGGGTCTGCCGAACGCCGGCAAAAGCTCGTTGTTCAATGCGCTCGTGGGACACTCCCGCGCGATCGTCTCTTCACAGGCAGGCACCACCCGTGACGCGATTGTCCAGCGTGTCCTGCTCGGTGAGCTACCGATTGACCTGATTGACACCGCCGGCATGGAACAGCTCGACGAGAGCTCACCGCGTGCCCTGGCTCAAGATGTCCTCGAGGCAAAACTGAGGCAGGCAGACGTCGCGCTGTTCTGTATCGACATGAGCCGAGAGCATTCCGACCAGTGGCTCGGCGCGCAAACGGACATGCTCGGTGCAAGCGGCGCCGCCGTACTGCGGATCGGTACCAAGTGCGACTTGGCCGGCGATCTCAATGGAGATGTCGTTGACCTCGCCGTGAGCACGCATCTTCCGGAAACGATCCAAGCACTGCGTAGAACACTTGCCCGAACACTGGCCGACGTTCACAAAGAACTGCATTCGGATGCGATGCACCATACGATGGTCCGCTGTCGACAATCCATCGATTTGGCGCGTGCAGCCATGGATCGGGCCATCGAGCTGGTCGCGGATCAGGCCGGTGAAGAACTGGTCGCCGCCGAATTGCGTTTGGCACTGGATGATCTGTCGGCGGTTATCGGAGAGGTCCACACGGAAGATATTCTCGGACAGATATTCAGCCGATTCTGTATCGGCAAGTAGACTGTCCAGCCAACCTCAAGGGACGCGTGCGATGACTCTATTGCTCAGACCAGTTGTCGGCTAATTCTTCCGCAGCCTTTCTACCGCTCCGAACACACTGCGGAATCCCGACGCCGCTATAAGCGGCACCGCACAGCTTGACGGTCGGGTGCTGCCTGAGCACTGTCTCCAGTTGCTGCATCCGTTCCGCATGACCAACCACATACTGCGGCATCGACTCTTTCCAGCGAATGACGGCTTGCCAATTGGCCCGGCGTTCCTGCCAGCCCAAAATCGCCCGCAGCTCCTCTGTTGCGATTTCGATCAGCTCCGCGTCCGAGTGGTCGAGCATATGCGGGCTGAGTGCGCCCCCCAGGAAAACTCGCAGCAAGATTTCACCCTCGGGGACTCGGCCCGGATACTTGTTGCTGGTGTAACTGATCGCCAGCGTGGGCCGGCCTTCCTTGCGCGGTGCAATCAGACCGAATCCGTCGATACGCCCTTTCAGATCGGCCCGGTTGACAATCATCGCCACCACGGCGCTGGATGCGTACGGAACATCCCCCACGATAGCCGCCGCCTGTGGAATGGTTTCTTGGAATAGTTCGGCGGTAGCAGCGGCAGGCAAAGCACAGACCACGGCATCAAAATCCATCGTACCCCGGTTTGTTTGCAGAGACCAACTCGACCTACCTTGCGAGTCGGTAGGATTCGAAACCTCGACAACGCGCGTGTTCAGCTGCAGGCAACCGTCGGGTAACTCGGCTGTGAGTCCGGCGAGCCAATGGCTCATTCCTTCACGCGGTGCGCGGAACTGATCGTATCGCGCGCCGCTCGCTCGACGGGCTGCCGCCGCAGCGTCCTTTTTTCGTGCGGCCAGATGCCCACGAATCAAACCACCATAGCGTCTTTCCATTTCGACGAACTGGGGCATCGTTGCTTTCATACTCAGCGTGGCTGGATTGGCAGTGAAGATGCCACTGACGATGGGCTCGACCAAATTCTCGAAAGTCTCCACTCCCAGGCGGCGCGTAGCAAACGACTCGAGTGATTCGTCTTCCTCACTCTCGCGGGCTGGTATCCAAAACTCTCCCAGCAGACGCAACTTGGCGTACCACGAGAGCGTGCTCGTCCCTAGAATCGACCTGATGCGAGTGGGCTGCATCAAACTGAAACCGACTGGAACCGGCAGCAGCCGTCCTCGGTTCAGTACAAACGCCTGGCGATGCTCGGAATTTGGTGGAATGAGTTCTTGTTCCAACCCGCATTGGCGAGACAGCATCAGTGCATCGGGAATCAAGGTCGCGAAGTTGTCCGCACTGCGTTCCACCATGTACGGACCATCATGAATCGTCTCGAGTACTCCGCCTACGCGATCCGAAGCTTCCAGCAGCGTTACCTGGAAATCGCCGTCGAGTTTGGATAAGGTCAGGGCGGTGGCTAGCCCACTAACACCACCTCCGATGACGGCCACACGTTTCACTAGCGGATCGCCTCTGCCGAGGCATCGATTTTCGCCGCCACGATGAAATCGTTTTCACTCAACCCGCCAATCGCGTGCGTCGTCAGATCGATCCGCACATGGCGATACCCGGTCAAATGCAAATCCGGGTGATGCTGCTCCTGTTCCGCGACGTCTGCCGCAATCTTCAGCAATTGCATGGCTTGCACGAAGTTCTTCATTTGCCAGCGACGAGAGATCATCTTCCCGTCGTCGGAAAGCTGCCAGGCGTCGAGTGCCGCGAGCTGCTGATTCGCTTGTGCGATCGAGCAGGCGTCGACACCTCCCTCGCAGGGTTGGCACTTTTTGGCTGTAAGTTCTTGGGCTGTATGGACGTCCATTGGTTAAGCTCGCTGTAACTTTGCACTCTTCAGAGGGGTTGTTAAACTAGGCTTCAGACGCCCTGGGGACGTAAAACTGCGCAAATTTTAGGGCCGCAGCCCGAAGTGGCACCTAATCTGCTGGAGATTTGCCGAAATCAAGCTAAAACTACGTAAATAACCAAAACCCTCTACTTTGCAGACTTTATGTGATGTCAACGTCAAGACTCAGCAACCGGTTTTCGATTACCGAGGCAAAATCCCTGGTGAAGGACCTTTCGCAGCCCAGAGCGTGGATCTACTGGTTGGATTTTACCGTATCCATCCTGATCGGACATGCCGCTTTCCACATCCTGCTAAATGCTCGTGAGATCTCTGGGCTTACGGGGGGACCGCTCGCGTGCCTGCGTGTTGGGCTGTTCGCGTTGATCGCCGTTCTCTACATGCGTTCGTCCATGTTCATCCATGAACTAGTGCATCTTCCACCAGGGAAATTCCGTGGCTTTCGGATCTGCTGGAATCTACTCTGCGGCATCCCCTTCTTGATCCCCTCGTTCCTGTACTATCCGCACGTGGATCACCATCGCCGGAAACATTATGGTACCGATCAGGACGGAGAGTACCTGGATCTCAGTCATCGTCATCCTGCCAATATCCTTTTGTTTCTGGTGGCGGCGCTGGTCGTACCAGTGGCTGCCTTTGTCCGATTCTCGCTGATGACGCCGATTGGCTGGTTGTTCCCTCGAGCTCGCCTCTGGGTCGAGCGGCGAGCGAGTAGTATGGTCGTCGACATCTTCTACCTCCGCGGTGACTTTGGTCCCGACGCAAAACGCATGATGCGTCTGCAGGAGGTTGCCTGCTTTCTGTGGTGCATCGTGTTGATTCTGCGGGCTCCACTTGCCAGTGGCGTGTGGATCGATGGCTTTTTGATTCAAGCCTATCTGCTCAGTGTGACGCTCATTCTGATTAACAACATCCGCACACTTGGTGCACACCGCTGGATGGGAGACGGCAGGGAACTGTCCTTTGAAGAACAGTTGCTCGATAGCGTGAACTACCCGTACCGCCCATGGTTTACGGAGTTGTGGGGGCCAACCGGAACGCGCTATCACGCACTGCACCATCTGTTCCCAAGCATTCCTTATCACAACCTCGGGATGGCCCATCGCCGGCTGATGGCCGGCCTTCCGCAGGATTCGATTTATCGAGACACCGTACGCGTGAGTCTCATCGGCGCCATTGCGGAGCTATGGCACCGGGCGGCCGATGCTCGCAAGCGACCTCAGGGAATCGTCAAAGACGACGGTACGCTGGCCGCGTAGCAGCGACGGAAGATTTTGGCCACTGCGCGGAACTCGATGCCGAATGCTTGGATGATCGGCCGGTGCGGTCAGCGCTCTCTTGGCTACGTTCGTAGCGGTTATAGCGACTGGTCCTTTTCGACGCTTGTCAATCTCACGGGACTTGTTCCCCAACGTTGGCACTTGGGCCAACGCGCTGTACGTTTTCGTGGTCGATTTGAACGAAACGGCCGCTTTGAACGAAAACAGAATTCCTTGAGTTCCCGTTCGCTCGATTGGGCTTACGACGACGGGAAACTCGCAGAGCAACACAACAGAGTGAGACATGCAATTAACTAAACTCCTTTTTGCACAACGTACTTCGGAGCCGCCAGAAGGCGATCGAGAGAATTCGTCGAGCGTCGATCGAGACTTGCAGGGTATCCAGGAAGCCATCCACCGCTCCCAGGCTGTGATTGAATTCCAGCTCGACGGAACCATCATCACGGCCAATGAGAACTTCCTCAAGACCGTCGGTTACACGCTGGACGAAGTGCAGGGCCAACATCATCGGATGTTCGTCGAGCGCAGCTATGCCATCGGTGCAGAATATCGAGCGTTCTGGGATTCACTAAGAGCCGGAAAATTTCATTCCGCTATCTACCGCCGACTCGGCAAGGGCGGCAAGGAAATTTGGATTCAGGCTTCCTACAACCCAATATTCGATGACGACGGGAAAGTTGTGAAAGTCGTCAAGTTCGCCACCGACGTGACCGAGCAAAAGCTCCTCAGCGCCCAACACGCATCTCAGGTCGCAGCGATCGACAGATCTCAGGCGGTCATTGAATTTGAACTCGATGGAACCATCCGCACTGCCAACGATAACTTCCTGAAGGCCGTGGGATACTCGCTTTCGGAGATCCAAGGCCAGCATCACCGCATGTTTGTCGATTCGCAGTACGCCAACTCTTCCGAGTACGCTGAATTCTGGGAGTCACTGCGGCATGGGGAGGTACGTGCGGCTGAGTTCAAAAGGTTCGGAAAGAATCACAAAGAGATCTGGATCCAAGCGACCTACAATCCAATTTTTGACGCAGAAGGCAATGTCAGGACGATTATCAAGTACGCCACCGACGTGACGGAGCAGGTGCTCACCAAAAATCGAGTGACCCGAGTTAGCAGTTCCATCGCGTCCAACGTGACCGAAATGGCGCAGGCGATTGAAGAAATCTCCCGCAACGTTTCGCGAACGGCAACACTTGCCAAATCTGCCGAAGATAGCGCCAGCGCCACGACTGCGAATGTCGAACGATTGGATGCGGGCAGTGCCAAAATTGGCAAAGTCGTCAACGTGATACAGGAACTGGCTGAACAGACCAACTTGCTGGCTCTCAATGCGACCATTGAAGCAGCCCGAGCTGGAGAATCCGGCCGCGGATTCGCCGTGGTTGCCAACGAAGTCAAGGACCTGGCCAACCAGACCGCCGAAGCCACCAA
Source organism: Pirellulaceae bacterium (assembly GCA_028281725.1). Classification (GTDB taxonomy): domain Bacteria; phylum Planctomycetota; class Planctomycetia; order Pirellulales; family Pirellulaceae; genus Aureliella. The sequence goes on along the minus strand of JANQJJ010000113.1, from coordinate 9,053 downwards.
GAGCATTGGAGCCAGCGTGGAAGAGATCCAGGCCAACATTACTGCCGCCGTAGACTCCATTCATGGGATTGCCAAAGGCGTCTCCGAGGTAAGCACAAACACCTCCAGCGTGGCTGCATCGGTGGAAGAACAGTCGGTACTGATGACGGGGTTGCGGGACACGGCAGAAGAACTGTTAGCGACCTAGAGCGGTCAGTGCTCATGTCCGGCCTGATCGCCACGGCCGAAGAGCCGCAAACGCTGACTGCTTAAGAACCATCGGCTATACTGAGTCCGCCGTCTACACCGGTAGGCGGCGGATCTGGGCGGCGTTTCGGGGGAAAACTCTCTGCGCGAGCCATGGTTTAGCATTCGTTCGCTACGAAAGGCCGAGAGCTTGGAACGCGGCATGGTGATTCGGGCAAAGCTGGTTGGTCTGGCTGCGCTGGGTTGGTTCTCTCTGGTTGGGCTCTATCTAGCGGCTGATACGGCATACGCTCAATCTCTCGGACCGACTTCTGCACTCAAGCGCGTATCGGACGGCCAGGCCGACGCCACGGAAGCTCTCCAGCAAGCCGTCGATTCCTGTGGTGGCTTGCTGGAGCTACCCACCGGTAGCTTTCGAATCTCGCGGCCGATCAATATCCAGCTCAAATCGACAGGCTACCTTTCGATCCGTGGCGGTTCGGCCAGCAAGATCATCATGGCTGGAATGGGTCCGGCGCTGCGAATCGTCGGCACGCATTTCAAGTCGGCTGACCCGCGTGGTTTTTCCGATCAGGTTTGGCAATCCGAACGCATGCCCACCATCACGGGCATCGCCATTGAAGGAGCCCACGAGGAAGCAGACGGAATCGAAGCCGTTGGCACGATGCAGCTGATCGTCAGCCGCGTTCATCTGAGGAAACTGCGGCACGGAATTCGCTTGCGTGATAACAACCGCAACGTGCTCATCGACGCGTGCCACATTTACGAAAATACGGGGGTGGGCGTTTTCTACGACGACGTCAATCTGCACCAGTCCAACATCACCGGCTGCCACATCAGCTACTGCGACCAGGGAGGTATCGTCAGCCGCCAAGGAAACGTGCGAAACATTCACATCACCGGATGTGATATCGAAAGCAACATGTCGCCCGACGCCGAACCGACGGCCAACGTGCTGATCGATTGTCGCGAGAGTGACTACGGAACTGCCGAAGTCGCAATTACAGGCTGCACCATCCAGCATAACGACCGGGGCCCCCAGTCGGCAAACATTCGAATTATCGGCCAGAGCAATCCGTCCCGCGGCAACCCGGTCCAAGAAGGCCACGTCACGATTACCGGAAACATCCTCAGCGACGTCCAGACCAATGTTTGGCTCGAGTCCTGTCGGGGCGTCACCTTGACCGGCAATACGTTTTGGATGGGCTTCGAACACAATCTGTTAATCGACCATTGCTCGCACATCGTCGTTGGTCCTAATAATTTTGATCGCAACCCACGTTACAACTACGGCCATTCCCTCGACGCCAAGAACCGGCTGGTGATTCGCAACAGCCGGGACTGCACTCTAACCGGATTGCATATAGCGCATGTGCACAACAGTTCGGCCGCTCTGACGCTTGAGCAGTGCGATCGAATGAACGTATCCGGCCTGACCATCCTGGACTGCGACGTCGGGCTAGCGCTCAAGAATGTCACCCGCAGTCTGTTCTCGAGTTGCCTGATTCGGGATGACCGAAAAGATCAGGCATCCAAGAGCGTGGTTATTGAAGGTGGCTTCGACAATCGCCTGGACAGCACGCTCAGCCCCTAACTGGTGGGCTACGACCGGCGGGAGCGGTCGGCGCGACCGGGGTTCGGGGAATCCCTAGCAGGTAGCTCACGGTGGCCTGCGACTGGAGCTCGCCGGTTGACCACTCGAACCGTTCTCCGGCGTCAGCCCCATCGGCCAACTGCAACATCTCTGCAGCGGTATAGGTGCGCAGCACCGAGATGATACCATCCCACCAAACGCACAGCGGCACCACGGGGAGCACGTACGTAAACAGTAAACGCGTCCAGCGCAGAGGCCTGAGAAAAGGGGTAACCAGCAACACGGCAATGGGTGACAACGCGAACTTCAGCAAATGGGGGAGATCGCGTTTCTGCGCTTCAACGATCAGTATCGGCTGGCCATCGCGCACGGCGTCTTTCAAGATCTTGGTGGCATGCTCAGGCGGGAAATGGTGGAAGGCCAGAAATAGCGTGCGCAAGCCCCGGACATCCGCGGGCACATCCAGTGCATCAACGCACCGCTGTTGGTAGCAGAAGACGTCCGGCTGCTTTTCCGCCAGGGTGCGAAAGGCGGTAACATTGGGAAAACGATCGGTCAGCTCAACGCGAATTCCCGGAATCTCTGACTGAAGATGCTCCCCCAGACGCGCCCAGCCTCCTCCGCCTCCGGAACACAAATCGACCACGGTGGATTGGCCCGAGTCCGCCAGAGCCTTCTTGAGTACGGGAACCAGAGAGCCGTAAAAATCGAACCCGTTGGCAACGGCCTGCAAGAAGTCGGTCATGTAGTTGCGAAGCAACGCTGGAAACCAAGCTTGATCCTCTATCTCGAATAAGTGCCTGCGTTTCATGCGTTCGCGGCTCCTCCAGAGTGCTGCTAGCTGGCATGCCGAGAGAGTCAGCACGTCTAGAGGTTCTGGGGCGCACCGTCCTGTTGGGCCGATTCAAAACAGGCGTCCAGCACGCGCTGCGTCTTCAATGTCCACTCCGGCCAGGTATCACAAGTTTGCCCGGAAATCACGATCTCCGAGAAAGCCCGCATCAACCGAACTTCCTGGGCACTGGTCTGGCCGGCATCATACTCTCGTACGGAGTGTCGTGTGAGGTGATTTTCCATGTGGAATGAACAGTTGTCCGCGAAGAATGTATCTTGGCCGACAAACGCATCGACTTCAGGTCCGTGAAAGGGCAGCACAAAATCATTCACTCGCAGATATCCTCTTGATCCGCTTACATGCATCCACTGCTGGTTTTCGGTCACAAAAGAACAGTAGAAGCTGGCGGTCACCCCGCCGGGAAACGTCAGTTCGGCGCTGAACTCGCCGGGCACGGGCTGAGGGCTGGTCTGTCCCTGAAGCGATGATAGTATGCGCGCCCGGACCTCAGTTGGCGTCTGCCCATTCATCACCCACAAAAAGAAACGAATGCAGTACCAACCCAAATCCCCCAGGCATCCGTGCGGTTCAAGCTCACTATGGACGCGGATGTTGGAAGTACGGAATTCTTCGTCTCCGGCAAACGAAAACTGTCCGGCAATTCTCTTGAGTGAACCGATCTGAGCGGGATCATCGAGTAGCCCCCGTATCATGGGCAGACGTTGGCTGTGCATGAACATCACTCCATCCATGTACTGCACACCATTTTCACGGCAGGCTCTGAGCATCTCCTCGACTTGCCGGCTGTTTAGAGCCGCAGGCTTTTCAGCCAACACGTGCTTGCCAGCCTCGCCGGCACGGATCACCCAAGGGTGTCGAAGTGCTGTGGGCAGCGGAATATAGACGGCGTCGACATCATCGCGATCCAGCAGAGCTTCGTAGGAGCCAACCGGCTCCGGCGTACCAGGCTGAGGAACTTGGGACGAACACTCTTCGATGAAACGGGCAGCAGAATCTACGCTCCGACTGGCAACCGCAGTTACCCGAGCGTTGCCACTGAGCCTGATCGCTTTCCAATTCTTTCTTGCAATTCCGGCGGTACCTAGAATTCCCCAACGACAGATTTGATCGGTCACTCTCTTCTCCGGTTTATGACGTGCCGAACTTCAGTCAGCTCAATCGCGTCCCACAATCACTAAACACATGTCGTCCGCCTGCTCGGTGCCCTCAATAAAATCATGAACACTTGAAATGATCGCTTCCCCTGCCGATTGCAGGCCATCGCTACGTTCACTGACTAGTTTCTGCAGTCGACATATTCCGAACATGCTGCCATCAGCAGAGGGCGCTTCGTTGATGCCGTCGGTGTAAAGCACCAAACGATCTCCCGGTTCCACCTGGATCGAAGCCAATTCGTACTCGAAATCCTCCACAATCCCTATGGGTAGCCCCGCCTCGGCGTCTCCCGGTTCTTCGACACTGCCACCGGCCTTGAGCCACAGGGGCGCCATGTGCCCCGCATTGACAATGTCCGCTTTGCCTGTTTCAGGATCGATTACCAGGCATAACAGAGTGACGAACTTCTCTACGCCAAGATCCGCGATTCGGCGGTTGAGCATGGTAACGGCAACCGACGCGTCGTGTTGACTAGCGAGCAAGAACCGGGTTTCCGCCGAGAGTTTCGCCATCAACATGGCCGCAGCAACGCCATGCCCCACGACGTCGGCAACAAGGATTGCCAGCCGGCCGCCGGCCAACTCGATGTAGTCAAAATAGTCGCCGCCAATCTGGTCGGCCGGTCTGTAGTAGTGATAGAACTGGTAGCCCTTGGTAATGGGATAGGCCGCAGGCAAGAAAGCCTGCTGTACGTTTCTGGCGAGATCCAAATCTTGCTCGACCCGCTGTTGCTGCACGAGTCGCTCGTGCATTTGCGCATTTTCAATGGCCACACCCGCCTGCGTGGCGATACCGGCTAGAATCTCCAGATCGCCCGTCTCGAAATGCCTCTTGGAATCGAGTGTGTCCATCTGGATCGCTCCCAGGGGCTCACCGTCGCTATCAAACAGCGGCGCGACGATCATGGAGCGAATGCGAAAATCGGCAATGCTGTTTGCCATCTCAAACCGTTCGTCACTGGTCGCGTCCAGCGAGATGATGGCCTGTTTCGATTCCATCACTTCGCGCATCACCGTGCGGCTAATACGAAAGGTCTCTTGCTGGTCTTCTTGCCGCGTCTTGATCCACCGCGGTACCAGATTGTCTCCTTCGCGGAGTACGATGAATGCCCGGTCCGCCTGCATAAATACTTTGAAAAGGGCGTCGAGCACCTTGGGCAGCACCTCCTCGAGTTTGATGGCTCTGCCGAGATTCTGCGCGATCTCCAGCACGGCTTGTAGACGTACAGCCGCCGTGGTCGTTAGCTGAGAGCCGCCTTGGCTGCCGCGAATGTCAAACTTACTATGAACGGCGCGGCTTGATTCTGCCTGGCCTTCATCGTCCACCATCATCACGCCAAAGGAGGAACCATCGGTCAGCATGCCGGTAGTGCCGCCACCAATCAGATCACTCTCCTGCTCGGCGTGAAACGAATACTCGACGTCGCAGATGCGAATCAGGTCGCCGTCCTGCAGTGTCGCCGGCTGGGTTACCAGTTGGCCGTTGAGAAACGTGCCATTGCGACTCTTCAAATCTTCCAGCTGGAATACGTCTCCCTCGCCGCGAATGCGCGCGTGTTGTCGACTGACCGCTCCCACATCAATGGTGACATCACACTCGGGATGCCGCCCCAAAACCGTCTCACTTTTCGCAATATCAAATCGCTTGCCGAATCCAGTTCCGCTGATCGCTGTGAGAAAGGCCATGGTCATCAATCCAAAATATGCTAAAGCTCTAAGCTGCGGCTATCCGAAGGGTACCGATCCAGGTCATGCCGGTTTACTCGACCGCCAAAGCAGCATCGATCAGCATCGAGAACGCCTCGGCCGGGGTCTTATCGTAAGCGATATTGGGCACATTGTGTTCGGTGACTAGTTGCTCGCCACGCTGCATAAAGCCTCGAATCTGCTCGGCTGACAACGGGCTAACGACTTCGATGCCGGCTTGGTCGTCGCGCACGCGGGAACAGTTCTGAAGAGTAAACTCGATATCGTTTCTACTGAGCTTGCGATCGGTGGCCATCCGCAGCAGTCGCTGGCTTACCCGCTGGAGGGCGATTTGCTCCGTCTCCGTCAGGCCCGCGGCGGGAGCCTGAGCAACGATGGATTGCACACCACCCCACAGCAGAACAGGGTTATCTTGCAGGCAATTGTGTAGCCGCGAGAGTTGCCGCTTGTCGATCTCTCGCTCCTGAAGTTTTGGAATGAGTGCACGGAGTTGTGCGACGATCGATTTTTTGTCGGCGCTGGCCAGTTGGCTACTCTCTACCCAGGGGATCAACTGCTGCGTGATTCCCTTTTCCGCTAGCGGATACTGATCGCTGAACGCAATCCAGCTACCAAATGCACAAACGCTGCAGAAGACCGCCAGCGAGAGTATGGCTACAACCAGACAGGCAGGACCCAAGGAAGGTTCCTTGGCTTCCTCGCGGTGCTCCTCAGCAGTTTGGTCTGAGGAGTCCTTCTCGGGGCTGTTGTCGGCGGGCGGAGGTTCATCAGTCGATGTCACCAGATTTTCTTTCCATTGTTTGCAGCCATCGTCAGGGCCCGTTGGCTCCCGGCTGAAAAGTGTGTGTTCCCAATTCCCGCGAGCCAAACCATCTTCAGATCGCATGCTTTCGGTCCGCAGCTAGCTGACGCACCAGGCACTGCAGCCGCTGGCGTAGGCGGCGCAGCGCTGGCCGCCGGTAAGTTCCACGAAATACCGGCGACTAGCGCCATGCCGATCACGGACTCTGCTACGAAATTCATTGGCCAGCGCAGTGCCTAGTCGAGTTCGGGATAGTCAATGGCCAGGATTTCAAACTTCAGCTTGCCTTTGGGCACATCGATCTCAACCGTCTGCCCCACCTTTTTCCCCATCAGCGCGGCACCAATCGGACTCGTCGAAAGGATCTTACCCTGGTCATAGTCTTCGTCGCCTGCACCGACCATGGTGAATTCCTCTTCGTCATCGTAGTCAAGATCCTTCACTTTGACGGTCGCTAGCAAACTGACCTCGCCCCTAGGAAGCTTACTCGGGTCAATAATATACGCGTTGGCAATCTTTTCCTTCTTCTGATTGATTTTCGCTTGCATCATCCCCTGATTCTCGCGCTGGGCGTGGTACTCCGCGTTTTCTTTCAGGTCTCCTTCAGCGCGAGCTTCAGCTATCTTTTCAGCGATCTGGGGCATCTCCACGTTTTCAAGATGCTCAACCTCGGCGCGAAGCTCGTTGTATTTTTGACGAGTCATCGGAACCATTTCCGACATTGGTTCACTCCCTTGTTAAGGTCATCTGGTAGGGTGCCAGGAAACACGCACGAAAAAAGACGACCTCTTTCTCCCGCTCGAGAAAGAGGTCGCGAAATATGCAGCGGTCTTGTTGCCTATATCGTTGGGTTCTCGCCTCGGATTGTCAAGGAGATTCCCTGTCGGCTGGACGACCGGTCGGACGATTCAGCTCGATTTAGCGTGCCAAATCTTGATAGATTAGCCGTCCGCAGGTTGGGCACAGTATAGGCTGTCCCAGGCTGAGTCGATCCAGCAGCTGAGGAGTAAGACTCTGATAGCATCCGCTACAGCATTTGCCCTCGAGCTCCGCCATGGCATCCTCCCCCTTGGCAGCGACCAGCCGCTTGTACTCCTGCTTGAAATCCCCGGCAAGCCCCTTTTCTGCCTCCACCAGCTCCGCCTCGACGCGGGAGAGCTCACTCTCCAAGACCACCTTCTTGTCCGCGACCAGTTTCTCAATCCTTTCTAACTCCGTCCGCGCTTCCTCGACGCCCGCCTGGGCTTCCTGGAGCGTTTGCTCCACTTCGTCAATGGACTCGAGCAACTCCAAGATCTCATCCGACAAGACCAGATTGGCTTGCGTATCGGCTGCAATCTGATTCTTTAACGCCTGATACTCGCGGTTCTCCTTCACCGTATTGAGCTGCCCCTCCCAGGTGTGAATCTTCTCTTCCCGCTCTTTCATCTGCAGCTGTTTGCCGTCCGCGTCCACTTTCATTCGAGTCAGATTATCATGAATCCGGCTGACGTTTAGCTCGGCGGCCTGCAACTTCCGGCCCGCAGCTGCCACCGTCTTGGGGCCGCGTTCCAGCTGACCTTTTAGATCCGTTTTTTGCCGATTGATTCGATGAAGCTGTTGGACCAGAGACGCAGTGACTGTCATGGGTATTGCTAATATCTCACCAGCTTGGTGTGTTGACGTAGACCGGCCGAAAAGAATTGAGCTAACTACACCGTCCGCTCAGCGGGCTCCCGACATAGTTAGCTCTCATGGTACCCCAGGCATCGGCACTGCGGTAGCTATGCCAGTCAGCATCGCGCCGGAAATAACGGTCGCCTCTCCCGAGGTGCCATCACGCTCGGCCATGATGACGGCTAAAAAGCAGGACCGCTGCTTCCCATATGATGCCAGGCAGACGAGTCGAAAGTAGGCTGGCCGAACTTCTCTTGGTCCTCACGAGTTTGCGGTCGAAGCGCCCCTAGGGTTCGGAGTATAGTATTCAAGCTGGAGAAACTCGTCCCCCAACCCCCGTCAATCCGGTAGCCAAACAATCTCATGACTCTGAGTGAAACCCTCGCCAAATTCGGACAAGAGCATTTGACTCAGTTCGCAGACGAGCTTGCCCCGGGCGAGCGACAACAACTCGAACAACAACTGCTCGGCATCGACTTTTTGCAACTTCAGCGATTGATCGACGGCCGGGATGCACCGAGTAACTGGGGTGATCTAGCGGCCAGAGCGGAACCACCCCCCGCAGTGCGATTGGACCAACCTCACCCCACTTTAACGCCGGAGGCCGCCCAGGCGGCCGGAGAGGCTGCGCTGCGAAGCGGTCGCGTCGGCATGATCCTGGTCGCCGGCGGACAAGGCACACGACTCGGATTCGATCTTCCCAAGGGCATGTACCCGGTCGGCCCTATCAGCCACCGCACGCTCTTTCAAATGCACTGCGATCGCCTACTCGCTGTCATGCGGCGATATGGCACATCGATTCCCCTGTTTCTCATGACCAGTCCGGCGACGGACGCCGAAACGCGGAAGTACTTCGACGAGAATAACCGTTGTGGTCTGGCAGAGGATCAGCTGACCATTTTCTGCCAAGGAATGATGCCTGCGGTGGATGCAAAAACGGGAAAAGTGCTTCGAGCATCCAAAGGGAGTTTGGCGCTGAGCCCGGATGGACATGGCGGTCTGGTGGCGGCCATGGCCCGGCACGGCTGCCTGGCTGCAGCCGAGCAGGCCGGCATCGACCAGTTCTATTATGCTCAGGTCGACAATCCGAAGACGCAA
>JANQJJ010000424.1 GCA_028281725.1 Pirellulaceae bacterium | reverse complement strand
CAAGCATCCCTACTTGCGAGACACCGGGAATTCGTTCGAAAATCGGACGCATCCTGCGGTCCATGAAGTCAAACAGTGTCGTGGCGTCGAATTCGGGATCGGTGCTGCTCAGCCCAACCCAAGCGATGTAGTCGACACTTTCGGGATCGACCCCTTCTATTTTCGGTTCATCCACGCCTTCTGGATATCGAGGGACTTCGCTCAGTTTCTGGTCGACTTCGGCCATGGCCCGGTCGATATCGGTGCCGGTTCGGAATTGCAACCGAATGGCACCTCGCCCAGACCGAGCGATGCTGGTCATCGAAACCAAGTTGGCAACGTCGCCGAGGAACTTTTCCTGTTGCTCGATGACGTCACTTTCGATCTCCTCGGCCGAGGCGTTCTCCCAAGCCGTGCCGACCGAGATCACGACCGAGTCGACTTCGGGTGCCATGCGAATGGGTACATTTTTCAGTGCGACCATGCCGGCGATGAGTGAGAGAATGACCGCAACGGCGATCGTAACGGGCTGGGCGACTGCGGCTTTGATCAAGTTCATGGCGATGCCTCCGACTGGACTGGTGAATCGTAGGGGAATACCGCTTCGGGGCCGGCGTCTTACAGAGAGACAACGAAAAAACGCAGATCGGACGCCGCGTCGACTTTGCGGATCAGCCCGCTGCCTGACGACTTCCCGATCTGCGCTTGCCGACCGCTCCCTGCGTGGCTTTTGAGAACCTGATGCTCGATCTGGCCTCAGGTCCATCCTGGCAACACAGTGGCGGCGGAGTCGACCTGGGGACGGGTGGGCTACCAGTGTGCTCTAGCGTTTTGCGACAATAGAAGAAGATGTGTCGCCGAGTTCACGCTGCGTCACGGCGACGGGCTGTCCAGGCAACAAGCGTTCGTTGCCTTCGATGATGACCTGGTCGCCGGGCGTGAGGGAGACCGATTCGATCGCGATCCGGTCTCCAGTTTCAAAGAGGACTCGAACTCGAACTCGCTCGGCGGCTTGCTCTCCAGACTCCCCAGTGACGCGATAGACAAACGGCTCACCGCCCCCTCGAATCACGGCATCTTTTGGAACCGAGGTCGCCATGACTTCCCCCGTAACCGCAATCCAACCGTCCACGGACATTCCCGGAGCCAGCAACCCGCTTTCGTTGCTGAGGGTCGCAATAAAGCTGAGAGTTCGCACGCGCCGGTTCACGTCTGCAACGCGTCGGGTCGAGAGGATTGTGGTCGGCGCTCCGGTCGCTCTAGGGCGAACCACAACCGTGTCGCCAAATTGATCGAGTGCTTTCACATGCCGTTCGGGAACTTCCAGCCACGCCTCGATCGGGCCAGTGGATACGAGCGTCAGCAGAGCGTCGCCCGGCTGAACCCACGTGCCCGGTTCGACATGACGTTCAACCACTGTGGCATCGTAGGGTGCTCGAACGATGGTGTCCGAGAGGCGAACGTTGAGCAACTCAACTGTCTCTTCAATTCTCTCGATGCGTCTCTTAGTCGCTTCGATGTTGGCCTGAGCCACGCGTGCCGAGGCTCGGGACGCATCCAACTCGGCTTTACTGACCGCTCTGTGCTCAATCAGCATTCGAGAACGCGTGTAGTCCGCTTCAGCGCGATCGGCCGTCGCCCGCTGGCTTTCCAGATCGGCTTCGGCAACACGTTTGTCGGCGAGGGCTTCGCGTTTCTGAGCCTCCAATCGACGAGCGTCCACACGTGCCAGGACGTCGCCTTTGGTGACTTCCTCACCCTCGCGGACGGCCAGTTCGAGCAGGCGTCCTGATTCGAGCGCGGCCAGCTCACCGCGTGAGACCGCCCGCAGCGACCCGGTCACGGCGTGTCTTTGCTGCATCATTTGACGCTCGACGGAAGCCGTCCGGACCGGCATCTGCGCCAAGGCCGGTGGTGAAATGAGGCTCGAAAGCACAAGCAAAGCGGATGGGATTCTAAGCATGTTGGTCACGGGTTTCTCCTTCGGCGTGGTGGAATCACGAGGGAATACCGGCGTTTTCTCTTGACCTTACGGGTCATGGACCGCTTTTTTAAGGCCGAGCCGAAAATCCGGGCAATTTCCCTATTCCAGTCGCTCGTCGCCCGCGTCCCTCAACCTTCGCTCCAAAATTCCTGGGAAATCGGTGTAAGGTTCGCTAAGACTCCGGGTATTCCCCACCAGATTCGATTCCTTGGGCACGCTGATACAATAGAAGCGGTGTTTGGAACGGTCGCTTCAGAATTGGATAACGTGGCAGAAGCCCCCATAACTCGTGCAACCTTGCTGCTGAGGCTGCGTAACGCCGGTGATGCGGATGCATGGTCCGATTTTATTCGCGACTATGGTCCGATGCTTTATCGCTTCGTGCGCAGTCGGGGTCTGCAGGATGCCGATGCGGCGGACCTGGTTCAAGACGTGCTGCGCAGTGTCGGAATGGCCATCGGTCGTCTCGAGTACCAGAAGGAGAAGGGCGGCTTCCGCGCTTGGCTGTTTACGATCACGAGAAACAAACTCTACACGTACTTCGAGCGCAGGCAGCGGGCGGGACCGACAGGCAACGACACAGCGCAGTTCGAGCTGCTCAACCAAGCAACCGATCGGCGCAGCCCACTGGACGAGCAGTGGGAACTGGAACATCAACGCCAGCTTGTGGCCAAGGCAGTCGAACGGATGAAGCCTCAAATCGAACCAAAGACATGGGCCGCGTTCGAATTGACCGCAATCGATGGTCTGTCCGCTGTTGAAGCTGGCAAGCGGCTGGGTATGAAGAGTGGCGCGATCTACGTCGCACGCAGCCGTGTCACCGCGAAACTACGAACCGAGGTCGAACGACTGATGGAGGAGGAATAGCAATGCCTATCGCTTCGGCATGCCCTGATCGCGGCAAACTTAACCAACTAATTCAAGGCTCGCTGGCCGCTGCCGAGTTGGAGCGGCTGACCGACCACCTCGGCGAATGCGAAAACTGCCAGGGTATGCTCCAGTCCATAGCGACGGGTGAAATCCACATCGACAGTCTGGTCAGTGGCATCCATCAAGTGAATCCGCCATCCGAATCTGCGTATTGGAACGTGGTGACGAATCTGGAAAACGAGTTGAAGGCCTCACGAGAGACGACTGTCCCCCAGGTAACCAGCCACAGCGAAAAGACAACGCCCCACGCGAATGAAGCGGCCCACGATCTCAGCTTTCTGGCACCTTCGGACGATCCTGCGTACATCGGACAACTGCATCACTTTCAAGTGGCTCGCGTGATCGGCCGCGGCGGCATGGGCATCGTACTGGAGGCTTTCGACACCCATCTTCGGCGTAGCGTTGCCATCAAAGTCCTGAGCCCTCAGTTCCAGGAAAACGATACTGCTCGTCAGCGTTTTTGCCGCGAAGGCCGAGCTGCGGCCGCTATCTCGCATGAACACGTCGTTGCCATGCATCAGGTTGCCAAAGCTAACGAGGGAGAGGTCGCTTATCTGGTCATGCAGTTGATTGATGGCGAGACGCTGGAAAAGCGCCTTGCTAGCGGACGGGCGCTTCCACCGCAGGAAGTCGCTCGCCTGGGAATGCAAATCGCCGCTGGGTTGTCGGCTGCCCACTCCAGAGGCATGGTTCATCGCGATATCAAGCCGGCAAACATCTTGATCGAAGCAGAAACCGATCGTGTCAAGCTGACCGACTTTGGCCTCGCTCGCGCGACCGACGATATCAAGCTGACTAAGACCGGCATGGTCACCGGCACGCCTCTGTATATGTCGCCGGAGCAGGCGATGGGCGGAGATGCGGACGAAAGCAGCGATCTGTTTTCGCTCGGTGCGGTCATGTACGAGATGGCAACCGGGAGTTCTCCGTTCCAAGCACCAACGGCGGTGGGTGTCATGAAGCGCATCATGGATGAAATGCCCGCCCCCCCGCAACGAGTGAACCCCGCAGTTACCAAACCGCTTTCCGATATCATTATGGCTCTGCTGGCCAAAAAGCCTGAAGATCGCCCGGAGTCCTCCTCTTCGGTTGCCACGGCCTTGGCAGGAGTTGTCACCAAGTTCGGCCCCATTTCACCGCTACAGGTTCCGGCGGTTGCAGCCGCCGAAGCCAAGAAGCTATCCGGTGATCATCGTGTGGTTCATCGCAGGTGGATTGTCGGCGCTTGGATGATCGCCGCCGTTGCCGTGCTCGCCCTGGTTACCGCGGCAGGCCTGTGGATATCGCCTCGCAACCCAGCCAAACTTTTGGGCGATCCCTTTCCATCGATTCTGCTCGCCGGCAATCCCGGCACGGTTTGGTCGGTCGATTTTTCACCCAGCAGCAACCAACTCGCTGCCGGAATTGAAGATGGATCGGTGCGGCTGTGGGACATCGGATCGCAACAAGTCATCAAGAGCTTTAGTGCGCACCGCGGCGTCGTCTGGATGGTTCAATTTCATCCCACGCGATCCCTGGTTGTCACGTGCGGCGACGATAGCCGCGTCAAACTCTGGAATAGTGAGACATTTGAATTGCTCACCGAATGGCGGGCCGAGAACGCCGTCCGCGGCGTTGCTTTCTCGCCCAACGGCAACCTGATCGTAGCCGGCGACCGCGAAGGCGTGATCCACGTCTACGATATCGACTCCGGGGCGGAAGTGGCGACGAGATCACAGCCTGGAGCGATCTTTGGCGTCGATTACTCGGCAGACGGCAATCTGATCGCAACCGTCGGCAGTGACAAGATCGTCCGTCTCTGGGATGCCGATCGGCTCGACGAGCGGCAAACGCTGTCGGGTCATGACGGCCCCATCTACGACGTGCGTTTTGCGGAATCGGGGCCGCTACTGGCGACCGTAGGTTGGAATAAGAACATCCGGATCTGGAATACGGAAACGGGCGATGAAGCCCAGAACCTGACTGGAAGCGACGGAGATGTATGGGGAGCCGCGTTCTGCAGCGACGGGACGCATCTGGTGACCGGTGGTCAAGACGCAGCCGCTAGAATCTGGGATCTCTCAGACGGCTCGATCATCGCCACGCTCCGAGGTCACGAGGCGTCGGTGCACAACATTTCCCTTGACCCGGTCAAGCATCGCATCGCCACCTGCAGTCGTGACGGTACGATTCGAGTTTGGGACTTGAGCGAACTGTCAGCCGACTAGCAGGCCCTCACCGGTGCCATGCGACGCCGTGAACCGTGCTTTTTTCCGCAAAAAGATGATCCCGTGCGGCGCTGTACGACCGGCGGAGCGGTCGGCGACCCTGGAGATTTGCTTACGCCTAACACTCCCTGGTGCCGTCGCCGCTCCGCAGCTGATCGTTCGGAACAGCGTGAGCTGACACCCATCAAAGCTTGGCAACAATGGCACCAAATTCCTTCTCATCATAAACGCGTTGCGATCGCGCTCGCACGTGACCCTGCTTGGCAAGATCGGCCAGCAGCGCCGCCGCGCTAGTATCATCCGGAACTTCGAATACGACGGCGGCGTCAATCTCTCCCAACGACCAGTACTGTGAGACCACTCGACCACCAGCCGCACCTACGGCCGCGTTAAACTCGGTGGCTCGCGCCGGCGACTCCTGGATTTGGGACATTCCCTGTTGCGTGAATGTCAGTAGACTTAGATACCGGACCATGATCTTCTCCTTATCTCGAGGTAGGTTGTGCTGCCACGTCGATCATAGCATCAAACTTGGAAGCGACTACGCCAGATTCAGTACGTTGCCAGCAAGACCCGTCAAACGAAAATCGCGGCCGTTGTAAAAGTAGGTCAACTGCTCGTGATCAAAGCCTAGCTGGTGCAAAATGGTTGCGTGGAAGTCGTGAATATGAGCCGGATTCTCGACGATGTGCCTTCCGTATTCGTCGGTTGCTCCATACGCGGTGCCGCCAGGAACGCCCCCGCCGGCAAGCCAGCAAGTAAACGCGTCCTTGTAGTGTCCACGACCATTGGGCTTATCCTCGTCAGCATCCACGGTCCGGCCAAACTCGGTACAGCAGATGACCAGCGTCTCTTCCAACAGACCTCGCTGTTTCAAGTCGGCTAGCAGGGCGGCAATGGGCCGATCGATATTCGCGGATAGTTTCTCGTAGGACTTCATGTTGGAATGGGCGTCCCAATTGCCACTGGCTCCCTTGTCGATCAGTTCGATGAACCGCACTCCCCGTTCACTCATTCGCCGGGCCATCAAGCACTGCCACGCGAAACTCGACTGCTCACCAGGCTTCACTCCATACATGTCCAACGTGGCCAGACTTTCATCTCGCAGATCGAACACTTCGGGTGCCGCCTCCTGTAGTCCTACTGCCGCATCGTAGGCATGCATTCGCGCTGCCAGTCTCGTATCGCTACTGCGCGAGGCCAAGTGGCGCTGATTGAGTTCTCGCAAGAATCCGAGTTCGAGCGGTTGTTGCCCGGCTGTGTCCGCAGCAGGCTTCAAGTTCGCGATCGGCTCGTCGCCAGGAACGATACGCGTGCCTTGATGATACGCAGGCAAGAAATTGGAACTCCATGCCTGCGAACCCGCGTATGGGAGCTTCTGACAAAAGACGACGTGAGAGGGCAAGTTCGGATTCTCGGTGCCCAGACCGAAACTGACCCAAGCGCCGATGCCCGGCAGCGCGCCTGCCATCGCGCCGGAGTGGATGCTCAATGTGGCTTCAAAGTGATCGCCCTTGTCGCCATGCATCGAGCGAATCAAGCAGAGCTGGTCTGCTTGCTTGCGCAGCTCAGGAAACAGATCCGAGATCAGAAGACCGCTGTCTCCGCCCGGGGCATGCCCCCAATGACTGGCTGCCAAGATCTTACCCTTGCGGATAGATTTTCCATGATCGCGCCGGAGCGCGGGCTTCGGATCAAAGGTGTCGATTTGAGAAACACCACCGGGCAAGAAAATCTGGATAACCCGCTTGGCTTTGCCTGGAAAATGGGGGCGTTGCGGCGCGAGCGGGCCACCGGAGCCAGCCCGAACCGGAGCGAACCGGCCCGCCAGACCAGTGGCGCCGAAGAAGCCCAGAATCATTGCATCACGGCGTCGTATTTGCATTGTGCTCACCTGACTCAATCCACGTACATAAACTCATTGGATGCGATCAAAGCCTTCGCAACGCTACTCCATGCATCGCGCTCGGCCTGCTCACGTGCTGATCCGTCGGCGACTCGACTGGAAATGTAACGCTCGAGATAGTCACTCACCGAGGCTAATTCTTCTTGCGTATTCCGGCGTGCATAAGCCAACTGCCATGCCCAGGCAACTCGCTCCTGCAGGACATCACTGTGTTCGCATACGCGGTGGGCAAAGGCTTCAGCTTGTCCGTTGATAAACTCTCCATTGATGACAAACAACGACTGGAGCGGCACCGTGGATTCACCTCGCTGGGCCGTGCTGACGTTTGCATCCGCGCCGTCAAACAAAGCCATCATCGGATGACGGTTCAATCGTGGAGTCATCAGATAGACCGACCGGTATTCGTGGTCGAATATCTCGGAAAATGGCCGGCCCTGCGTGTATCTCAGTTCGTCGGTCGGTTTGAACCGATGGCGTCCCCCGCTGCCCGGCTGTAGACGCCCGCTGACCGCCAGTACGCAGTCGCGAAACGTCTCGGCATCCAATCGCTGTCGCGGAAAATGCCACAGCAACTCGTTGGCTTCGTCAGCGGCCAGTTGCTCTGGAGCTTCGCGGCTCGACAGGTAATAAACGTGCGAGGACATAATCAGTCGATGCATGTGCTTGATCGACCAACCACTTTCGACAAACTCTCTGGCCAAATAGTCCAGTAGCTTCCTATGCGTAGGCTCGGGCGACTGCATGCCGAAGTTGCTGGCGCTGGGCACCAGGCCGGAGCCAAAGTGGGATTGCCAGATGCGATTGACCATGACTCGAGCGGTCAACGGATTTTGCTCTGACGCGATCCACTGAGCAAGCTGCAACCGGCCGCTACTGCGCTCGGGTATATCCGGGGAATCGACCGAGAGGAACGCCAGGTAGCCCCGCGGCACCTCAGCGCCCGGTTTGCGAGGATCACCGGCAATATGCACCTTGGCATCGCCTACTTCGGCCTTGTCGCCAACCGCCCACGCGACATCCGAATCGAAAACCGACTGGAGCGCATCCGGGACTTTGATCTGGGGCAAGTCGCTACGTTCTTTTTGATGCTCGGTGCCGGCATGCGGATACTGAGTGCTGGCAAAGTAGCCGTAAAGTCCGTAATAGTCTTCGGTGGTCACGGGATCAAACTTGTGATGATGGCAGCGAGCGCAACCAAGACTCAGGCCCAACATGGATTTGCCAATCGTATCGATCGAATCGTCGATAATCTGATGGGCTTCGGCGAACTTGGAGTTACCAAAGCGACGAGACAACGCGATAAATCCGGTGGCAATTATCTTGCGATAGGCTTCCGGATCATCGGGATCCTGTGCGGCCAGAATATCTCCGGCAAGCTGCTCCGTGAGGAACTGATCATAGGGCATGTCCGAGTCCAAGGCGTCGATCACCCAATCGCGATAGAAACGCGCTTCGGGTATCGGCATGTCCGTACCATCGCCCGAGGTGTCTGCGTAGCGAGCCAAGTCGAGCCAACGTCTTCCTTGGCGCTCGGCGTATGCTCGGCTGCCCAGCAAACGATCGAGCAGGCTACGCTCCGGCGCTTCGGATGGTTCGTGGTGATCGAGGTGTAACTGTCCGGGTGTGGGAGGCAAACCGGTGAGGTCTAGCGTGGCGCGGCGCAGCCATGTCGTCGAGTCGGCATCTTCAACTGGAGACAGACCGGCCGCTTCGAGTCTGGCCAAGATGAAACGATCCACGTCGGTCCAGCACCAGTGTTCATCCTGAACCGCTGGTGGAGCGGGATTGGAGACAGGTTCGAACGCCCAGTGTTCGGTGCCCACCGTCGCTCCAGGACTGGGCATGACCGCGCGGTCACCGTCAGGCCACGGCGCACCCAGCTCAATCCACTTTTGTACCGCTGCGATTTCCTCATCGCTCAGACGCTCATTGGGCGGCATCTGCAGATCTTCGTCGCTGGTAGTCAGCCTTGCATAAAGTGAACTGGCTTCCCAGTTGCGTCCATTGACGATTTCGCCAGCCATGCCGCCTGCGGCGAACCCGACCTGCGATGACAGGTCGAGATCGCCATCGGGCGTGCGGCCACTATGACACTCGGTGCACTTGTGGATCAGCAGCGGACGGATGTTTCGTTCAAAATAATCGGTAGCCGAATCGGCCCAAGTCGTCGAGTGCACCAGGAAGGCAAGGACCAGGCACAGCAGCAATCTGTGCATGCTTCAACTCCGTGGCAAGTGCGGTGGGTTTCAGGCAGTCGCCCTGAAAATAGTCAGGTGGGAGTCACTCAAGTTACACTCGGGATAACTGGATGTCAATATCCAGTTTTTAGGCCCGAAGTTTCCGTTTTCCCAAGGCTTGGAGTGCGTTCTGCGGGATGGGGGCGATGTTCCAGGCCAAACCAACGCGGCCCAATAGCCGAATCATCAGGTAGGTCGTGTCGATTTCCCACCAGCGGTGGCCGTAGTTGGCCGCACGCTGGTAGGCATGATGGTTATTATGCCAGCCCTCGCCGAAGGTCAGCAAGGCAACCCACCACAGATTCTTGCTGTCGTCACCGTTGTCGTAAGTCTTGTAGCCCCACACGTGCGTCACCGAATTGATGCACCAGGTTGCATGCAGCACGATCACCATCCGCACGAAGACACCCCATACCAATAGCGAGGTACCAAGCGCTAGCCCTCCGCAGGTGAACCCCACGGCGAACAGGCCCGTGGCGAAAACTACTTGCCACAGCAAAAACGTCTTGTCCAGGAATCGCAACACGGCATCTTTCGTCAAGTCCGGAGCCCAACGCTGGTGCAATTCCTGTCGAGCTTCCGGCTTCATCGCTTGTAGACACCAGAGCATGTGGCTCCACCAAAACCCCTCTCGCGGCGAGTGCGGATCGCCCGGGTGATCGCTCTTGGCATGATGAACGCGATGGTTCGCTACCCAGTGAATGGCTGAGCCTTCGCCTGCCAGACCGCCGATCCAGGCGAACAGCCACCGTATGGGAGCGTAAGTACGGAAGCTGCGGTGGCTGAGTAGTCGGTGATAGGTCAAACAAATTCCAATGCCGCCTGTAAGCCAGTACATCAGCAGCATGACGACCAACCCCGACCAGGTAAACGTCCAGGGAGCCACCAACGCACCCAGATGAACGACCGCAATCCACAAAGCCGGTCCCCAGGCGATTCCCTCCGGAAAATGACGAACTTTCGCTTTCTCCCTGGACTGGGCTGACGGTGTTTTCGTTGCGGGCTGCGCGGATTCGCCCGCAGATGCACCGTATTCCGTTTGCATAGCGTCGTTCCTTGTTGCTCGGACCTTGGGTTGTTTAACGCCGCGTTGAGACGGTTTGTGTTGAGCCGGGCCAGTGGGCGGGCAGGGCAGGACGCTCTGGTTTTGATGCCCTGGCAGGGAGGCACCCCATGCTCTTGGCGACCCTCACTCAAGAAATGGACATTGTGGATATCTGGCTCCACAAGTCAATATTACTTTAAAGGCTTCCGGACAGATCCTCTTGCGCCCTGAGGCGACAGCAACCACCCGGTTACGAGACGGAACCCAGGAAACAGACGGGTTGTTCACCGACCAGTGTCCAAAAATCTGATGTTAAATGTTGGCGGAAGCCGCGGTTACCATCTCAATCCATCGGCAAGTCGCCTTGTCGAAGCCCGCGTTGTTTCGACTTGCGCCGCCAGGCAGGGGGAAGAGCGTTTGACAGAAGATAACAGAGAGATGCGACCAACTTTCGAGTGATCGGACCGGCGTTCATGAGCATCTACGTGGAAACAAAAATTCAGGGATCGCTGGACGAATTGTGGGAGAAAACCCAAGACCCGCAGTGGCACGAGCGCTGGGATGTGCGATTCACGTCGATCACGTACCTCCCCCGCGCAGCCGAGTCAGAACCGCAGCGGTTTCTGTACTCAACGAGAATTGGATTCGGTCTTTCCATCGATGGTGAAGGACAGACAGTTGGCAGTCGCCGCGGCGAAGGACGACGCACCTCGTCGCTTCGATTCTGGTCGGACGACTCCAAATCGTTGATTCGGGAAGGAGCAGGATACTGGCAATATGTCCCGGTTGACGATGGCGTTCGATTCATCACGGGATACGATTATCGAACGCGCTTTGGTTGGATCGGTCGCGGCTTGGACCGGCTCGTGTTTCGCCCGTTGATGGGCTGGGCGACCGCTTGGAGCTTTGACCGCTTGCGGCTGTGGATAGAGGAAGGCGTTGACCCAGCGGTTTCAATGCAGCGAACAGTAATCCACTTCCTATGTCGAATCACCGTCGCCATGGTCTGGCTCTATCAGGGGCTCATCCCCAAACTGATCGCAAGTCACCCGGATGAATTGGTGATGCTGGCCGACGCCGGGATCGCGGAGACGACTGCACCAACGGTACTGGTCATTGCGGGGGCAGCCGAAGTCGCGCTGGGAGTCATGGTGCTGGTATTCTTTGGGCACCGTTGGCCGTTGGCGTTGACCGCTGGACTCATGATACCGGCCACCTTGGTTGTGGCGATCAACTCGCCCCAGTTTCTGTTGGCGGCATTCAATCCTGTTAGTCTGAACTGGCTCTTGGCGGTTATCTCCGTGATCGGGTTGGTGATGAAGAAAGACTTGCCTTCCGCTCGACGGTGTTTGAGAGCGAAACCGGAGACTGACTGATGCCATCGATTTACCAACGCGCACTTGGATCAGATTTCGAGAAACTTCACCCGAAGATTCAGGAACGATTCGGCTTCAGCAGCGAAGACCAGATCGCATCGATCGGTTCCGGAGTCATGGATGAAGTCTGGCGAGGCCGCTTTTACACCGTGCCCTTCCTGTACCTGGGGACGTGGAGGCGAATTATGTTCCCGGAGTATGGTGAAGACATCCCCTTCACCGTCGAAAACTATGCCTACCAAGACAGCTTCGGTCGCGAAACGGTCACTTGGGTTCGGACTTTTGACACTAGCAAGCGACGCCGTTTTGATGCATATATGATTTACAGCGAAAGCCGTGGTTGCATTGTTGATTACCTCGGATCCCACCAGCATCTCGCTGTCGATTTGAACGTTTCGGTTGATGAGCGTGGTGGGCTGTGCATTCGGTCAGGCGGGCAGCGTTTTTACGAAGGACGAATTGCTTTTTCGTTTCCGCTGTTCTTGTCCGGGATCGCCGACGTGTGCGAGTGGTATGACGACGAGGCTCAGAAGTTTCGCATTCAGGTTGAGGTGACCAACCCGACGTGGGGCCGGCTGTTTGGCTATCGCGGATCATTTGATGTCACTTGCCCAAAGGTGGAGGAAGGCGGCATCCCGGATCACATCCGGCCATTGCGCGAAGAGCGTCGTGATTAGCCGTTCCCGACGAACCGGATACGCACGGGCGAGTGGAGCGGACACGGCAAGTTGTCAGGCCGCTGTTATGCTCTCGTTGATTCTCACAAGAAGAACGACCGGCTGTCGTCGGCACCCACCGACCAGCGAAGCATGATGGCGCCTCTGCGGATGGACTGGTTGCCAGTTCACTTCGGGCGTGGGCCGTAGACGGGCAGCGGTTTGCCGCGCTCGTAAGCCCCCAGATCGGGAGCGGTTCCGGTAAATCCGTCAGTCAGCGTCGGCAGTTCACATCCCGCATCCACGGCAGCTGATCCGGCGCGAAGCCGAAAATCGAGTCCCTCGAGTTGATAGACACGTGACCGGTCCGCAGGGTCAGGTGGCTCCACGCTTTCGAACACATCGTAGTCGAGCATCACGCCATGCTTTTCCTGGCCGGTCGCAGAGCGGAACGCGTCGAATGAGTCGAACCAAAGTGTGCTTCCACCCGGGCTTCCCCTGCGGAACAACAGAGTGAAGTCTTGTAGTGCGTCAGTCGGCTGACACCATTCAAACAGCGGATCTGCGGCCGGCTTTTTTCGGTAACCGTTGTAATCGAACGAAGTATAAGACGTGTAACTCATCGACGAGAGCGCCGGATGTTCAGGGTCGTTTCCCAGGAACAGATTGTTCCGGAATAGCCCATTGGAGTACATGGCCGGTCTCGTTTCACAGCAGAACGTATTGTTGTAGACAACGAGTCCCGTGGGGCGAGCCGAGAATTTTAGGGAATCCCCGGACGTATGGCAGACGTTCCTGATGTAGTACGCCGGGCCGCCGAAAACGGGCTGGCCGCTCAGCGCCGAGTGGTAGCAATTGATTCCGCGGTTTTCGTAGATGCGGATGTTGTGCGCGCCGCCATCAGCCTCGATGAAGTTATCGGCGATGAGGAAGATGTCGTTGTTGTAGATGTCAATGGAAGCACAGTGCTCGCCAGGACCCCCCTCCGGTCGACCGTGCGTGTCCACGCAAACAGCGTCATGGTAATAGGCAATGTGGTTGTGGCAGACGACATGTCCCTGTCCGTAAACCTTGATGGCGTTGTAGGATGTGATCGGCGCGGGGTCTTCCAGCCCGGCCCAGCCGTGGTTCCGGTGGCGATCGTGCATGCCGATCATGGTGTTGTCCGCGATGTAAAAATCGTTCGACCCGGCCCAGTGAGTCATCACGCCTTGGCCGACTTTGTCCATTTTGCAGTTCACGACCGAGAGGCCGGAACAGCCCAGTACCCGTTTGAGCCCGGCGTAGAAGGCGATCTCGGTGTTGATGATGGTGAGCCCTTCGAAGTAATGGTGGTCCGCAGCCATGACGTCGAACAATCGATAGTTCCCGTCGCCGTCGAAGATCACCTCACCGTCGCCGGCCGCCTTGATGGTGATTGGATGCTCGGCGGTACCGTCCTGGGTCAGTACATAAGTACCGTGGAAGTCGAGTCCCAGTTTGTCGGCGTATTGATAGCGATTTCCTTTGTAGATACCTGCGTGGACTAGGATGACATCCCCCGGTCGCACGCGAGGTTCGGAATACAACCACCAGTCACCGCTGCCGTTGTAACCGTAGTAGGCCTCGTTCAGTCCGGTGAATGCCGGCTCTTCGCGCGGACCGTCATACCCCAAAGGATAGACATGGTAGACATTGCCGTTTTCGCTGGGCTTCGGAACGGGTCTGGTGGTGACCACAACCGATTTTTCCGCCACGCCGATGAGACCATCCGGGTCGGCCATGGTGAACTGGCATTCGTAGGTCGTTGCGGGGCGGAGTCCAAAAATGCTGCCGGCGAACATGTTGGGCGTTTCATATACGTCCCGCTGTTCGTGGCCCCAAATTTTCTCCCGCTGAATGCGCAACAACGGTAGACCGTCGCGCCAAGCGGATGTCCCTCGTTCGCGAAATCGGATCGTCACCGTGGCGTTATGGTTGTCATCGCCAGATACATACCATTCGAAACCCGCGCACTGGAGCGTCGGCCGCTCGACATAAAACTCCTGGGGAATGACCTGGTCGCTGGGCAGGGCGCTGATCTCGCGGTCTCCTGCCACCGGCTGACGCGGTGGTCTCTGTTGGGCATGTGCAGTTCCCACTATGCAGAGCACTGCTGCAAACCAAACGGCATGGATCGATGTCGGGTAGGCCATAGCTATTCTCCTGGAGTTGCGAGTTCTACGTCAGTTTCTGCCGTTGGTGGGCGAGCCCCCCACCAAGAGGCCAGCATGGAGCCGGAGATATTCATCCAGGGTCCGAAGACAGCAGGTGCCAAAGCTGCCAGCGGATCCTTCAGCGTATTGATTGCCAAGGCAGTCGCCATGCCTCCATTCTGCAGGCCTACCTCGATAGCCACCGTACGGCAACTGCTCTCATCCAACTTGGCCAGCCGCCCTCCAAAGTATCCGAGCAAGTATCCGGCTAGATTGTGCAAGATGGCCGCTGCCACCAATGCAATCCCAATCGTCAGGAGTTTGTCGCGAGAGTCCGCGATGATGATTCCAAGAATGAAACAGATACCGGCCATGGCGATGAGTGATAAACAGCGATCTATCCATGCGCCGCGCAATTTCAGAGCCCGCAAAACGCTATTGAAAATCAGCCCCAGTGCGATCGGTACGATGACAATCTTGATGATATTGATCACCCAATCCATGAAGACAATTTCCACCAGCGTACCAGCCAACATACTCATCAGCAGCGGGGTCATGATCGGAGCGACCAACGTGGAACAGGCGGTCATGGTAACCGATAGAGCGACGTTTCCTTTGGAAAGGTACGTCATTAGATTGGAAGCGACACCGCCGGGGCAAGATCCGGTCAGGATCACTCCCACGGCCAAGGACGACTCAAAAGCAAACGCCTTGGCGAGGGAAAACCCAAGCAACGGCATGATCGAAAACTGAAGAAAGATGCCAATCAAGACTGCCCACGGCATTCGGAAGACCCGGGTGAAATCCGAGACAGCCAAGGTCGCGCCCATGCCGAACATGATCAATTGAATGAGCGGTACGATCAGTTGCTTGAGCTCGAAGTCACCCCAGCTAATGAAAGCAGCCGGAAAGCAGAACCCCGCCAACACGAATGTGATCACCCAAGCTGTGAAGGCAAGTGTTCTCAGCCGGTACTGACTTGTTACGAAGCTCGCACAAACGACGGCAGATAGAACGGCAACCGCTTTCGGCAGCGTACCCTTGTCCGTGGCATAAGCGTTCCACGCGACGAGAATAACCAGCCACCCACCCATGCAGAGGATGGTAACAATCTTAGCTGGAGAGAGTCCGCCACGACCCCGTTTGGGGTCTGGTGCATTGCCTTCTTGCGCCGCCATCTTCCGCAGGCCTGTCTATTGGGAATGGAATCGCCGTATGCCTGAAAAGGCACCAGGTGGGGAGCCGGCAGGTCGAGACATTCCGTTGCCGCCTTTCGCTCGATGCAGTCCAAAGTGCTCTGTCGCCCCGCCATCAAAATCGTACCCGCAATGAGAGCGACGCGGGGGCAAAAAGGGAAACAAGTACACCAGTTTCCCGGTCTTCACTTTTCCTGATCCTGTCCTGCCACCGCCAATGGGCTCCGCTGACACGAACCGATTGTCGCCAGGATCAGTGCCGTGTCGTCTGTTGCTTCGCAATTTCGACCGAAGGACCTAGCAGGCCCTGCAAGGCGGCGACGTGAGAATGAAAGGCTCGACGTCCCTTCGCAGTAAGCATTGCCCAGGTTCGCTGTCGACCCAGCATAGCCTGCTTGCGAAGTCTGACGTAGCCAGCAGCAACCAACTGACTGATTTGCTTGGACAGAACGGAATCACTGACTCCTAGCTCGTCGCGAAGAATCTGAAATTCGGCTTCTTCGAGCGGCACCAGGAGCGAACAAATCTTCAGTCGGTTCGGGGCATGGATAACCAGGTCTAGCTTGGCTCGATTCACACCTTACTCCCACTCTTGAGCTGGTTCCAAATTCGGCCATAGGCATACTCGGTAAGCGAAAAGATCCCGACAGAACACAGCACGCCCGCAACAACCGGTGGCCACTTCCATCCATATCCATGCCATCCGATCATCGCAGCTACGAACATAGCTATGAGCAGAAAGGACGCCGCCAACACGACCACGAGATCTTGTTTGGAATGAACTTCCTTCGCCCAGGCGCCCTTTTTGCTCCGGTACACGAAAAAGACGATCACTCCGATGACTGCAAGCACAATCCAGGCGGGATTTTCGAAGACAATCAGCGTCCCAATCAGGCCCGCCCAAATCGACATTGCCAGTGCAAACCAGCGAGAGTACAAGCCTCGCTGAAACCCAACTGCGGACAATTCGGCAACCGATGCCAACGCATCTTGAGCTTCGGATGGACTTGCTTTTTCAGAATCACTCATGTTTTCTCCTCGTAAACCGTTACTTTCCACTATGGAAAATGATAATCCCGACTTTCCATGTTGGCAAGTGATGTTTTCCCATCGTGGAAAGATATCCGGCGCCAGCTGACTTCCGCCGAGTATCGGTTTTCGATTTCGCAGACGTTGCGAGGGCTGTTCAGAACGGC
>JANQJJ010000422.1 GCA_028281725.1 Pirellulaceae bacterium | reverse complement strand
GCCAGTTTGTGTCCAGCCGCCACCGCTTCTCGCACTTCAACCCTGTTCGCCCCTACGGTAATCGACTCTCCGGCCGCGAAATCTCTTAGAAGCACCACGACGGAATCTCGCGGGCTGAGAAGGACGTAGTCTGACGATTTTTGAGTTGGTTCCACGAAACGATCGCATTGGAAATTGAGAATGGTCCGGTCGCAGGGTCCTAGCAGGAAAAACTCCCACAGGCGATACCGCCTGGAATCGCCACGTGCTAGCCCCTAAATGTTGGGTCCGACGCTCTTTTGTGAAACGTTCAGGCAGGCCGAAGCGTCTATACTAATAGGTAGTCCCCTGGGAGTGCGAGCCCACAGACGCCAGTCTGGTTCGTCACCCCATACCAACTAATCACGGCAGCTTGAGCATGAGTTCTGTCCCGAACCAGATCAGCACGACTGGACAGCCACGGACTAAGTCGGTCCCCGGTAGTGACGACGTGCGCAGGGCTCTGCATACGCATCTTCACAAGACCGCCCGGTTCATCAAGTTTCTCGATGCCATGGTATTGGTCTTTGCCTGGCTCGCCGGCTTGCTCGGAATTTGGCTCCTTGCCTGCCTGGTCGATCACTGGCTGTTGCCACTGTCACCAGCCGGCCGGTGGTCATTCTGGTTCTGTGGCGTGCTGGGTTCTGTCTGGTGGACCGTCCGCTATCTTCTCCCGTTAGTCTTTCTGCGTATCAACCCCGCCTACGCCGCCAAGCGAATAGAACATCTGGTACCGGAGTTCAAAAACGGTCTGATCTCCTGGCTGGAATTGGAGGCGATGCCCAACCACGGCGTACCGCGCGGCGTCATGGCAGCACTGACCTATCGCGCCGCACGTTTTATCGGCGGACAAGATCCATCGGCAACCGTGGACACCAGCTCCTTCATCAAATTGATTGGCGGCGTGCTCCTGCTACTGACCAGTCTGGTTGTCTACACCATGGTCTCCCCGAAAAGTACGCTCGTCACTGGCAAACGCATCCTGATGCCATGGTCATCGGTCCAACCTCCATCGCGAGTCCACGTGCTGGACGTCAAACCCGGCTCGGTAGAACTGACTCAAGGAAAGCCTCTCCCGATCGAAGTTGAATTGAATGGCTTGCGTCGAGATGAGCCCGTGTTTGTCCGCTATAGCACTCGTGACGGTCAACTGCTCGACCAGCGAGTCGAACTGACGGCAGCCACTGCCGGATTTCGCTATGTGGGAGAGCTGAAGACGAGCCCCTCCGGCGTTGAGCATGAACTGGACTACTGGGTTGAGGCCGGAGACGCCATCAGCGGTCCGCATCAGGTCACGCTCAGCCCACTGCCATCCGTCGTACTCGATTCGGTGCAGCTTCAATTCCCCGCGTACACTCGGCTGCCCAATCGCACGGTGTCAGGCGGCTTGGTCGAAGCAGTCGCAGGAACGACAGCCACGTTCATAGCCCGCGCGAATCAAAGCCTGCGACGCGGCCGGCTGGAGATCAATCCCGAGGTTGGTACTCAGGGCAAGCTGCTGCGAACCGACGAACTGGTTGAGATGGATGTGGAAGACCGGCGTTTACAAGCCCAGTGGTTGATGCAACTAAATTCGGACCAAGAGAACCCAACCAAGGTGAATTACCGAATTCGCGGTTACAACTTGCGGGGAGATTCCAACCCAAGTCCCATTATCCATTCCATGTCCGTGCTGGCTGACGTTGGTCCGGAGCTGACGCTAGTCGGGCCTGAAAGTCGCGTTCTACGCGTCATGCCACGTTCGCTGGTCAATCTCGAGGTTCGGGCGAGCGACCCCGACTTCGGATTGTCGAAACTGACCGTTGAAATGCGGCAAAACAACATTCGCGGACGCTCAGAAACTCTGCTCGAACATGCTGGACTCGTGGGACGCCAAGTCAAAACGCTGCAGCTCAATCTCGCCAGTCTGGATGCGTCAGTCGGGGACCAAATCCAAATCTGGGCGACGGCCTTGGATAATCGTCACGATCCGGTGACCGGGCAATGGGCACCCAACACGGCCGAGTCGGAACCACTGATTCTCGAGGTGGTAGGCCCGGACGAGTCAGCAGACGTGCCGGATGCTCCGCCAGCCGACAAACCGGCCGAAGACAACAAGCCGCAAGAACCGGCTCCCCAGGGAGGGAAAGATCAAGGCAAAAACGATCAGGATGCGACCGGCAACACCCCAGATGGGGAGCCAGGCGATAACCAATCCAGTCCGCCAAATGCCGATGGTAGCAACCCAGGCGCCTCTGGAAGCGAAGCTGCAGCAGCTCCCTCTGATACGCCCCCTCGTGGTGATGCGCCGGAAAGTGGAGCCCAACAAGGCGGTGATTCCAGCTCCAATCAACAGACGGACAACCAAGATGGCTCTAGTGGTGGGGGCAGCTCCGGTAGTTCCGGCGACACCTCCTCATCCTCCAACACGCAGTCCGGCGACCAGAGCGCCGGCTCGCAAGCATTGTCAGGCGGCACGGCCGAATCGGAGTCGGGCAACGAGTCAGGTCAGGGAGCGGGATCTTCGCAGTCGGGCCGTAGCGTTCGCAATTCAAACCGCTCCAACCGTAGTGGCGGTAACCCGCCTGGAGGCCAGAATTTGGACAATTCCGGTGGCCAAGGTTCACCATCTGAAGGCGCTCGGCAAGGCGGCTCCAGCGGTAGCTCGCAGTCCGGGCAACCTCAAGACAGGGCGCGGCAAGACGGCCAAGTCATCGATCAAGTCCGCCAGTACATGAAGTCTCAAAATGAAAGCGGCTCGCAGTCCAACTCGACGCCCAGTAGCAGTCATTCCAGTGGAAGTCGTTCTGCTGGCAACCCCTCGGACCCATCCCAGCCTCCCAGCACCAGTGAACAGTCCGGTAGCGGCGGTCCCCAACCGGACCAGCAGACGACAGATCGCAACAACGCCGGCGGTACCAGCGCCCAAAAACAACCCGGCGCTCGATCAGGCAACGACCAGAACCAGCAGCCTTCAGCCTCCTCGGTTCAGGATGCTTCCACCGGGGCGCAGCCTCAACGTGGGGGCACCGGCGGAGAGCAATCTGGCGGTGAGGGCTCGTCGACATCGCAAGCTGCAGCGGACACTTCCCCTACAGATAGAACGTCAAGCGGCGGAGATCAAAACTCGGGGGATTCTCCTGCCGGCCAACCTCAATCGCGTCCATCCGACAGCCGTCAATCTCCCGGAGGCCAATCTGGCACGGACTCGCAGAACAATAATCAACAAACCGATTCGCCTGGGCAGCAGACCGGTGGAAACCAGGGCAACAACGGCCAGCGCCAGAACCAAAACAGCACGCCCGACTCCAAGCCGACTCAAAACTCAGACTCGGCTCAAGATCGTCAACAGAATTCTCAGTCAGGTAAATCAGGTTCGGGAAGCAGCGGCTCCGAGCAGAACGCAAATGGCGGCCAATCAGGCAACTCGGGATCAAACGACTCCGAGCCGGGCGGTTCCGGAGCAGATAACTCTGGTGCTGGACAAAGCGCCGGCGGAAACCAATCTGCAAATGCTCCGCCGGGAAACGCCGACTCGCAATCGGGTTCTCAACCAGAGCAATCTGGAGGTGCCCAGTCTCCATCGGGAAGCAACTCTTCAGCGCAATCCGACTCCTCTTCCGGCTCTCGAGAAGACGAGTCGCAGGGAACCCCAGAGAACGGCAAGCAGGAGGGAACTTCCTCGGGAGGACAACCTGGTGGCCAGCCGAATCCAGGTTCTTCCTCATCCGGTACGCAGCCTGATGCCAATGCACCGTCTTCAGGCTCTCCCGATTCTGGTGCTTCGTCTTCAGGATCACAGTCTTCAGGATCGGCTGGCGCCGCAAGCTCAAGTACGCAAAGCGGTAGCGCCGGTGGTTCGGGTACGCCCAGTGGCCAATCGCAGACGGGCGGTGGAACAGGTGCCGCCGGCGGAGACGGAGGAGACACGGGCACTAGCGACGCGGTCAATCAAGAGTATGCGAACGAGACCACGCAGATGGTACTCGACTACCTCAATCGTCAGAAGGATCAACCTGATCCAGAACTACTAAAGGAGTTGGACTGGACGGAGAACGACTTGCGCAGCTTTGTGGATCGCTGGAATACGGCTCGTGATCTTTCGGTATCCGGGGACGAACAAGACAAACTCCAGTGGCAAGAGAAACTGCGCAGTCTCGGTCTTCGCGCTCCCAAGCAGCTCAGCACGCCTTCTGCTGATATCAATGACACGTTCCAGCAGATGTATGACAGCGGCACTCGCATCCGTCCTCCTTCAAGCCTTCGCAAACAGTACGAGGCCTTCCGAAAAGCGCTTCAGCAGTCTCAGTAGCCGCGTTTCATAAACTGACGATCTTCTCGCGTTCGCGGTATCACCTCAAGCGCTCCCACGGCTTCCACAAACTTCGCCGCCGCCAGTTGGCCTGACTGATCGCCCGGCTCCATGTGCTCGGCGCGTGACTAGGTAACGGCAGAGGCTATGGCGACTGATCGTGTCGGCGAATCCAAATGCAGTCGCTTTCTGCAACATGAAATCGCATAGTGCCGGATTCGGGCACTCTTTCGCGGAGCAGAATTCTGACCGTCCGACCTCCCATCTCTGCCAGCAGCAACGTGGCAAAGCCCAACGACTGTACGGTCGACACGGTCGCTGAGAATGCCAAGCCTGGCTGGCTGACAAGATCCGCTTGGCTATCGACGACCCGCACGTCCTCCGGCCGAAAACCTACCAGTTCGTCCGCCCGCGACCCCACGAATGTGGCCAGCCATCCAACGTCGTTCTCGGTCTCTTCAGCTGCAAGATCGATCCAATTCATGCCAAAGGGGCTCAGCAGATCCCCGGCAATCCGGCACTGCGGATCGTGGTAGACCGACTCAGAGGTGCCCACGCGAACGATCTCGCCTCGGTCCAGAATGGCGATGTGACTGGCTATCCTCATGGCATCCACCGGATCGTGAGTAACCATGACTAGCGACATGGCATACCGCCGAGAAGCTTGCACAATCAAATCTCGTATCTCTTCCCTCAAGATGCCGTCCATCTGACTGAGCGGCTCGTCCAGAAGCAAGACGGTTGGACGACGCACGATGGCCTTGGCAAACGCCACTCGTTGCGCCTGCCCACCTGACAGCTCTGATGGCAGCCGATCAGTCAAGGATTCAATTCGGAACCACTGAAGCGCTTCGCCAATACGCTCGTCGCGTTCAGGCCGTGGTAGTTTCAGCGGTGAAAGTGCGGTGGTCAGATTCTGCAACACCGTCAATTGGGGATACAACGCGTAGTCCTGCGAAACCATCGCGACGCCACGGGCGCGAGCCGGGCGCCGGCTCACGTCCTGACCGTCAAGCCACACGGAGCCCTGGTCCGCTTCCTCCAGGCCCGCGAGCACCCTTAAGAGAGTCGTCTTGCCAGCACCGCTGCAGCCGACCAAGACCAGACGTTCGCCATGTTCCATCTGCAGGTCCACATCGACGAGCGCCGAAGTTGTCCCAAAGGTCTTTGAGATCTTGCGCAATTCAATAGCATGCATTCCTGCGCCCTGTGCCTTCAGCGGTAGTTGACCAGTTCCTGAATGTAACGATTATGCGGTGAAGCGCGGACGTACTGAAGCTTCTGCGGGTAACGAACCGAACCTTTTTGACGGGGCCAGTTGTTGTCTAAGCCGCTGATTGCGGGGCAGCCCAGTCGTTGGGACGTGCTTGGCCAAACCGAGCAGATTCGTTGGGAGACATATCGAATGCCGTTACAAGTTAACACAACGTCTTGTCTGCTGGTGATCCTATGCCTTCAGGTGGCCAGTCACCTCGACAATCCGTTAGTCGCTCAGGAAACGGTGCCAGTGGCGCACCCGCTACGTCTAGCAGGCCCAGCCCAACGGCCAACCAATGTCTCTGGAGACGCTTCGGTGGCAACGGACGCGCCACGCGAACCGCGCTATCGCGTATCCAAACTATCGACATCGCGATCCACCCGAGTCGCTCGACTCGATGATCAACCACCCGTTACGCCGGCACCGCTCGAAATCGTCGAGCCTTCCCGGGAGCCCTCCTCGCTACTCGATAGGCCAGCTCAGTTGCCAAGCATTGAGGACACCGCCGGGCCTGCCGCGGGTGAAGACGAAGACTCATTAACTCCCCTGCAAAACCGCGACATGTCCCTTAAAGTCAGTGCGGTCAATATTGCGGTCGCCGGGCTGGGCACCGGCATACTGCCCGATGACGCGTACGATCGGCAGGCGAGCGAGCAATTCGCGCTGCCGGACGGATACGCGCGCGGCGCCGCATTCCAGTGTGTCCACTGGCGTCCAAGCAACATATGCCATTACCCACTGTACTTTGAAGATGCGATGCTCGAGCGTCATGGCCACCAGCGCTTCGGAACTCTCCAGCCGCTAGCCTCTGGAGTGAAGTTTTTCACGACGCTCTCGTTGATACCTTACCTCGCGACCCTGCAGCCCGCTTGTGAGCCTCGCTACGCCCTCGGACACTTCCGCGCCGGAAGCCGTGCACCTCGATTGCGTGACTCGCTCCCTTGGGATCGCCGAGCGGCAGTCGTGGAAAGCTTGTCGGTAGCTTCGTTCTTTTGGGCCGCCCCGCTATAGGATTTCGGTCCGTCCACCTCTTGATCCTTCGATCGGGATTGTGCGCGGCTCAGCTTGATGAGCTTGGACTTGGGCGGTAACATCTGAGCAGGTCTGGTTTTAGTCCGTCTCCTGACACGATGGTCCGTCGATGAACAAGCAAGGTATTGGGTGGGTCGTATTGGCATTTTTCGTGGTTACGGTGGTTATACGCCTCGTACCTCACGGATACAACTTCACGCCTGTCGCAGCTTTTGCGCTGTTTGTCGGATGCTACCTGTCTGTCGGAGTTGGGATTGCTCTGACGCTCGGTGCGATGGTGCTCAGTGACCTGCTGGGACACTTTCTGGGGATTCCCAGCATGGGTTTCTACAATCTGGCAACCACGTTGACTGTCTATTTCGCCCTCGGACTGACCGCGTTGATCGGCCGAGGATTAAGGGGACGAGTCCACGTAGGGACCGTTCCGCTGGCATCCATGATCGGGACAATCCTGTTCTTTCTGACGACCAACTTCGCCTGTTGGCTCGATCCCATGATGGATTACCCGCGAACACTTGAGGGCTTAACTCGCTGCTACGTTCTAGCCGCTCCGTTTGCGATCAATACGCTCGTCGGAGATCTCTTCTACTCTGCCGCTCTATTTGGTCTATACAACTGGGTTATTGCCCCGCAATTCTCTGCGGACGAAACCTCCCTCTAACGCGTTCGCTGCGTAAACTCGCTCTCATCTTTCGCACGTCTCCGGGTTCGATTGAGCCGTGAAACAGTGGCTACCGCCGGAGGTTGCGTCGAGCCGCCGCGCTGCCAGCGATAACGCTCGCTGCCGTGGATTGACTGGAAAGCTGTACCGGTTGTAGTGAATCCTTCGGTGCTAGCGTTGGCACTTCTTACGCGAAGCTCTCGGAGTGTTCCAGTAGTAGCAAATGCCCGTCCGATATCAGGTGCAGCGGTTCTGAGTAGGTCAGCCCGCGTTGGCGTTTGCACTCTCAAGAAGCCTGCTCTTGGGAATACTTTAATTCTGGGAACGGAATCGAATGCGTTTGCTTCGTCACCAACCGATGCGAAAATGGCTGTGTTTGCTACTTGCTGCTGCGACCGGATGCTCACCAGTCAAGAAGTTCAGTTTTACCGACACCTGGGAATCGTCGCCAAGTTACCACCGGGCGGTGGCCACCCAGATCGAATATCCCAGCGTTGGGTCGTGTCTGGTGCCGGAGGTCGCGGCCGCGCCACCACCGCTGGCGCTTGAAAACCCTTCGGAGCTGCCTGCCCGCAACATCGAACTCAACGAGGTGATTCGGATAGCGCTCCGCAGTGGTGACGTCCTGCGTTCACTCGGTGGGAACGTTGTCCAAAACGCCCAGGGCATAACCACCAATTTTGATCCGGCCATTACCGAATCGAATCCGCTCGGCGGCGTAGAAGCTGCGCTTTCGGCATTTGATGCCCAGGTATCCGGCCAGCTCTTCTGGCAGAAGAACAACCGGCCTAACAACACCACCTTT
This sequence comes from Pirellulaceae bacterium, assembly GCA_028281725.1. Classification (GTDB taxonomy): domain Bacteria; phylum Planctomycetota; class Planctomycetia; order Pirellulales; family Pirellulaceae; genus Aureliella. The sequence continues at coordinate 6,787 of JANQJJ010000422.1, read as the reverse complement.
CTCATCTTTCAGCCTCAGGCGTTAGAGCAAACGGCGGCCACGTTCAACTACGAACTATCCAAACGGACGGCAACCGGTGCGACGCTCACAGCCCGCCACAACGTACTGTACGACAACAATAACAATCCGGCTCGCCTGTTTCCGAGCGACTATACCGGCTTTTTCGAAGCGGTATACCGCCAACCCTTGCTTCAGGGGGCTGGCGTTGACTTCAATCGAATCGCGGGACCGAACTCCGGCATTGGCCAATACAACGGTGTACTGATCGCACGCATCAACACCGACATCTCACTGGCTGATTTTGAGCAAGGGATCATCACATTCATCAACGATGTGGAAACGGCCTACTGGGACCTATACTTCGCCTACCACAACCTGGAAGCTCAAGTTGCCGGTCGTAACAGCGCGCTCTTGACCTGGCAACGGATCAAGGAACTGCAGAAGGTTGGCGCCCGTGGCGGTGATGCAGCCGCAGAAGCGCAAGCGAGTTCCCAGTACTATCTGTTTGATGCGCAGGTCAAGGACGCGCTCATGGGCGGCCTCGGGCTGTACGCAGTAGAACAAGAACTGCGGTATCTCATGGGTCTGCCGCCGGCAGACGGACAATTGCTGAAGCCGACCAGCACGCCGATGGAGGGCGAGGTCATCTACGATTGGTACGCAGCGCTCAACGACGCGCTTCTCCGACGTGTGGAAATCCGCCGCCAAAAATGGAACATCAAACGTCGCGAACTGGAAATGATCGCGGCCCGGCTCAATCGCCGGCCCACACTCGATTTCCTCGGTCTCTATCGCTATCGCGGCTTGGGAGACGACTTGATCACCACCGAGGTTGCCGGTAACTCCTTCCGCAGTCTTTACCAAAACATCTTTGATGGCGACTACCAGGAGTGGCAAGCTGGTATCGAATTGGGCTATCCGGTCGGTCTCCGGCAGGCCAGCTCAGCGGTTGCCAGCGCTCGTTGGAATCTGGCGCGCGAACAAGCGGTGCTCAGGGAACAGGAGCTGCGCATTTCACACAATCTGAGCAATTCGGCTCGCCAAATCTCTCGGTCTTACGAATTGATGCAATCCAATTTCAATCGCCAAGCGTCCGATCGCAAGCAGGTGGAGGCCCTGGAAGCTCGTTACGAGAACGGCCTGGACAACATCAACTTCCTGCTTCAGGCCCAACAGCAGCTCGCTACCAGCCAAAGCTCCTATTTCCGAGCTTTAGTGGACTACCAGCTCGCTCTACGCGATTTCCATCGCGAAAAGGGGTCCTTGCTCCACTACAACCAAATCGGGTTGAGTGAAGGCGCCTGGCCCGCGCCGGCATATCAAGATGCCATCGAGCGTGGTCGGTTCTTCACTCCTCGTAGCAATCCGGAGGCGGTCCAGGTGCCTTCCTCGGTCAGTTCCGGCAGATTCAATCCCACGCACGTCGGAGCGGGCCAGGTGCCGACCACGAGTGACCAAGCCGTCCCGGCGGGAGGTGGTCAGCCGGATGCCACCCCTCAGGTGAATGATGAGTCCGTGCTGATGGACCGGGAGAACCCGAATTCTGCGGAACAATAGTCGGCGAAATCATGAGATTGAGCTGGGCAGATGAGTCGGGCTGATTGCCTTGGGGCCCTCGTTAGGTGAATATAGTAGTCTTCCCGTGGCCATCGCGGCCCAACGACACTCCCACCTAACGAATCGTTCTCATGCGAATCACCACCTCGTTTGCCTTGCTATGCGCCAGCCTTCTGCCTTCCGTGCTAACCAACTTGTCTGCGGCCGAGCCGGCAAGTTCGTCGCCCGACGATGTCTTGGCCGGCCACTCTTATCACGGCGAGGCCTTTAACGAGGGCCCTCGCCAGGCCGCCTACCTGATGCCTGGCATGGGGCACGTGGACTTCCCGGCGACCACCGAAAACGAGCAGGCGGAGCGTTTCATTCTCCAGGGTGTCGCCCAGCTGCACGGTTTTTGGTATTACGAGGCTGAAAGATCTTTCCGCCAAGCCGCTGTGTTGGATCCGGAATGTGCGATCTGTTACTGGGGAATGGCCATGGCCAACTCAGAAAATCGTCAGCGGGCGGAGGGTTTTATCGCCGAAGCTTCGAGTCGGAAGCAGTCTGCTAGTCGTCGCGAACAACTTTACATCGAATCTATGGAGAATTTTTGTAAAGCGGAAGACTCAAGTGGCAAAGAGATCGACCGAAAAAAGCGGGCTCAAAACTATACGCTTGACCTGGAGGAAATCGTCGAGGAATTTCCTGATGACCCGGAGGCCAAAGCGTTTCTCGCAGTTCAGCTTTGGAAAAACGAGCGGGCTAAGTTGCCTATCGTCAGTCACGTCGCGATCGATGCTTTATTGCAAGACGTTTTTGACGCCAATCCCATGCATCCGGCCCACCACTATCGAATTCATCTGTGGGATCGCCACAAAGCCAAGCGAGCGCTAAAAAGCGCCGCCCTGTGTGGGCCGAGCTTGCCCGGCATCGCACACATGTGGCATATGCCCGGACACATCTACTCTCGCTTGCACCGTTACCATGACGCAGTCTGGCAACAAGAGGCTTCGGCCCGCGTCGACCATGCTCACATGATGCGTGATCGCGTCCTGCCGGATCAGATCCATAATTTCGCCCACAACAACGAATGGCTGATACGTAACCTACTGAAAGTTGGCCGCGTGGACGATGCTTTGGCTTTGGCGAAGAACATGCTGCAACTGCCGCGACATCCGAAGTACAACACACTCAAGTCGGGAAGCACCAAATACGGGCGGCAGCGGCTGCTGTTGACGCTGTCAACCTATCGACTCTGGCCGGAGTTGATCGAACTGTCGGAAACAATGGTCCTGGAACCTACCGAGGATCCAGAGCTACAGGTGGAACGAATGCGAGCCATGGGCGTCGCCTACGCTCTCAACAACCAACCCAACCAGGCGACTGCGACAGCCGAAAAGCTTGCGGCGTTGCTGCAGGAGACCAACGACTCGATTGGACAGCTCGACGCCAAGGGAAAGCAGGAAGACCACTCCGCAGAGGAGGCACCTCCCAAACCAGCGCCGGCCAGCGCCGAGCTGGCGGCGACCGACGACCAGGAGTCTACGCAGCCGGCTATCGACCCCAAGAAGGCAGAAGCCAATCGAAAACGCCGCAAGAAGGAACGCGAGGAGAAGCTCAAGCAACTCAAGCGTACCAAAGGGCGTGTTGAGAAAGCCATCACAACCGTGGAGGTAGCGCAAGCAGCCGCAGCCGGAGACTGGAAAACAGCCCTTGAAAAATGGAAGAAGAGTGAACTCTCTGACAATTGCCTAAAAGCAGAATGGTTAGCGGCTGACAATCAGTTGGAAAAGAGCTTGAAGCTGATCGACAAGGAGATCGACGACAATCCGGGCGAAGTATTGCCGCTGGCTGTCAAAGCCTGGATTCAGTACTCGACCGGAAATATCGAGGACGCGGCGACAGCATTTGAGCCGCTGCGCGTGCTCGCTTCCGCGGCGGATCTCCATACTCCACTATTGGCCCGCTTGGAGCCACTGGCCTCCGAATTAGAAGCCGGTCAGGACTGGGCGGCGGCTCACCAACCTGCTGACGATATCGGCTCGCGTCCAGATCTCGACACACTCGGGCCGTTTCGCTGGCGCCCCTATCTGGCACCCGATTTTGCTGTAACACGTGGCGACGGCAGGCCCGTCCACCTCAAGCATATCAGCCAGAAACCAACCCTGATCATCTTCTACCTGGGTTTCGGCTGCCTTCATTGCGTCGAGCAACTCCACGAGTTTTCTCCACGCGCTGAGCAGTTTCGTCAGTCGGGTATCGACATCATGGCCATTAGTACCGAAGACGTGGAATCCCTGACAAAGGCCTTGGACTCTTACAGCAAACCGCTGGACATTCCGTTACATGCGGACCCGGAATTGGCGGCATTCAAGGCGTACCGCTGTTTCGATGACTTCGAGCAACAACCTCTACACGGCACTTTTCTAGTCGCCCCCGATGGACATGTCCTGTGGCAGGATATCAGTTATGAACCGTTCATGGATGTGGACTTCGCCCTAGAAGAATCCCATCGCCTGTTACGGCTGGCCGGCTTCGCTGAAAGCCTGCGGAGTCCGGTTCCCCAAAAATTTACTTCCGCAGCGAAGTAGCGCGGGTGGAGCAGTCCAGACACCGACCTCACGTCATGGTGTCAGGAGGCCTGGAATTCGCCAGCAGACCTTTGACGGCCGAAGAAAAAGTTGGTTGAACTTGGAACGGCAGAGATTCACGACATCCAACGTCTAGCGAGGTTCAATGATGGACTCTCGAATTTCGTCCGTGATTTCCTGCGCTACCAGATAGGAATTGAAGCTGGCCAATAACTGACCAGCCTGCCCTTGCAAGGCTTCGGCCCGTCGGTCTCTTGCCTTGACCGGACGTATGGAAACGTGAAACTTGGTTTTGCTTTGGTAAGTGGTCGATCGAGGTGAGCGATAGTCTACCGGATGAATGCCGACTTCCATTAGCATCACCGTTGGACGTTCACCTTTGCGTCGCACACCTTCACCCCGCTGCCCGTCGATGCGCAAAGAGACGTGGGATTCGTCGATTTTGAGTACGTCGGCGTGATGATCGTTGATGAAGCCCTTGAGCTTCTGAACCGCAATCGCATGAGGTACCGAGGCGAGTAATTCCGCTTCAACAACCGGCACCTCCTTCGTTGCTTGGAACCAGCTGAGCCAGCTCGACCGCTGCTGCTCCTCTTCGAGGCAGTCCTGGGTCTGTTCTTGCTGATCAGAATCCTGGCAGGAACCGAGTTGCACGACTCGATTTCTCCCAGATTCCTTGGCTGTCAGTAGAGCGCGGTCGGCGCGGGCCACGAACGTCTCTTCCGTATCATCCCGCTGGATCTCGGTGACGCCGAAACTCGCCGTCATCGTGTTGCCCCGCAATGCCGGAACAGGCGTCCGCTCCACTGCCCGACGCATCTCCTCCGCTCGAATGGTTGCCGCGGAATTGTCGCAGCCGGCACACAGGATCACAAATTCCTCACCGCCATAGCGGGCAACCAAGTCGCCGCGCCGCGCAACCTCGGAAAGGATACCCGCAAACGTAACCAACGCGTCATCGCCGGCTTGATGTCCATGGGTATCGTTGATTCGCTTGAAGTGGTCGATGTCACAGATAATGAGACTGCCTACATGGCCCAGTTCGACGTACTCCTTCAAGAACTCAGGGAGACGTCGGTTGAGTTCGGCGCGGTTGGCCACCTTAGTCAAAGAATCTCGTGTGGCGATCTCGTGCAACGATTGAACTCGTTCCTCGAGATTCACCTGCGCCGACGCGTCTCGCACCAACAAAATGACTCCGGCAAACTCCTTCTGTTCCGAGAACACGGGCAGCGCGCTGAAATTGACCTGGAAACTGCGTCCGTCGGAGTGTTTGAGCTGGAGTCGAAAGTCGACTTGATTGTGGTCGGCCAGGACCGCATCCAGAGGACACTGCTCTGGAGCGAGCGCTTCCCCGCTATCGCTGCTGACCAAGCCCATCAGCTCTGCAGACCAACGGCGATGCATGAGCGAAGTCGCCTGCCTGCCGGTGAGTTTTTCCGCCGCATGGTTCCAATGGAGAATCTGCCCATCCACGTCTAGGTAAATCACCCCGTCGCTCAAGGAGTCCAGCAGGCGTCTATGGAATAGCGTATCGACCAGGTTCTGCATGACGCCGCACGTACTGGAAACGTCCGACTCCCAAAACCCAGGCGTTGGACTGGGTATCAATTGGTTCAACCAGCGGTTGGCCATCGACGACTCAAGCTCAGGCCTAGGCTGGCTAATCAATTCTGCGAACTGCTTCACCAACTCCGGATCGAATTGGGTACCTGCATAAGCAAACAACTCTCTGGTTGCTCGCTCGCGGCTTACCGCTTGACGAAACACTTGTTCGGCCGTCATCGAGTCAAACGCGTCGACAATGGCAAGCATCCGCGACACTCGAGGTTGATTCTTGGCTTGGGAAAAGTGGACCCGCGACTGTTGAACGACTTCGATCAGCTCCTCACTTCCACCTGCGCCTCGCAACATCTCCGCGCTGACGTGGTAGTGCATTTCCATCATCAGCTGTTCTTTGCCATCCAAGCCAGATGGCTTCTGCAGCACTCGGTCCGGGAGCCCGATCTTCCCAATATCATGCAGCAGAGCGGCCACCTCGAGAATGTGCCGTTCGTGATGGGGCAGCTTGCACCACTGAGCCCACTTGGAACAGGCCAAGGCGACCCGCAGACCGTGAGCGGCGGTGGGCGGATGTTTGGCGCGCAACGCGTAATACAACCCAGCGAAGACGCCCAAACGCGATCGAACCAGCCGATCATTGACCGACAGCGCTGCCGCTTGTCCAGCCGAATGCGGCACTGCGGAAGAGATACCAGGAGCCAATTGGGCTGGCGAGCTGTTTTGAGGCTGAGCTGGTTGCATTGCCAAGGGCTTACTGGTTGTTTATCGAGAGCGGTTTGCCCTCCTGCCAGAAGAACTTCACCAATAGGAAAACTTAGGTTGAATTCTCTCTTCGGTCAAAATCCGGACGTCGGTTTTCCGTAGACACCCCGGCGCTACGCGGATTCCCGCTTCCGAAGCGCCTCGTGATCGCACTGGTCGGTACAATCAGTGCAATCGGTCGCCGGATTTCGGCCTGGCAATCCTCACGCGGTCGAAGCGCGCACCCTCCAAAAGCAGTGTGAGCGTCACGCTTGTAGGTATTCGTTTAGTCTGCCTTCCAGCGTTTAGGCAGCATTCCAGAAGGCTTTCCAGCATATTGGTTCGCTGAGGTACAA
>JANQJJ010000395.1 GCA_028281725.1 Pirellulaceae bacterium | reverse complement strand
GGATGCCTTCGGAGTAGACCGTGTTGAACGGCAATTCCATCTGGTAAATCGTGATACTCTCGGGGGACATTTCCAGCGTTTTAGCCACGTTGTCTTTCCAGTTGTCCCAGGTCTCTCCGACCATACCCGAAATCAGATCGATGTTGACATTCGGAAAATCAGCCGCCTGGATCCACTCCCACGCTTTGAAGACCTCTTTGGAGAGATGAGCGCGGCCGTTTTCTTCGAGCAGCCTGTCATTGAAGTTCTCGATTCCCAGGCTGAGCCGCGTCACGCCCAGTTGCTTCAAGGTATGAACTTTCGACTCGCTGAGCGTACCGGGTTCGCACTCGAAGGTCACCTCCTCAGCCTGATCCCAACTGATGTTCGCCCGCAGGCGGTCAACCAGACTCGTTAGCTGCTTAGGCGACAGGAAGCTGGGAGTGCCTCCCCCGAAGTAAACGAAGCGAAACGGGCGGTCGCCCATCACAGGTTGTTGGCTGACCAGTTCGATCTCGCGACAAAGCGCCTCCACGTAGGTTTCGATTTCGTTGGCGTTCTTGCCGGTGAAGACCTTGAAGTAACAGAACTTGCAGCGTTTGCGGCAGAACGGGATATGCAGATACAACCCGAGCGGAACCCCTTCACGCGGAGGACTCGCGAGGGCCGCTTCGACCTGCGGAAGCGATTCGCGGTTCCAGCAGGAAAAGGGAGGGTAGTTCGAGATGAAGTAACTACCGACTTCAGTTTTTGTAGCTTCTGTCGACATGGTCATTCGCTCTTGAAGTTCGACGGATTGGGCAACGCTGGTCGAGTGACACCAGCAGCGGCTACCTCTTTTCGCCAAAACAAAAAATGGTACCTCGATCCGAGGCAACTACTACTTTACCATCAGCCGCCGCAGGCGAGCCGATAAAACCACCCTTGACCTCAAACATCCACTTTTCTTCACCGGTTTTCAGGTCAAAGGTGATGATGCGTCCATCGGCGGCGGCGATCACCACGGTCTGCCCAGCAATGGTCGGAGAACCGTCAGATCGCTTGCGCAGCGTCTTCACCCACCGGACCTCTCCGTTTTTTATGTCCAGCGCAAACAAGCGTTTGTTTCGACTGGTAGCGACCACCAGATCGTCGGCGACCGCCACGGAGTTTTTGAATTCGTGAGAGAGCTTCTCATCCTTGAATCGCCAGAGCCGCTTAGGTGCGGGGACGGTAAACGCGAACAGTTCGCCTGCGTAAGTAGGAACAAAAACACTATTTCCGTAAGCAGCCGGCGTGCTACCGGTGGGAGCATCAATTGCGATCGGCTCCCCGACGGCGGTGCCGGTCTTCACGTCGACCACGTGCAGGTGCGCGTCACAGCCACCTAGAAATGTCAGGTCGCCGATCAACGTGGCTCCGCATTGGAGCTGATCCCCCGTCTGGTACTTCCATACCAGATCCCCCGTTTCTCGGCCAACCGCGTAGAGCGTGCCATCTTGAGAAGTGAACAAGACGGTGTCGCCATAAAAATTGGGACTGGCGTCGATCTCCAGCTCGGTCCGGTAGGTCCATTTCTCCTGCCCGTTGGATGCGTCGAGTGCATGCAGCGTACCGTCATAGTCCCCCACGAAGAGCATACCTCGGTCGTAGGCCGGCGAGGCGACGAATCCTGTGTCCAGCTCGATTCGCCAAAGCTCCTTGCCACTGGACAGGTCAATGGAAATGACGCGTCCGTCATGATCGGCCGCAAATACTTTACCATCGGCAATGATTGGTCCGGCATCAAAGCCGAGCCCCTCCAAGTCGACTTGCCACAGCAACTCGAGCTCCTCCGGCAGAGCGTCCTGGGTTGCCCCTGTGCCAGCCGCGTTACCGCGTCCCATGGGCCAATCGGTAGCGACGACCTCACTGATCAGAAACCCAACGGAGCTCACCCCCGGTTGCAGCCAGAATAGAACGCAAAGCGAGGTAAGCCACCAACGCCTGGCGATTCTCGATGGGTTCTTCATGTTTCTTGCCTTCATCATTCAAGACACGGAGTTGTTTTTTGAGCAACTGGCATTCTAGGGAACTGGCATCGGCGTTGCGGCTAAAACGGCGCATCAGCGAAGCTAACAGGCCTCTTTGTGCTGGTAGGTTCGTAAATATAGTTCGCGGAAATCCGCTTGCGTCATCGGACGCGGGTTGAATGTGCCGGTCCACTGACTGGTCGCATCTTCGGCCAGCTGGTCCAAGGAATCTTCGGCTACTCCGATGCGGCTGAGCTGCGTTTCGAGTCCCGCCAATTCAACCAGTTTTCGAACAAACCGAGATAGTGAGGACGTGGCACCGTCTTGACAGCACTGCCGGCCCAGCTCTGTCGTCGCGACGTCCCGCCAAAGTTCCTCGTACCAGGCCTCCACCTCTTCGCCGTTGAAGCAGATGACTTGTGGCAACATGACTCCGACCGCTTGTCCGTGCGTGACGCCAAAACGGGCCGTAAGCGGATTTGCCAGTGCGTGAGCAGCGCCCAGCATGCTGGTTTCAATAGCCAATCCCGCAAAGAATGCGCCCAACTGCATATGAGCCCGCGCTTCGACGTCGTCAGGTTCGGCAATCACCCGCGGGAAACCGGCACTAAGCAACTGCCAGGCCCGGCGGCTGTAGCCCGCACTGAGCACGTTGCGTCGCTTGGTCACGTAGGACTCGAGCGCGTGAGAAATCGCATCGATTCCGGTCAAAGCCGTGACACGCGGCGGTTGAGTTAAAGTCAGCTCCGGATCGAGCACCGCGACGCGGCAGGCGGCTCTCGAGTCGCCGCAGGCCATCTTGACGTGCGATTCGGCTCGGCTGATCAGCGCGAACGACTGCGCCTCGCTGCCGGTACCGGCAGTGGTCGGTACAGCCATCATGGGCAGCATGTCGGCCGTCGCCTTGCCAACTCCCCAGTAATCCTCCATCTTTCCGCCGCACGAGTAAACGAAGTTGATGCCCTTGGCGCAATCCATTGAGCTACCTCCACCGAGGCCAATCAGCAGATCCGGCTTGGTTCTTTGGGCAACCGCCACGCCGGCGGCGACATCCTCCGTCGACGGGTTCTCATGGACTCCGAGGAACGCTTCGACCTGCATGCCGGCCTTCGAAAGCGCGTCGATGCCCCGCTGAAAGTGTCCCGCGGAGACGACCCCTTCGTCACTGACGACCAGAGCGCGTTGGGAGCCCAACTCTACGGCCAGCTCTCCGAGCCGATCGATTGTCCCAGGACCAAAGACCATTCGCGTTCTATGTTGAAAGTCGATAGGTTCCATAGGCCCGATCGGTGGTACTTCGTTTTCAGCGGGTGCGTTTCGGTTTTTCAAGCGATCGAGTCCGTTTTTGCGATCGAAAATGGCCCTGGTGTGGGCAGGACCCCTTCCAAGTATTGTGCTTGGTGTAGGGGGGCTTGAGGAGGGTAGTGTGGCTAGGTGGGGGAGAGCAATCGCAGTTATTCTGTCTGAAATACCCTATTTTCTTTGATTATTAAACCACTTTTCCAGCTGTACGGATCGTTTCCCAGAGATGTTCGCAGGCGGTTTTCCGGAATTACTTCCGTCAGTTGCCCCGCGCCAGGCCATTCTGGCTGCCGCAGCCGGTTCGTAGGCTGCCAATCGCTACTCGCCATGGCGCTTCAGGCCGGTCGCTGGAGTATACGTGCGGGGCAGCCAGCCGATCTGGGACAGCTCAGCCGGCAGGCGATGCGGGGCGAATTCCGCGCGGTAGCGACGTCTTCCAGCTGACTATCGCACCCACTAGAATCCAACCTCCCCGGTAGCATCAGGCAAATGCCAAACGCTTGGCACTGGAAGCCAATCGCCAAACCGCAAATAGTCAAACCAAAGCCCCCAAAGTGAAGTTATGGATACACGCACCATCACCCCAGCTCGCCTGGCCGAAAGCGTCATCGCGGTCCCCCCTCTGGCACGTGACTCAAATTTGAGAATCGATGAGACTGAGAATCGAAAGCTCGTCCAGTTCATCGAGAAGGGGGGAGTTAATACGTTGCTCTATGGCGGCAATGCAGTTCTGTACCACGTGAGGACCAGTGAGTACGCACGTTTGCTGCAAATGTTGGTTGAGATTGTGGCCGAAAACACTCTGGTCGTGCCGGCGGTAGGACCTGCGTACGGCACGATGATGGATCAGGCCGAGGTGCTGACCGATTTTGATTTCCCAACCGTGATGATCCTGCCCCAGAAGGATATCGCGGATGCAGCCGGCATTGCTTCCGGAGTTCGGCGGTTCGTCGACGCTTATGGGAAACCCATCGTTTTGTACCTCAAGCACGATCGGTGGCTACCGGCCGAGCTAGTGGGCAAGATGTACCGCAGCGGCATTATCAGTTGGGTTAAGTACGCCGTCGTGCGCGACGATCCCGCTGAGGATCGTTACTTGCGTGAGGTGCTGGCCGAGGTCCCCAGCGATATCGTCGTGAGTGGAATTGGCGAGCAGCCGGCCATCATCCACATGCGTGACTTCGATGTGGTTGGGTTCACCAGCGGCTGTGTGTGTGTCAACCCGGCCAAATCGATGGCCATGCTGCGCGCGATTCAATCCAGTGACTTGGGGACGGCAGAGCAGATTCGCGCAGAGTTTTGTGGGCTCGAAGACCTGCGGAACTCAATCAACCCAATCCGCGTGCTGCATCGGGCCGTCGAGCTGGCGGATATCTGCCGATCGGGGCCCATGTACCCGATGCTCGGGGAGCTCGAAGTAGAAGAAACTGCGGCGGTAGCTGCGGCGGCGACCCAGCTGCGGGCCCTAGGAGCCGCATGATCGCGGATCTTTCCGGTAGCTTGGCTTTGCAAACAGCTTGGCGTAGAAAACGTTCCCTGAGCCAATCGCCCCGAGGCGGGCCCAGGTTGGCATAGCCCAGGGCAGGGTCTTGCGGGGTACGGCGAGTGAAACCGCTGCCCTGGGGGACGTAGCCGATACAAAATCTCCTGCGGCCTCTGGCCGGGGCAAATCAAGCCAGAGACCAGTTTTCGGCGCATCTAAGGTGTGGAAAAACGAGGGCTGCCAAACGGGTGCGACAGGCCGGCTCTTATAAACCCCTAGAGGCTCGACCGGCGTTTCTTCTCTTCCTCCAACACCCACGACGCGATGGCAACGTCAGCCGCCTCAGAATCGCTTCCACCTGACGAGTTCTGATCATTCTGGCGGTTGAGCTGATTGATCACCAGCAGAGCATCCAAGGGGGAGATCAACTTGTCACCGTTGACGTCCAGCCGTGAGCTCGTCGGTGCAGCCTCTCCCTCTCCACCGGCGGCCGCTTGTTCCAAGTCACTTTGGCGATTCAACTCGTTAATCACCAGCAGCGCGTCGGTCGGTGTCAGCATTTGGTCGCCATTCGTATCCACCGGCATCGAGTCGATCGAAACATCCACCGACGCCGCTCCCAGCACCACGCCGCCGAGCCCACGAGAAACGGTGTACTGCAATCTCTCGATCCCATGAGAATCCGGACCAGGCGTATACAAAATAGCGCCGCCGTCCTCGGCAATGCGAACCGAGCCGCTACCGTGGGTCACCACCGCGCCGACGAGTACCAATTTTTCCGGATCTGGGTCATTCAACAACACCTCAATCCGCTGCTCCACAATCTGGGATGCGACTTCCACCGTGGCTTGATCTCCGTTGGGCCCCTGGAGAATGTCCGAGGCGCCAATCGTCCTCTCGGGGTCGAATACGATTAGCACCGAGTTCGTTTTGGATTCGCCGGAGGCATCTCGAACGGTGTAAGTCAACGAATCACTCAGTGGCAGTTCATCAGGCACGTGGTAGACGATCACTTTACCGTCGGCGCCAATTTCAAACGTGCCTGCATCGGCAGTGACGCTA
>JANQJJ010000392.1 GCA_028281725.1 Pirellulaceae bacterium | reverse complement strand
ACCAGGAACCTTGAACAAAACGACCGTGATCGCCCGGCAACTCTTGGAAGAGAATGCCGAGAAGGTTATGAAGGTAGCTATTCAGCAGGCGCTGGCCGGCGACAAGTCGGCGCTGAAGTTGTTGGTGCCCAGAGTCTGCCCGGCAAGCCGGACACCGGCCACTCCTTTTGCTCTGCCATCCGATACCAGCACCCTTACTGGTCTTGCCGCGGCGACCGACGCAGTGATTACCGCGGTCTCGGCAGGCGAGCTGACCTGCGAGAACGGCCGAGACATCGTCGGATTACTAAATGTAAAAAAGGAAATTCTCGCGGCGACTGACCTTGAGGACCGTGTCTCTAGGTTGGAAGGCCTGTTGGGCGGACCTGTGCAGTGACAGTCCAGCGTCTCCACCATCGTCTTGACCGACTGAAGTTCGGCAAACCGAGCTTCGATATCTTTCTGTCAGCCGAATCCCGACACCACGCCCGCTGGGTGCTGCTACTCCACTCGTTGTACGGCGAAGCCTTCGAATTCTTCTCGAGCCGTGAGGAGTTAGACGACGACCTGGAACGTCTACGCTTTGCTAAGGACCTGCTGGTCAACGACTGCGCCGAGCTATGGGCCCTTGACCAACTGACCATCGATACCTTCTTGGGCGGGCGTAAAGAGGCCAGGAAAGCTCCAATTTGGGGCGGCCACCCAGGCGCCATGCGACGACACTGGCTCGCGTATCAGCTCCGCGACTCCCGGCAATTCGAAGCACGGATCGAAGCCAAAGAGGGTGCCACAGAACGGCGGAAGGCGGCCAAGCATAAAGCCTGAAGCCAATTGCCCTTCCCACTCATTGATAGAGCTTTGGCAGACTGGTCAGCAATAGTCGAAAAAAGATGCTACCGTCGATCTAGCGCTTGACGCGAGACTGTTCGCTGATTCATATTTGTGCCGCCAAGGAGGGCGTCGTGGGCGTCCTCCTTTGTTGTGGGCCTCCCGACGTCCAGCGAAGACTGATTGGAGGCCTCATGGTTGCCATCCTGAAATCCAATTCTCATTGGCTGTCGACTGCTCAGGTCGCAGCTGAACTGGGCCTTGCATCCAGTACGCTTCGTCACTGGAGAAAGATTGCGTTCGGGCCGAAAGCAGTACTCTGCGGCCGTCAGTTCCGCTACCGACGAAGCGACGTCGACGCCTGGTTAGCAAGCAGACCGGTCATGGGCGAGGAAATGTAATGCCCCATCAACGAGACGACCCCGACCACAGGAATTGCCACCCAAAAGGTCGGGGTCGTAACAAAAGGAAACGATAATGAAGAGAGATTCTAGTTCGCCAACACTGAGTTTACTACTGAAATCTACCACACGTGAGAGCAGCGACGTCGTGCATCCAAGTACAAAAGTCACAGATGTCACGTCACTCAAGAAAGCAGCGAAACTGGGCGACTCTGCAGGTCCTGGTACACACTCCAAAAAGGCCGAATGTCACGCATATGTCACGCCCGAAGATCCCAAGAGGCAATACCCTAAGTACGTTATTGATGTCGAGACCATGCCCGCCAAGACGCTCAAGAAGGTATACAACTTAACCTGGACCTCCTGGCGTGACATGATGGGTCGGGCTGGCGAGAACGTCTTACCCGAATTCCAAAGCTTCCGCAGCTTCCTTCTTCTCATGGCCCCGAGGCCCGGTCCCGATTACACAATCGACCGCTTGGACTACAGGGATCCAAGGTACGGCCCAGGCCTGTGCGCGTGGCGCGACAAGCGGGCCCAGGCGAACAACCGATCCACAACGGTCTATTTAACCGACGTGGACGGCACCACACACTCGCTCACGGATTGGGCAAGGGTCACCGGCCAGAAGCCTGCGACCATGCGCAAACGCAGAGAGCGGAAATGGTCAGATCCGGAAGTCATCGCAGGTAAGCGGCTCCACGCCCCAAGAGGTCAGATCCCGCATACCGCATCTCGGGGAAAGGATCACCCGTTGGCTATCTGGCCGTCCCCGTCTCTCGAGGAGCGGCAGATATGGGAGCGAGCCTACCGGGATGAACAACGTTTACGTCAAAAGGACTCGATGCCCCGCGAGACTGAGAATCAATTCTTGCTCCGGACTGCCCGGACTCGGCTCGACGGAATGGCCGAGTTGGAGTTCGACTGCTTCGAGGACATGTCGGAAGAATACCAACAGCTGGTCCAACGATGGGAGGCGATCATTGCGGTTTGTCTCGAGCGGGAGGTGATGGAAGCCCGCGAGCGTCTCCGCCGCGATCGAGAAGATGTTCCCTGGGATGATCCTTACGGAGTAGGAAACGGTCTGCGGCCCGACTGT
>JANQJJ010000370.1 GCA_028281725.1 Pirellulaceae bacterium | reverse complement strand
TTGCTCGGGCGATTCCAAGTGTTCCGGAGCCAGGTAGTGCAGAGAACCGAGGACCTGTCGCGTAGCCGTCAGTGTGGGGGAACGTACCGTGTCGCCAAGATCCTCGACGACACGGTACGTTCCCCCACACTGACGGCTACGCGACAGGTCCTCGGTTCTCTGCACTACCTGGCTCCGGAACACTTGGAATCGCCCGAGCAAGTTGACCACCGAGTCGATTTGTATGCACTGGGCGTTGTGTTTTACGAATTGCTCACCGGACAACTACCACTGGGACGCTACGAACCGCCCAGCGCCCTGTTCGATCGGATCGATCAGCGGATCGATGCCATTGTCATGAAAACACTCAGCCGCAAGCCGGTCCAACGCTATCAGCAGGCATCCGAGCTGAGTTCGGACTTGCAGGAAGTCGTAGCCGGAGGTTACCAGCAAGCCCCGGTGGCAGCGGAGCCGCGAGAAACGCGACGAGTTGCGTCGGTGCCGTTTAAGTGCGAAGCGATGGGCGGTTTCGCCGAAGCGGTTGGAGTCGTTCATGCCAATCACGATACGCTCAGCATCGAATTTCGCATGCGGGACGTCTTCTGGGGTAGCGTCAAATCCCAGACGCATACGGTCGACATCCCCGTGACCAAGCTGACTCGGCTGGAGTTGGCTACTGGCGTGTTCAGCCACAAGATGATCATTACTACCGACAAGATTAGCACGCTGGGCTCGTTGCCGAACGCAGAGACGGGACGCGCCGAACTGAAGATTCAGCGTGGTGACGGGGACTTTGCCTGGAAAGTGATCCAGGCGCTGGGCTTTGGTAGGCGTGATGGGGCTCCGGACATAGCGGCCGGTACACCGGCGATACCAGAGAAAGAAAGCTCTCGTCGAGTCGTCCTGGCCATCCTGTTGCTTTTTTGTAGCATCTTGAATGCTGGCGCGCTGGCTATCATGGAAGTCATCATCGTGGAGGAAATACGCCACGATATCGAGCTAGTTGCCGCTGTGGTGGGTATGGCGGTGTTGATCGGGCCGGTGGCGCTACTGCAGTTCGTCGCCGGTCTTCTGAACCTGGTCGCTCGTCCGAGGTCGTTGAACGTCGCCGTCTGCGTCGTTTCAATTTTGCCCATCTCGCCTGCCTGGTTTCTTAGCATGCCGCTCGGCATATGGGCTTTGCGGTGGTTAAATTCTAGTCGACTGACATGGATGCCCAAGCCGGTCAAGCTGGCGAAGTCCAAAGGATGGGGTACCACGACACTCATGTTCATTCGTGAAAGGCGATGGGGACGGATATTCGCCGTGCTCAACGGACTGGGACTGTGCCTGCTGCTGGTCGCCTGGGCGTTCTATCAGCTGGGATTCTATTCCGTGACGTCCAGCTACCGCATTGTCAGTATCCATGGCGAGGTGGATCACGCCGACTTTTACAAAGCAGTGAGAACTCGGCTGGAGTCGGTCGACGGTACTGTGTCCATTCGCGGAAACTTGGAAACTGGAGGAAGGTTAGTCCTGGCCACGCAGAAGAGATTTCAGCCGTTGGCCCAGGAACTGCTCAGCGTCGAAGGTAGCATCGCATGCGTCTGGTTGGCTCCCTCGAAGATGCCGGACAAGTTCGAGAAGGAAAACGCAGTGGACGTGGCTGCCCAGCAACAACTGATCCCCATGGCGTCCGGAATGGCACCAGCAGAACTCGCCGCCGAGCAAGTGGGATTCGGCCAATCGGCCTGGACGATCGCGCAGCCCATTCCACTGGAGGAAAATCTGGTCAGTAAGGTCTCAAGACACTCCGGCGGACTCGGCCATCCTGTGCGGATTACCGTCGAACTGACCAGTCGCGGTCGCGACCTTCTAATGGCTTCTCTACCGGAGAATGTTCCTTACGGCGGACTGGGACTGGTCGTTCAAGGGCTGATCGAAGGGGTGGCTACGACCGACGCTATTTCAAACAAGCGAGTTAGCTTTCGACTGGCCAGCGAATCCGATTTGACCGCTGCCGGCATCATGGCCGGCATCCGCGGCCCCCAGCTTCCCGTGGAGCTGGAGCTGCTCCCCTAAGACGGCAATTCGAAGAAACTGAGCGCTACGATCCGGCGATGCTCCACCGGCAAGGCTTCAACGGATCGGTCGCGAGAAGTGCAGGAAAAACCTACTTTGGAACCAGCGTTGGGGCAGCTGGGTTAGCCCGGGAAGCGACCACATTGCTGCAGTAGCGTCTCCAGGATTGCCAAGTCAGTCTCGGGTCGCGTGGGGCTGTCCGAATGGGTGAGGTTGCTGGCAATCCAGCCGCGGAGGTGAAGAAACTGGGCGGCGGTATGCTTATAGGCCGGCACGGGACTGCGAAAAGCAAAGAAGCCCAAGTACTGGAGCCAATCGTTTAAATGAAAAAATTCGGCGTCACCTTCAGCCCACATTCTGTCTCGCAAGGCAAACAGGTCAGGTGCCATCGTACTGAGTCCCAGCAAATAGTCGCTACCGTAGAGGACCATGTCGATCGCCAAATCGTTACCGGTGAAGACATGGAATTCCGGACGCAACTGGTCGCGAATAGCCAGGCGTTGCCATTCGAGTCCACGATCAAGTGAACTATGCTTGGCGCCCATGCACTGCGGTAACTGCACCAGTTCCCGATAAACGTCCAGCGAGTAGATTTTGCCGAACGGCGCGAACATTTGCCCTAGTTCGAATCCGATAAATCGATCGGTGGCCGCGGCGAGTTGCCCATAAGCGGCGACCAATTCATCATCTTCCTGTTCGGTCAGTCCAAACGATTGGAAGATCACGGGCGTTCCGCCGTGAGTTTGAATCGACTCGAGTTGGGCCAAGTAGGCCGACAGGCCAAATTCCGCCCCGGGATCGTCCCCCACAAACGCTCCGGCGACGTACTGCCGGCCACCACACAGTCGCTGTGTCTCTTGCAACACCCGCTCCCGTGTCGCTTCATCAATTAAGTTCGCGTAGCCGGTGTCCATATTGACCGCCGGTACCAGTCCGGCATCGAGCGTTCGCAGCACATGGGAACGAAAGCCATTCCAGTCGATGTTCCCTGGGCTCTCAAACGGCAGCAGGATAGCTGACATGCCCAGGATTTTTCGGCGTGGTTTCCAGGGTGGAACAGTTTCAACCTGATTCAATGTCATGTCCTTTTAGGTCTTGATAGGGCACTACGCTAACGTAGCAAGTTGCACAATTCTTCTTCTAGATCGGGTAGATTGGACCGCCTGTTGTCAGCGATGGCTTGACGAAAATCAGCGGCAACCGACTCCAACCGCTTGACAATGTCGAAACGCCGGTCTGCTACGTTGGTGACTTCCCATCGATCATCGGGTTTCACGTACAGCTCGGGAGAGACGGCAGCTCCCAAGGAGGCACTCCAGGCGGGCGAGCGGATCCAAAACGGTTGGGGCCCTTCAATCATAGCCAGCTTATGGCACCTGTCCCACCGCGATGGATGGTCGATGGGGCCTAGGCCTAGCATGCTCCGCCCCCAAATTCTGCCGGCTGGATCGAATTCTCCGTCGAGCAACCCCATGCAGTCGAGTAAAGTGATTGCCAAGTCGGGTAACTGGCACAGTTCGGCTCGTCGCTGCCCTGTCGGCGAGCGCGGACTACGACAAAAGGTAGCCACGGCGCTGACTTCTTCACCGTACAATTGAGGGTGTCCCCATCCGACACGCCCATGCTCGCCGAGAGGAACACCTCCCAGAGAGGCTACCAACCAGGACCACGTTTCGGCTCGCGCGCGCGATTCCGTGGCAACTCGCAACGCGTCAATCGCCAGATCGACCACGGCCACCTGAGCCGCAGCGACCTGGCCCCATCCCACCACAGAATCGGGGTCGGTCTCGCTAGTTACCTCGAATTGAGGGACCACGGCATCAGCCGGCGGATCGGGATCCTCCGGATCGACAAACCGGCAGCGCAACGAGAGTGGGGCGTCCCAGGGAAGCCGTAAGCCTTGGCTATGAATCCACACCAATCCCTCGAGCCCGTCGGCAAGCTCTTCCGCCGCCGCGGCAAACACCGTCATGATACTGCAGTCGGCCGAATCAGCCGCCGGCGCGTCACGCGCTGGTGGAGTCACGAGTGTCACCGCCTCGCAGCCGAGTTGTTCGGCCAGCTCCGCCGTCTTGGGACAGTCGGTGAAGAGACTCGCAGGGTGTCGCCGCTCGGTCAGTTGTTGCCAGATGCTCCACCGAGCCGGGCCGCTTTGCATGGCATGCCGACCCGTCCAAAGGCTACTCAGCTGCGAGGCCAAATCGGTTGAATCCACAAAACACTGATCCAGGACCAATCCGTGCGCTGCCAGGCGGTCGATGGCCG
>JANQJJ010000362.1 GCA_028281725.1 Pirellulaceae bacterium | reverse complement strand
AGCGCGACGCAAAGAGCGATACGGTGCGATCAACCTGGCCGGTGGCAATGAATCCGAAACGCGTATTTACACAGCACTCAAGCAGGAACTGGAAGACATCGCCTACAACGGAATCCCGTTGAATGTCGTCGTGGAGAACTTGCAAGACGAATTGAACATACCGATTCGGATCAATACCACAGAATTGGAATTGCTGGGCATTTCCCCCGATACGTTGATCACGGAGACCCTGCCACCAATCTCACTGCGAAGCTTTTTGCGAATTGTACTTCAACCTCTCGAATTGACTTACATCATTCGAAACGAGGTTCTCGAGATTACCAGCGTGGACAGTGCCGACGCCGACCCCATCAACAAGGTCTACCCTGTTGGCGATCTGGTTGTGCCGCCCACTCCGATCGGCGGAGCGGGTGGAGGTGGCCTCGGCGGAGGCCTGGGAGGTGGCGGTGGCTTCGGTGGAGGCGGCGGTCTCGGCGGGGGCGGTGGCTTTGGTGGTGGCCTCGGCGGAGGAGGTGGTGGTTTTGGTGGAGGCGGACTCGGAGGAGGGGGAGGCTTTGGAGGTGGTGGCGTTGGCGGCCAATTCTGATCCCCCGCCAATCAACTCGGTGAAACTCAATTCAGGCTCGATGGAACCTATAGGAACTCAAACATGACATTTCGATTGACACTTGCTCTCGCCATGGCCTCGCTTCTCAGCTCTAGCGCCAGCGCTGCTTCGCCATCCTCTTCGAAAAATAGCGACGCAGTGAAGGCCGATTTGTTTGACGCGATGGAGTCCAAGCAAATCAGCGTCCGATTCATCCCGATCGATTCAAGTCGCGCCAATGTGGTGTTCAAGAACGAATCGGACGAGCCCATTCAAGTACGACTACCTCGAACGTTTGCCGCCGTTCACGTGTTAGGTCAGCTTGGCGGAGGCTTCGGCGGAGGGGGCTTCGGAGGTGGTGGAGGCGGCCTCGGTGGAGGAGGTGGTTTCGGCGGCGGAGGCCTTGGCGGTCTCGGCGGCGGAGGCGGAGGCCAAGGACTTGGTGGGGGCTTCGGAGGAGGTGGTGGTGGTTTCGGTGGCGGCGGAGGCGGTTTTGGAGGAGGAGGCGGTGGTCTCGGCGGTGGTGGTCTCGGGGGCGGAGGCGGATTCTTTCGCATCGAGCCTGATAAGACGCGCAAACTGACCGTAAAAACTGTCTGTCTTGAACATGGCAAGCCCGATCCCAATCCACGGATGACGTACCAAATCGTGCCTCTAACAGAGTTCACTCAGGACCAGGGAATCGCAGAACTATGCAGCCAACTCGGAAAGGGTCATGTATCGCAACGCGTCGCCCAGGCAACCGCCTGGCACATCTCCAGCGGACTGTCCTGGCAACAACTCGCTGAAAAGAACCGCAAGGTCTCGCGTTACACGGGCAACGAGAAATACTTCACCCTAGCTGAAATCCGAACGGCCGTGGGATTCGCTACGCATTGCCGTTCGTTTCTGGATGACGGATACGGACCTGAAACTCCGTCTCTGGCCAACTCTAAAGAATGAAGCGGCTGAGATCCTCGTCCTGGCAAATCGATTCCAGGCGCTGCTCAACGTAAGTGGCGTTGATAATCACCTTGCCTCCACCCATATCGGCGGCTTCGAAATTCAATTCCTCCAGCAGTTTTTCCAAGATGGTGTACAGTCGACGAGCCCCAATGTTTTGAGTTGTTTGGTTGGTTTGAAATCCGTATTCGGCAATGCGTTCGATGGCATCCTCGGTAAATTCCAACTCAACCTGTTCCGCAGCCAGCAGCGCCTGATACTGCTTCGTCAGCGAATTTTTCGGTTCCGTCAGTATGCGGATGAAGTGGTTTCGGTTCAGCTCGCTCAATTCGACTCGAATCGGGAAGCGCCCCTGGAGTTCCGGCATCAACTCGCTGGGTTTCCCGTGATGGAATGCGCCGGCGGCGATGAACAGAATATGATCTGTTTTCACGTAACCATGCTTCGTTTGGACCGTCGTACCCTCCACAATCGGGAGCAAATCGCGCTGCACACCCTGCCTGGATACATCAGCCGATTTGCCTTCGGAGGCAATCACTTTGTCAATCTCGTCGACGAAAATGATGCCGTTGTTTTCACTGACCTCGATCGCTTTGGTCGCAATCTTATCGTCGTCGACCAGTTTGTCGGCCTCCTGTTGAGTCAGTACCTTTCGAGCTTGCACGACCGACATCGAACGACGCTTGGAATTTTTCGGCATAAAACGATCGAACATTCCCTGTAGGTCAATGTCCATGTTTTCCATGCCGACACCACCCATCATGATCGGAGTGGCTTTTTGCTCCACCGTGAACTCGACCGGCTTATCTTCCAACAGGCCATCGCGCAACATCTGCCGCATCTTCTCTCGCGTACGCATCCGCCGCCCGGCCTCCTCATCTTCCTCGGGCTGCGCCGACAACTCCGCGTCGAATTCCTTGGCTGAAGGCACGAGCAGATCAAGCAAACGCTCTTCGGCACGCTCCGCCGCCTCTCCCCCGACGCGCTGTTGCTCCTGGGCACGCACCATGCCGATCGCATTCTCGACCAGGTCGCGTACCATGCTTTCCACATCGCGGCCGTAGTAACCGACTTCGGTGTACTTCGTCGCTTCCACCTTCACGAACGGGGCGTTGGTCAGTCTGGCCAGTCGCCGGGCAATCTCCGTTTTCCCAACTCCGGTCGGCCCTGCCATCAAGATGTTTTTCGGGGCGATGTCCGATTGCAACTCATCAGCCAGTTGGCTGCGACGCCAACGATTCCGCACCGCAATGGCAATCGCACGCTTGGCATCGGCCTGGCCAACGATATAACGGTCCAACTCCGCCACGATTTCGCGTGGCGTCAGTTCGCTGTTCTGAACGGAAGCATCGGCTGTCAACGTTTCACTCATCCTTCACTATCGAGTTGCTCGACAATAATATTTCCGCCGGAGTAGATATCCAATTCGCCTGCAACAGTCAGCCCTTGCCTTACGATCTCGGCGACCTCCAACTCACTATGCCGTACTAGCGCTCTCGCCGCCGCAACGGCATAGTTGCCGCCTGAACCGATTCCCAGAATGCCGTCCGTCGGCTGAATGACATCCCCCGTTCCACTGACCAACAAACTATGCTTGGCATCTACCGCGATCAACAGAGCCTCAAGCCGTCGAAGCGCGCGGTCAGATCGCCATTCCTTGGCCAGTTCCGTCGCCGCCCGCGGCAAATTGGCCGGGTAGTCCTTGAGCTTGGCTTCAAATCGCTCCATCAATGCAAACGCGTCGGCCGCCCCACCAGCAAACCCAACGACCACGTTTCCGCCAGACAACTTGCGCACTTTCGCCGCGTCGCTCTTGATAATCGTCTTATCGAGCGTTACCTGCCCGTCGCCGCCTAAGGCAACGTGCTTGCCATGACGCACTGAGAGAATGGTAGTGGCGTGGAACTGCATTGACTGCTCAATCTGGAAGATTCGATTTTCGCTAGGAACGAACCGCTAAAATACCATTCTTACGTCAATCACAACACCTACCTGCCCCAGCCGGTCGTAGCCCTCCAGAGCATACGCTTGCAACAATGGAGCAGCGCAGAGCGCCTCCTGGATGCACAGGTCTGCCCGATCTCTCGAGATTCTATCAGGGCCAACGAAGAGTCCGGCACAATACCGAAGTTCCATTGGCTGATCGACTATACTCAACCGTCAATCGCGGAACTTTGTTGACGCCAACCTTCTTCCCTCCGGCGCGGAATGCCTCATGGCCGTAGCGAGAAAACTTGTCTTAAGATACTCAAGCGTTCTAGCATGTATCGCAATAATCCTTGCTGTCGCCGGCTCGTTTCTTGTCCCTAACTCAGAAACGAACAGCCTGCCTGCTGAAACATGGATGGCCTTGAATGATGAGATCCAACACGTTCCCTCAACGCGCGGCGTTTTGCATGCTGAAACTCAGCTTTCAAAATCAGAGAAACGCTCACCTGTCTCCACGAGCCTTTCGGTTGCCGACTTCGGATTCATCCGCGAAACAACCACTCTTGAAGAGCTGTACCGTCGATTAGGGAAACCGAACTCAGAATTCGGTAGTGGAAACCTGGTTAGTCGCTACAAGCTCTCAGATGGAAGAACTGTTGAAACCTATTGGAACGGCGACCACATTTTTGCGGTAATGGTCGAATCCGAACTGATCTATCCTGTCCGCTGAATTCGCGTAGAGAAAATTAGGGGAAACGGCACACCACGAAAGCCGCTAGAATCCCGTTGTAATCATGTGGTAGTGCAGCAGCGTTAGCAAGTTGAAGGACGCGCCGAGTGCGATCCGCTTGTACCCACGGTAGTACGCTTGACGACGTTTGGTTGGAATAAGCCCAGGCCCGAACGATGCGAACATTCTTCTGCGTAGTAGCGGTAGCTTCGCGTAGACGAGATCGATCAATCCACAGAGGTAGAGCAGGAGGATGATGCTTAGGTTCACCGGATAGGCGGTAACCAATAGCATCGTGAGACAAAGGATCAGCGGCAATTGGAAGAAGGCGTTGACAGCTAGTTCGTACCGTTTCATTGGATTCGCTTAAGACTAC
>JANQJJ010000087.1 GCA_028281725.1 Pirellulaceae bacterium | reverse complement strand
ATAAGAAACTCAGGCCGGACAGCTCCGTGATTTCGTTTCGTTTTCCGCGTCTGATTTCGCCGCGAACAACACGGTCGCGGTCAACCGGCACCAAGCGATCCAAATCCGAGATAGGCCAGGAAGTTCTCGAACGAGTCGTAACGCCCTTGGTTGTATTGTATTTCAACAACCAAAACATCCTACGGCCGTTCACATCTTCAAAACCATCAAATTCAGCCACTGCTTCGTAATCGACTAAGACCTTCTGCCCAGGTGAGAATGACTTTTCAGTCAGCTGCCGAAGCCCCGCTTCGTGCGCCAAGCCTAGCGTCGACACGAATCCGAGCAAAGTCGCAATCGGTCCCGTCTCCGGAGCAATCAGCATCGTATTGATTGCATCGTCGGAACGCAGGTCTCTACATGACAACGCAGAGCTCAAAATTGCAAACTCCGACGCGGGACGTGGCCCCGAGCCATCGTCAAGAGTCAGCATATTCAAAAACGGCCAGACTCCCACGACATGATCGAGAAGTTCGATCAGCGGTTCGCGAAGAGGACTGATCAGGTCGATGGCGGTCTGCAAGATAAACAGATCGTCCAAGTATCCGATAAGGCCAAGATCGTCGTTGATCGCATCGTCGTCCTCAACGAAGTAACGAAGAGCACCTCGAGCGCAAATCTTGTCATCCTCGGAACGAGCGGGATCCTGCAAAACGCCCATGAGCGTCTTCGCGTTGCTCGACATTCGCTTTAAGAAGCCACATTCGGCAAGTCTTTCAAGCGCGTCCAAATTCTCTTTAACTCGATCAATAAGTTCCACATCGCAGCCATCCAAGAGTGAAAGTCTCTCAAAGATTTCCTCGGCCGATTTTTGTTCATCCTCCGTGATCGCAGGAGGATGGTAGGCAACCGGCTCACCGAGCCGCACCGCGATCTCATGCACCGCGTAGCTCGCAATGAACGCTTTCCCAAGTGCGTGAAATTCAGCGGTATCTGAGGCGTCTTCTTCCACCGCCTCGCTGGTATCTTCTCCCGACGGCCCATGGCTACTTACAATGAATCGGATCGCGCCACGAGCGATGGATGCAATGTCTTCCGCCGTTTCGTGTAGTCTTAGGTAGTTTGCAAGTTGGGTAAGATTGCGAAGAAGAGCCTGTTCGAATCCGAACTGCGGTTTTAGAGAATCTGCCCAATCGCCGGTCTGCTTCAATAGCACGTCGAAACGAATTTCTTCACTGCTAAGGTTGTGTATGGTTTGAAGCAGATTCTCGCGATCTGCAAATGAAAGATGTCTCGTCAAATCGTTCGGCCCCAAGTTTTCAAATCCAACTCATTATCTACATGGCCATTAATATAGGTGACTTCTATACGCCCTGCACGAGTGGGTGGAGCGGTCACCCGATAACCTTTTTGGTTATCACTCGCATCGAGCGTTGGTTCCACCCTTAACCCGATGCTATCCGAGGGCAGAGGGCACTCTTCTTGGCTGTGTGGTGACGCCGCGTTGCAACCAAAGAGGCAACGCTCGTTTTATGCCTGATCCATGGGCGGCGCTCCGGTGGAGGACACACCGTGGCAAGGAAAATGGCCGAAATTCGAGGTGTTGGTGTGACACAACGGAGGAAGTTCCGGTCGAGGGCACTCGAACTTAGGGGCGGGGCCAAGGCTTCGGGAGAGTCCCCTGAAAGAGCTGAGCTGCTCAACGTTGGTGCGTCAGCGCGCTTGGCGAGGTTGTTTGGCAGACGGACCTCGCTTAAGACCGCTAGAGCATTTTCATTTTTTTCGTGCCCTCACCCTCGATCCCTCTCCCTGCTATCCCGCTACGCGGCAGGGCGAGGGAGAAACCATGAAATATGAAAATGCTCTAGGTGCGCCGCCGTTGGCCTCTGGACCCACCGCCCGCGAAGCGGCCCGCCTTGAACAATTTAGGATTTAATGCGCAGCGAGATACGAGCCTGGCTATAAATCCTAAATTGTTAGGTGACCCGGCGACCTACCTTGTGGTTGCAAGCACCGAGTTGACTGCCACGGCATTCTCGACGGAACGGACAACAATCGTGGCGGTATCTAAGTCGAATCGACCGACGATGGATCCAGCAAATGCACGAGCAAACGCTTCGATCGTCATCGGGCCGTAACCCGTCGCAAGTGTAGGGAGCGAAACCGAGCGAGCGCCAAACGAACATGCGAGATCGAATGCGGCAGTCAACGTGTCAGCGATCAGTTGATGCGATGAATTGTAGAACGGGTCGATCGCAATAGCCTGCTTTCAGCGGCGCTGGAGTGGCCGAGGAAGCGCGGCGCATCGCCCGTTACCGCCGCGGTAGATCTTCCACACTATCAAGAAATCTCAGAGCACCTGCCGCCGAGCGGCTTTGTAGTCAAGACGTCTCCGGCGGCAATCTGGCGAATTCGCTTTTCGGCACGGGCGTATACCTCTTCGGCCGGAGTGCGGTTTCCTGAATTAAGCTGGTCAAAGCCTTTCTTGACTTCCTCACGCAGTGTCTCACGGGCTTGCAGCATTCGTAGGCCTTCGGCGAGCACGTCTTCTTCACTGAGGAAGCGTTTTTCAGCGACCATGCGTTGCACGAAAGGTACTAAATCGGTAGGGATTATTGCTGTCATGACATTGTCAGTTTTGATTTCAAGAAACCAAGCTGTTGTTTGTCTCAATTTTAACATGAATCGGTAGCGGAGCTAATATCTGAAGCGACCGCATGACAAGATAATCACTACGATCGCTTTAGCGAGTTGTTTCGATTTGCTTGGCACAAGAGTTTGGGCTACTTCGGCATCGTTGGATGCGGCCGGGCTTGGACTTCTTTCAAACGTTCAATCGTTGCATGCGTGGAAATCTGAGTTGTCGCCAGCGGTAGCGATACGTGATGAGCAGAGTGTTTTCCGCTGGCGTTATGGTTGGCTACCAACAGAAACACTAAGAATCTGGTATTCCGAGGTCGCGGCAGATCTTTCTGGCAAGATGATTCGATATTTCATTGTGGCGAGGAACAGCAGAACGGTGGCCATTTGCTGGATTCTGCCACCAAGAATGATTTCCGCCTTCACGGACAAGTTCGCAGCCGTTGTCAACCAGATGCCTGATAAGATCTCGGCGTTTCATAGTTGAATGGCGATTTCTTCGAATGACTCTCCCGCAGCCTTACGAGCGTCTTCACGATTCATTTCCAGAGCTTCCTCCAATGCTTCTCGCAGGTTTGCGAGTAGCTCATCACGAGTTGCTCCTTGCGAATTAACCCCCGGCACCTCTTCTACCCAGCCGATCCACCATGGGCCATCTTTTTGAATGATTGCATTGTATGCGTGAGTAGTCATTGTGCTTTGTTAGCGTCGATCTAGACAATTGGGAATTTTGAAAATCGTATAGACCAATTATAGCTTGATTCTCACGGCACTGGACCTGGGCTTTGGTGAAGTCCACATAAAGCGTATTGCTGCTCAGCCTTGGCGTGTCAGCGCTGTCCGCGTAGTTCGGGCTCTGACTGACGGGTGGACCGTACTTGGTCGGCATCTTTGATACTCGTGCCTCACCTCGAGAGAGCCGCCCAATGCTTGCCACCGACTCTTCAGGAGGGGGAGTTCACGGCCTAGTTGTCAACGAGCAACTTAGGAGCGTAGCAGCTGCACGACCTTGCAGCGTTGGCGAAGTCGACCTGGGGCCGGATCGACCGACACGGGTCAGTTCACGGTGGCGGCTACGCGAGAGGTAATCTGATCGTAAACATCCGCCGGCAGCGGTCCGGCCCAGGCTGCCGCTAGATTCTCCGCAAGATGGGCGTGATTGCAGGTGCCGACGATGCTGGTGTGGCAGTGCGGATGGCTTAGCGTGTAACGCAGGATTAGCTCGCTACGCGGCATGCCCGCGGGTAAAACCTCATCCAGCTTGGCACGCGTCCAGACATCGCTGAGCTTCGGTCGTTGGATTTCAGCATCAGGTCCGCCGTGGGCGATGCCGCCGCGAATGATGATACCGGCGCCGGTCTCGGCGGCCTGCACAATCAAGTCATGGTGATCCGGAACCAAGCACGAATAGGGAATCT
This sequence comes from Pirellulaceae bacterium, assembly GCA_028281725.1. Taxonomy (GTDB): domain Bacteria; phylum Planctomycetota; class Planctomycetia; order Pirellulales; family Pirellulaceae; genus Aureliella. The sequence continues at coordinate 3,788 of JANQJJ010000087.1, read as the reverse complement.
GAAAGGTGTCGAACACGCCCAGACGAATCATCGCCGGCAAGTTGGGTAGGCTACTCGAAACTCCGATGAACCGGACCATGCCTTGCCTGCGGAAGTCCAGAACGGTTTCGATCAAGCCCTCTCGCTGGAGAGTTTCGGCGTCGCCTCCGTGGAACTGCAGAATGTCAACGTAGTCTGTTCTCATCCGCTGGAGACTCGTTTCCATGTTCCGCCGAAGTACCTCCTTTTTCCAAGTATGGTTGATCTCCAAGTGATCCTGGTGCTGGACGTAATCGCAACCACATTTAGTTGCCAGATAGAATTCGCTGCGCCGCGAACTGATATACCGACCAATGCGCTGTTCGCTAAGGCCATAGTCGGGAGACGTGTCGATCAAGTTGATGCCGGCGTCGAGTACGGCGTTGAGGAATCGGTCGGCAGCGTCCTCGTCCACCACTCGAACTCCCCAAGTCTTGGGGCCGCGCAGTCCCATACTACCGTAACCGAGCTGACTCACCTGGAGCCCCGTGCGGCCGAGTGTTTTTTTGATCACCATGGCTGACTGAAGTTGAGCACGCGTGAACGGGGCCTAGAGCAGCTTGCCAAGCACTGCGTTGAACGTCCTACTCGGACGCATGGCTTGTTCTGCCCGTTCGGGATCGGGGTGATAGTAACCGCCGACGTCGACGGGCCGGCCTTGGGCCGCTGCCAGTTCACCTACGATCGTGTCCTCATTGCTGTCGAGTTCCCGGGCGATGCCGCTGAATCTTTCCTTCAGCTCCGCATTTTTAGACTGAGAGGCCAACGCCCGAGCCCAGTAAAGTGCCAGGTAAAAGTGGCTGCCGCGATTATCGAGCTCATTTACTTTGCGCGACGGCGACCGATTGTTGTTCAAGTATTGACCGGTTGCCTCGCTGAGGGTTTCCGCCAGAACCAGTACTTGAGGGTTGTCGGTCTTGTGGCCGAGGTCTTCCAGCGACACGGCGAGCGCCAGGAATTCTCCCAGCGAATCCCACCTTAAATGCCCTTCTTCCAAGAACTGCTGAACATGCTTGGGCGCCGAGCCACCGGCGCCGGTTTCGAATAGACCTCCGCCGGCCAGCAGCGGCACGATGGAAAGCATTTTTGCACTGGTGCCCAATTCCAGAATGGGAAACAGGTCGGTGAGGTAGTCACGCAGCACGTTTCCGGTTACCGAGATCGTGTCCTGCCCCTCCTTGGCTCGCTGGCAGGTCAGGCGAGTGGCCTCTTCAGGCGACATGATTCGGATGTCGAGTCCGTCGGTATCGTGTTCAGGTAGGTAACGATTCACCTTTTCAATCAACAGCGCGTCGTGCGCGCGTTGCGGATTCAACCAGAAGATTGCCGGGGAGCCGGTTGCCCGCGCACGGCTGACGGCCAGTTTGACCCAATCCCGAATCGGCGCGTCCTTGGTCTGGCAAGCTCGCCAGATGTCGCCTTCGGACACCTGATGTTCGAGCAGCACCTGCCCTGCCCTGTCCACGACTCGTACGGTTCCGGCATGAGGGATCTGAAAAGTCTTGTCGTGTGAACCATACTCTTCGGCCTTCTGAGCCATCAGCCCGACGTTGGACACGTTGCCCATTGTTGTGACGTCGAAGGCGCCGTTTTCTTTACAGAAATTGATCGTTTCTTGATAGACACCCGCGTAGCAGCGATCGGGAATGACGGCCAGCGTGTCGTGCAGCTGGCCATCGGGTCCCCACATCTGCCCCGAAGCGCGAATGGCGGCGGGCATCGAGGCATCGATGATGACGTCACTTGGTACGTGGAGGTTAGTAATGCCCTTGTCCGAGTTGACCATCGCCAGTTTCGGACGCTCCCGATAGACGGCTTCGATATCGGATCGGATCTCCGCCTGTCGAGCTTCCGGCAGCTGCTCAATTTTGGCGTAGACGTCGCCCAGGCCGTTGTTGGGATCGATTCCCATTTCGTTAAAAACGGCGGCGTGTTTCTTGAACACATTTTCATAGTAAACACTGACGGCGTGACCGAAGATGATCGGGTCGGAGACCTTCATCATCGTTGCCTTCAGATGCAAAGAGAGCAGTACGTCGCTGGCCCCCGCCTCTTCCATTGCACGAGCAAGAAACTCACGTAAAGCACTTCGTTTCATAACCGAAGCGTCCATCACTTCGCCAGCCTGCAGGGCGACTTTTTCTCTTAGCGTGGTCGTCGTGCCGTCTTGCCCGGCAAGTTCGATTCGCACTTCACTTGCTTCGGTCAGCACCAGCGAGCGTTCGCTGGAAAAGAAGTCTCCCTGATTCATATGCGCGACACGCGATTTGGAATCCGGGCTCCAAGCTCCCATCGAGTGCGGATGCTTCCTGGCGTACTCCTTGACGGGAGCAGCCACGCGGCGGTCTGAATTTCCCTCTCGCAGTACCGGATTGACCGCGCTGCCTAAGACTTTCGCGTACCGGTCCTTCACTGCTTGCTCGGAATCGTTTTCCGGTTCCTCGGGGAAGTCGGGTACGTCGTAGCCGAGTTCCTGAAGTTCGCTGATAGCGGCGGTCAACTGAGGAATGGAGGCACTGATATTCGGGAGTTTGATGATGTTGGCTGCAGGAGTCTTGGCTAACTCACCCAGCTCGGCCAACGCATCGGGAATCACTTGGCTGTCCGACAAGGCTTCGGGAAAACTGGCAATAATCCGGCCGGCCAGGGAGATGTTTTTCTTTTCGATCGTGACACCCGCTCCGCGAGTGAATGCTCGGATGATCGGTAGCAAGGAATAGGTCGCCAATGCGGGGGCTTCATCCGTTTCCGTATAGACAATCTTGGAGGCTTGAGAGGGCATTTTTTCTTTCAGGTTTTGCGTTCGTGATCTGCTGCGGCAATCGCCGCCGAGGCCGTTCTGTCATGGAATGGCCGGTGGGACGCCCCAAATTAGCAGCCTGAAGCAGATTCAACAACGACCGGTTGCCTTTCCCGAGCCCAATAGGGCGATCCCCAGAGGATGGTCAGGCGGAGTCACAAGGGCTTTCTTTTTCCGTGAACTGTTGCCGCCGGAAGTATGTTGGGCTCTTGGTTTCGATATAGTATGAGTTCGATTGCCCGTCTCAACGTTTTGAATCGAGCCTGGCGGAGTTACTCGTGCTAGCCGTGACGGCGGGCGTACTGCTGAAAGATAGGAGTCAACCATCGTGACCCAAGTCCCAACCAAGTTCAGTCGTCGCCAGTTGCTGCGCTGCGGAGCGGCGGCATTCGCTGCGCCCTTGACGGTTTCGCGAGCCTGGGCTGCCGATGAAACCCCGGTAGCACCCAGCAATCGACTTACCCTGGGCGTGATTGGATTGGGTTCGCGAGGCTTCAATCTGATCGACGCTTTCCTCAACTGCCCGGATGCTCAGATTGTGGCGGTATGCGATGTGGATTCGATGCACTATCGCGACAACCAGTGGGGCCAGGGCAATGCGTATGGTCGCGAGCCAGCACGCCACAAGATTGACCGGCACTATGGCTCGCGCCAAGGGGTCGCGGTGACAAGCGATTTCCGCCAACTGTGCGGCCGGGATGACATCGACGCAATCGTAGTAGCGACGCCCGATCACTGGCATGCCTTGTGCACCTTGGAGGCGCTCCGAGGCGGTAAAGACGTCTACTGCGAGAAGCCGGTTACGCACACGTTCCACGAAGGGCAATTGGTTTATCGCGCCGCAGCGCAGCAGAAGGCGATCTTTCAGACGGGAAGCCAACAACGATCGGACTCTCGTTTTCGTCGCGCCGCGGAATTGGTCAGGAATGGTCATATCGGTCGAGTGAAACGCGTCGAAGTAGGATTGCCG
>JANQJJ010000084.1 GCA_028281725.1 Pirellulaceae bacterium | reverse complement strand
GTATTCAACCCACTGCAGCCCGGTGATGTGCGGGTAGAGAATATCGCTGGCCGGGCAAAGGCCGATCTGACGCAAGACATCTCGGCTGCGGGCCGGCTGTTGCCCGAACACTTCGACGCGTCCGAGCGACGGAACCAAGACTCCAGTTAATAAATTGATGAACGTGGTCTTACCCGAACCGTTCGGTCCAATCAATCCATGGGCGCCCGGCGCCAGCTCCAGATTCAAATCGCCAACACCTATCACGGTACGATAGAATCTGGAAACGTGTTGCAGTCGGATCAGTGGCTGGCTCATGACTGCAACCTCGAGCGTAGCTGCCGGTGGATAAACCAAACCGACACCAGCGTTACCGATGCCAACACGGCCAGGTAGGGCCAGATCGATCTGTCATCCGGATAGAGCCCGAAGACCCATTGCTGGACTCGTCCCAGGAGATGGTAGGGCGAAAGTAACTCCCACCTGGTTTGAAAGCTGATCGAGGACGCCGGCCGGCTGCCGAGATCGGCTCGCGCCGCTAGCGGACTGAAAGAGAGAATCGAGTAGGAAACCCAGCCGACGATCCACAAGGCAAACCAGCTGAACGCCGCATAGCGACTTTCAATCGTCATCGATGAACAGGCCAGGGCAACTGCCGTGGTGGGAACCATCAATACCAGTGATGCCACGAGCACTCGGATGGGAAGATCCCACGTCAGCAGTATCACGCCAGCTTGCGGTGATAGGGAAAGCCCCACGACGTACAACATCAGAGCTGGCACGGTCGTAATCAGCGAAAGGAATATCCAGATGATCAACGATTTGCCGAAGATGTACTCCCAAATCTGTATGGGACGTGAAAAGTAAAGCAGGTAACCGCGATTCCTGAGGTCATAAGAAATCAGCCGCGGTGCCACGATCCCGATCACGATTAGCATGACGAACGCCTGGGGATACCGAAAAAAGGTCAGCAGCAGCGAAGCCCAAACCTGCTGCCGCACCTTGGCTGGGTCCTGCAGCGCCAACTCGGCTAGCTGGACTGAGCCGCTCGACGCCAGCACCATGCCGTGGATCGGCTGTCGATAACTGCCATCTACCAGCGACTGCTCATAGAAAAAGAAACCGATTCCGATGGCAACTGCCGGAACCCACGAGACCAGCAGCGTTCGACTGAGCCAAGTCGAACGAAACGCCAACCGAACTCCAACCGAAGCAATTACCCACCAGCGCCATAGCTGGGAATTCTTGGTCCCTTCCCACGCGCGATAGCCCACGTCATGAAGCGGCATGTTCGGCCTCCCGCACGACGTGAAAGAAGACTTCCTCCAAAGAGTTCTTGGCCGGACTGAGCTGCTTGATCTGAACCTGGCAACGATGGGCGGCCTGCCAAACCGGTTGGCATGCTCGTTCGCTGGCGCCCGACACCCAAACCCGCCCATCGGTGCGCACTTGGGCTGAAATGCCATCGGCGCTCAGCTGCTCTGCAAAACGGCTGGCGTCCGGGTAGGGCTGATCCGTGGTGGCGTCGCGCTGCCGTTCGATCTGAACGAACATTCCGCTCTGTGATGGGCGACTTAGATTCTCAAGACTGTCGACCAGCCGTATCCGGCCGGTAGCCATGATCACCACCTGGTCGCATACCTCACGAACATCGTGCAGGATGTGCGTGCTGATCAAAATCGACTTACCGTGTCGTACGGCAAGGTTCTTGATCTTCCGAAGCATGGCCGTTCTTTGTTCCGGGTCGAGCCCGGTTGTCGGCTCATCCAGGATCAACAGTTGAGGATCATGCACGATGGCCTGGGCAAATTTCAGTTTCTGTCGCATGCCGGTCGAGTACGTTTCCACATTCCGGTAACGCTCCTGCCCCAGCTCAGCAAAGTCCATGGCCTCGTGCGAACGCCTCAGCCCTTCGGTGGCAGGCAGTCCCGATAGGCGAGCCATAAACGACACCGACTCGATTCCCGATAGTCCTGAAATGAAACAGTCATCTTCGGGAAGATAGCCCACGTTGTCTCGTATCTGGCGAAGCTCATCGGGCAGCCTGAAACCAAGTACCGATGCATCGCCATGCTGAATTTTCAGCAACCCCAGCATCGACTTGATCAGCGTGCTCTTTCCAGAGCCGTTGGGGCCCAAAAGCCCCGTGACTCCCCGCCCAACGGTCAGCGAGATGTCGCTCAGCGCCACCCGCTGGCCATACCGCTTGGTGACTCCTTGCAGTTCCAGGATTTTCTCGGCGGAATCGGACACGCGGCAGCTCTTGAAAAGGTCAGAGGGGTCACCCGACAGCAGGTGCCGGTTTGGTTGGAAAAAAAGAGGAGATCTGCGGTGGAAACATGAGAACACGTTTTAAGAATCGTTTCGAGCCCGGGAGGCGAGCTTTTTGGGTTCTGGCGGGCCGAATCAGGCAAATCCTCGGTGATTCGCCAACGCAGGCCGCCCAGACAAGGGATCAAACCAGCCGCTCCCCGAAGTCGAAGTGGGAGTTTAAAACTCGTTTTGAAGGAAGCCAGCTGGAGTATGCGTGGGTTTTCCGTCACTGGGGCGGTCGTTGACGATTCACTCGACCACGCAGACAATTGAACCACAGGGTGGTATTTGTTGTCCTGCGACAGGGAGTCCGCGCTACGCGAGGTCACTACTGAATGGGGTTCGAACGACGCGAGCCAATCTTTCCGTAAATCTAGCCAAAAAAACTCATGAATATTATTTCTTCGCAAGATCCCGATGTATGGGCCGCTATGGATGCCGAGTATCAGCGGCAGCAAGACGGTCTGGAATTGATTGCCAGCGAGAACTACACCTCTCCCGCGGTGATGCAGGCAGTAGGCAGTGTGTTGACGAACAAATACGCGGAAGGCTACCCCGGACGCCGTTACTATGGTGGTTGTGAGCATGTCGACACGGTTGAGCGTCTAGCCATCGACCGAGCTTGTCAGCTGTTTGGTGCGGAGGCCGCGAATGTCCAGCCGCACAGCGGTTCCCAGGCAAATACGGCCGCCTATGTTGCTTGCTTGAATCCAGGTGACACGGTGCTGGGTCTTGACTTGGCTCAAGGCGGACACCTGACGCATGGCATGCACCTGAATATCTCAGGAAAGCTCTATAAATTCATTCCGTACGGAGTCGATCCGCAAACTCACCGTCTCGACTTTGATCAGATCGCGCGACTTGCACAGGAACACCGCCCCAAGCTGATCGTGGCAGGTGCCAGTGCATACCCCCGCGAGATTCCTCATGCACGATTCGCGCAGATTGCCGATGAGTGCGGAGCCAAGTTACTAGTCGATATGGCTCACTATGCGGGTCTGGTAGCGGCCGGCGTTCACGACAACCCTATTCCGGTCGCTGACTACGTGACCACCACCACGCACAAAACGCTGCGCGGCCCGCGCTCCGGACTGGTGCTGTGCAAACAGAAATACATTAAGTCGATCAACAGCGCCGTCTTTCCGGGTCTACAGGGTGGTCCCCTCATGCATGCCGTTGCCGGCAAAGCCATCTGTTTTGGCGAAGCACTCGGGGCAGACTTTCAAGATTATGGCAAGGCCGTTGTCGAAAACGCCAAGACACTCGCTGAAGCGCTGATCAGCGGCGGGCTGCGACTGATCAGTGGCGGTACCGACAATCACTTGATGCTCGTTGATGTGACCAGTATCGGGCTTGGAGGGAAGCAAGCGGAAAGGGTACTCGACAGTTGTGGTATTACCGTCAACATGAACATGATCCCCTTTGATAGTCGCAAGCCGATGGATCCGAGCGGAATACGCATCGGCACACCAGCGCTGACGACCCGCGGTATGGGACCGACTGAAATGAAGCAAGTCGCCAATTGGATTGGCCAATCCTTGCGGCAACCCGAAGATACCCAGCTGCACTCATCGATCCGTGAAGAGATTCGGGGACTCTGTCAAAGCTTCCCAGTACCTGCAGCCTCGCTTGCTAGCGTTTAGAGGAGCCTCCTAGTTTGAGCCGAACAAGCAAGATCCTGATCGCCGATGACAATGCCGCCAATCGTGAATTGCTCGAAGCCTACTTGGCTGCGATCGATTGTGAGGTGGAGTTGGCAATTGACGGACAGGATACCCTCGATAAGGTGGGCTCATTCCAACCCGATCTGATCCTGCTGGATGTGATGATGCCGAAGCTCAGTGGCTTCGAGGTATGTCATCAACTGAAGGAGAATTCGGAAACATCCAAGATCATGGTGCTCATGGTTACCGCGCTGAACGAACTCGGCGACATCGAGCGTGCTGTCAATGCTGGCACGGACGACTTTCTCTCCAAACCCATTAACAAGGTTCAGCTGCTCAAGCGAGTGGAAAACATGCTTCGCTTGCGGGACACAACGGACGAAGTGGAGAGACTCCGGCAATATATCCGGGCCATGGAAGAGCAGGCCGGGCCAACCAAACAATAGTTCCGATCAAGAGCATCGCATCAAGCGGCTGCTCATCAGACAATTCTGCCCACCCAGAAAAGACGGCCCATTGTTACCGGCTGGCAATATGGGTAGCTCTTGCAGGCGCGAAAATGTCAGATCAAGCGCTTGAAGCGGACCAACCGATCCTCTCTTCGTGCCGAGCGGCCTACTGGGGGTACGCTGGCTGAAGTGGCGATCCTTTGCTGACCCAAGGCACGGTTCGTCCCCAACCGAATTCCCGCTCGGAAGGGTGTCAATGACGCAGACCAAATTGATCTGCTCGTGGCGGCGTCCGCTGGCCTCTCTTGGCCTCGGTCTTAGCCTGTCCATACTACCTACCTTCACTCGCGCCGAAGATATCGTCTCCCTGAGGCGCACGGCCTGCGTTCGTGCCATTCAGCAGGCGGAACCTGCGGTGGTGAATATTGAAGGCAACAAGCCTGGTACATCCGCGTCGGGCTCGCGCAGCGATTCACTGGTCAACGGCATGGGAGCTGGCGTGATCATTGACGATCGCGGCTACATTCTTACTAACCAGCATGTCGTCCAAGATGTCGGTCGCATCGAGGTCACCCTGCACAGCGGGAAGAAATACTACGGTCGGCTCATCGCTCGCGACTCCGCAACCGATCTGGCACTGGTGAAGGTGGACGCCCAGCAGCCGCTGCCGACAATCCGTTGTGGAACATCATCCGACCTGATGCTCGGTGAGCCGGTCATCGCCATCGGTAACCCGTTCGGATATCACCACACAGTAACCGAAGGCATCGTCAGTGCTCTTCACCGCGATATTCCCGTCAACGGTGTCCAGGACTACCCAGACCTGATCCAGACCGATGCCAGCATCAACCCAGGCAACTCGGGTGGTCCGCTGCTCAATATCGAAGGCGACATGATCGGAATCAATGCTGCCGTGCGAATTGGCGCTCAGGGTATTGGGTTCGCAATCCCGGTGGATCGTGCCACAGAGGTGGCCGCCAGCATGATTGCTCGCAGCCGGCGTGGACCATCGGAGGGTGCGGTGAACGTCAAGACGGAATACCGAGCTGGAGAATCGCGACTGCGCGTGGTTTCCAGCGGCGACAAGGATTTGAAAAGGGGTGACGTCATTGCGGCGATCGGCAGTCGACCGATCTCCAATCGCCTCGACTATGAATTGGCCATGCTGGGCCACGCCCCTGGTTCGGAAGTTTCGATCCAGCTGGAGAGAAATGGACAGCCCATCGTGTCCAAGCTACGTTTGGATTCTAGACCGCTGACCCGTGCAAAACTGGCGTCGTCCAACCCCACTCGAGATCGAGTCTTTAGCAAGTTAGGGCTGCGCCTGGAACCTGCCAACGCCGCCACCGTTCGCAAGGTGGACGCCAGCTACAAAGGGGGCTTAAGGGTGACGTCGGTTCGCGAAGGCAGCCCCGCCGACCGGGCTCAGATCCAGCCGGGTGACGTACTCGTCGGACTGCTCGAATGGCAGACGCCAGATTGGCAGGACCTGGCATGGATTCTCAATTCCTCCGACATGAGAACGGCTTCCAGACCCAAATTCCATATCATGCGCGGTAGCGATGTCTTCTGGGGAACGCTAGAGATCGCGGCCTCCAAAGCCCGTTAGGCTCGGACCACCAAATCAAGCCCGACTCACCAGGAGGGATTGGGAAGGGAAGCCGGCGTGGGGCTTCCCTTCCCTTGGCCTGACATGCTACCGCCAAGTCACTGCGCGTTAGGCCACGGCCTGGAAGGGTACCGCCGGCTTGTCTTCCCGCTGATCGTCCGATTGTAATGACACCACACGACGAATGGTAAACGGCCGACGTTCGTTTCTCTTGTAGTACAGCCGTGTGTTGGCCTCTCCCAACAGCCCCACGCTCAGAAGCTGCACGCTGACAATGCACAGCAGCCCGCCGAGTATCAGCATGGGGTTGCCGGTCATATCGAAGCCGGAGACCAACTTCATCGTCACCGTGCCCGCCAGCATGGCAACACCGGCGGCAAAGAAACCCAGACCAATGCGACCAAACAGCTTCATCGGGCTGGTGTAGTAGTCGAGCATGTACTTGACGGTGAACAGGTCCAGCACAACGCGAACGGTCCGCGAGAGTCCGTATTTAGTCGTACCGAACCGCCGCGGGTGATGTTTGGTTACCATCTCCAGACACCTCGCTCCGCGCCAATGGGCCAGGATGGGAATGAAGCGATGCATCTCGCCATAGAGCTCTAGTTCTTCCGCTATCTCGCGCCGCATCGCCTTGAGCGTACAGCCCAGGTCGTGAATCGGAAAACGCGTCACCCGTGAAATGAGCCAATTTGCCACGCGGCTGGGTATCTTCCGTGTCAGCAAGGTGTCTTGGCGGTTCTGACGCCACCCATGCACGAGATCGTATCCCTGATGGAGTTGCTCGAGCATCTTGGGGATATCCGCAGGCTCGTTCTGCATATCACCGTCGAGCATCACCAGCAGCTCGCCGCGCGCGGTCTCCAGGCCTGCCTGCAAGGCGGCCGTTTGCCCATAGTTGCGGCGAAAATGGACGACCACAATCCGCCGATCTTTCATCGCTAACCGATCAAGCAGTTCGGCCGAACCGTCATTCGAGCCATCATCGACTAGAATCAACTCGTTGTCACCTGCCAGGGAGTCCATCACGAGCGTGACCTGGTCGACCAAGATCGGAATGTTCTCAACTTCGTTGTAGATTGGGACAATGATGCTCGTCTGCATCGTGGCCTCCTGCCGTGCCAACAGATTGTTCTTGTTGCTTGATGCCTCAACTGGAGAGCGTGCAGTCGGTTAAGTCGTGCATCGCCCTCGCTCGATTGAGCAGCGATTTCGCTCAGTGGGCGCGCACCAGGCCGGTGCGGCTCGTACTGGGTCAACGATAGCCGAGCTAGGCAGGCGGAAGCAATGTGGAAATAATCACCGTTTTGCTGTTATTGCGCCTACCACCCGTGTCTGAGGCGTCTGCTTATGACCGATCAACCAACATCTCGCTATTCTCGCCAGGAGAGATTCTCCCCCTTGGGCCAGCAGGGACAAGAAAGACTCGGCCTGTCCAAGGTGTTAATCTGCGGATGTGGCGCCCTCGGATCGGTGATTGCCGAGCGGCTGGCGCGGTGCGGCGTGGGCCATATTCGCATCGTGGACCGCGACTGGGTTGAACTGAGTAACCTCCAGCGGCAGTCGCTGTTCACCGAGTCGGACGCCGAGCACTCTCGCCCCAAGGCGGTTGCGGCAGCCGAGAGTATTTCAGCGATCAACAGCGAAATAGAGGTTGAAGCGATCGTCGAGGACGTTTCGTTCCAGAATATGGCCGCCCTGGCAGACCAATGCGACTTGATCATCGATGGCACCGACAACTTCGAGACCCGCTTCCTGATCAATGACTTTTCCATCAAGCATCAGGTGCCGTGGATTCATGGAGGTTGTCTGGGAGCGAGCGGGCAGGTGCTGAGCATCCTGCCTGGCGAGACAGCCTGTTTCCGATGTTTGATTCCCGAATTGCCACCCCGCGATGCATCGGAAACGTGCGACTCGGCCGGTGTCCTGGGCCCTGCCGTCGGACTCGTCGCGTGTTGGCAAGCAGCCGAGGCGTTGAAGGTGCTTTCGGGCAACCGAAACGTTGTTTGCCGGGGTCTGATCGTGATCGATAGCTGGCATGCCGATTGCCGAATCGTCTCGCTTCCGAAAAACGCCTCGTGCAAAACGTGTGCTGAATTCGAGTTCCCTTTTCTCGCCGGCGACGTTCGCACCGGAGCCACGTTGCTCTGCGGCAAAAACGCAGTCCAGCTCGAAAGCCCGGGCCTCCAGTCGGAAACGCTCGAACGAATCGCCGAAAAACTTGCTCCGCTCGGAGGCGTCATTCACAACGCCTTCTTTGTCAGGCTAAAGCTGCCCGATCACACACTCACAATCTTTAAGGGTGGACGAACCGTCATTGAGGGCACTGACTCGATTGCCCAGGCCAAATCGGTTCTGGCGAGAACCGTCGGGAGTTAGCGACCTATTACGCCAAGAATTAATGCGTGGGACTGGAAATCTCACCCAAGGGTGCCTATTCTTACTTTATGACCCCGATCGATGGGTCCACTGTGGTTCACTCTTCCTTTCTCGCATAAAGCATTTTCTCATGCGATATGAGTTTCGACTGGCTGAATTACTCGGCCACACGCCCGACCGTAGAAAACGCCCCGGCACGATCAAGGCCATTGTGGAATACACCGGCCTGGACCGGCACCAAGTAGCCTCTTTGCTGAAGAACGAGGCCAAATACATTCCTTTGGAGGCCCTGTCCAGGCTCTGTGATTATCTGGTTGAGCACGGTCATGCGTCCGCTGATGAATTGCCGGGCGCCTTGTTTGCGGTCAAACCCGAACACTTTTGGGAGCTGATCGCCCGCCGACGAAAACTGGAAATCTGCGTCGGGGTGCGGCGGCCGGACAGAGATGATACGCCCGAGACCGCTTGGGTTGTCGCTTCAGATGCCGTGCTCATGGGAGAAGTTCTTAACGGCGTGACCACGCTCGGCGGCACGGACAAATTGGCTCGCTCCCAGCCTCTGTCGCGGGAAATCCCCACCCATCCAGAATTGCTCAAGCAGACGCTGGTGTGGAGCCCTGGAAACGTGGACGCTCACGAGGCGATTGCCCGCTCGCAAAAAGTGCACAACGACTTCACTTCATCCTCCGGCGACAAGGCGCTGATTTGCCTGGGCAGTGTCAAAAGCAATCCGGTCGTCGAGATGATCATGGCAGAGTCATTTCAAGCAACTCCATTTGAATCTCAAGACGACGTCGAGTCGGCCTCGCAGCGTCGTTGTCCCTTTTTTCTAAGGTATCGAGATCGCGATCCGCATCCTCCGTGCGCGTCCGCGGGCATGCGACTGAGCAAGAGTGAAGAGGCCCAACAACCGGGCATCTACTACGAGCAGGCAGACGGCTCCTGGGCTTATGCGGGGGGACAGGAGGCGGCACTGGTCTTCTATATCTATCGCGAATCCTTGGGGCGACTGGAGATGGTCCTCAGCGGCTTTAGTGGCCGAGCCACCCGGCTTTTGGCTCGCACCTTGGCGAATCGCGGCGAGGAGTTCTGGCCTCCGGTTTATCAAGAAAATTATTTGCAGATTGGTGCCTTCATTGTTCAGTACCAGGCGGCTACCGAAGCGAGTGAACCGGACGACATCCTTCGCACGGACGTGATCGGCAACCCGACGATCATACCGTTGCCGCTTGAGGCCATCGCCAAACGGCTCGAGAGCAGCTAAAGCATTTCCATTTTGCGGTAGCGGGTCAGACCTAATCTCGGTTGGCGCTTTTGCGATCACTCAGTTCGTCCAGTCGCGACTGCGCCTCTTCTACCAGGGGCGCTACTTCCTGGTTTCCTGAGTAGAGCTCGACGATCGATTCCCACTTGAGTTTGGCTTCGGTGATTTTGGCTCGTTCGTAGGCCCGGTTGGCTTCTCGCATTCGGCTGGCCAGGAACTGGTGGAGTTCGTTCTCGCCCAGCCCTTTCGCCTTGATGCGCTCGATGCCCTCGCTGGCGAGAAAGACGATAGCTTGATCGTCTTCGTTGGAGCCGAAGAGGCTGACGATCGCCCGAAATTTGTCCATGGCGGTCGCGAGATCTCCAAATCGTTCGTACTTGCGGGCTTCTGCATATTGAATCTGAGCCTGGGTCCAGTTGTCTTGGCGGCCGCGCCGTTCATCGCGATCGAGTTTCCGCTCGGCATCTCGGGCGTCTACCCACTGGATCTTTTCCTGGGCCCATTCGAAGTGCGCTCCATCGGGGAAACGCTGGACAATTCCGGTCAAGTACGCGTCGCGGGCCTCGTTCCAGTCGCTCCATTTTTCACTCGCAAGAAGCTTTTCAGATCGCTGACGCAAGGTCGATTCGCTCAGAGGTAGTAGAAACCAGATTACGGCGCCAACGGCAGCCAGCAGCGTCGTGAACAGTACCCAGGGCCGTTCGAAAAGCGGACTGTCTTCCCGCTGCTTTCGCTTTTTCTTGGGTTTGAGCCCCAGCACTTTTTCGGCCTCATCCCGATCGACGTTCATCCGCAGTGGACTGAACCCGGCCGCCGCGTGCTGCAAGACACCCACACCCTCGGATTGCCTGCGCTGCGCTTCCTTGAAGGCTAGCTGCAGGGCTGTGGCGCTAAAGGGGCGCTGCCGAGGATCTTTGGCAAGCAACTGCCCCACGATGGCGTTCAGCCAGACTGGACAGTCGAGTATGTCCGCGCTGACACTGGGCACGGGGCAGGACCTGATTTGCTCGGTCAATTGCTGGGGATCCGAAGCATCAAAGGGAGGTTTGCCGGTGAGCACGGTATACATCACCGCCCCCAGGGCATACAGGTCTGATTTTTCGTCCGGCGGGCTATTGTCCAGAATCTCCGGGGCCATGTACCGAAGCTGCTCGAGCCGAGGCGGTCCCCCTCCAATCATGGAAGTAATCGCCTCCCGACGCCAGTCCGAGATCTTGACGATGCCCTCGCTGGACACCAGGATCTTTCCGGGTCGCAGCTTCCCATGAATCCATCCCATCTGGTGCGCGTACTGCAGCGCTTCGGCCAGTTGTTGGCTATATTCGAATGCCGTTTCCCAAGGCAATCGATCGCGCCGCCCGAGCAAGCTGGAAAACGATTCTCCGTCGATTAATTCGTACGCTAGATAGGCCTTGCGCGAGTCGAAACCGCCACCATAGCACCGCACGATTCCCGGGTGCCTGAGTTGCTTCAGCTGTTCGAGCTGACCGGCGAACGCCTGCCGACTCTCGGGTGTCATCCCCAGCGGCACGGCAAAGACACGCAGCGCCGCGAGTTTGCGCTGCTCCAAGTGAATACCGCGAAACACCTGGCCAGAGCTTTTCTGCTTGGACAGGGGGGCTTCTAACGCAAACGGTCCGATTCGTGATTTAGCCATAGCGAGTTTAGTAGGATTTCAGAGTGGCGCGCAGGAACGCGGCGTACCGCCCGCTTGTCCTAGCCCAGCATGATTCGCGAGAAACATCCGGCGGAGAAGACCTGGGTGCGGGCTCAACCAAGTTTACCAGGGAGTTGCCCAGTGGGAGCCGTCCCAGGAAAAAATGCCACCCGATGAGCCAAGACTCGGGTGAACGCTAGCGACCGGCAACGATGGCGTTTACCGGCCGGTCGGGATCGCCGTAGCAGCAGTCCGAGCAGCGGGCACCGATGGAACTGCCGTCAGACTAGGCTGAGCCGGTACCAGTGGCGCTTGGGACGGCGGGCCGGTCGCCGGTCGACGCTCCGCTGCCAGCTTTGCCAATCGCTGGGCCACTCGATACTCGGCTCGCACATCTTGCAGATGCTCCAGCAGAATCCGCCTGACCTCCAGAATCGCCTGAGGATGCCGATGAATATCTTGGTGCTCGGATTCGACGATGATCTCGCTGGCCACATCGTCCATATGCGCGCTATCGTAATGCACCACCCCATCGCCGACGGCCTGTTCCTCTTGAAACCATCTGCGTGTGGGCACCAAACCGATCACGTTGTGGTAGGTGACCCAAGGTGCCCGCGGCGCGCGGAGCATGGCTGGAAAGACTGGGGAATCGGGGCTGAGAGAGTCGATGCTGGTGCTGGTGGTGAGCAGATCCGTATTCTGAAAAACACCTGGATTCGTATTCACGAGCTTTTGTCCGGTGGCCACCATCATGGTGGGCAACGTGATCAGCTTCCGTCCCAGCCAACGCGTCGCGTCGTTGGCATAGTCGCTGCCTCGATGCGGTGTGCCAATGGTGATGACTCTGCGGATGTCCTGATTCGGTTTGAAGAAGGCCGCCCGCCGCAGTTTGACTAGATCGACCGGGTCCCCCTGCACGTTTTCAAAGGGCTCGTCGCTCAAAATCCGCCAGAACTGATCCGAACTCTCGATCGTTTGCATGCGGCTAACGAGCCCTCCCATGCTGTGACCGACCAATACGGTATGGTCGAGTGCCTGGTAGCGGTGATCAGGATCGAGCCTGTCGCGGAGCTCCTTCAGGTCATCTCGCATCCGGGTAGCGCTGAGCCAGAAGGGTTGGCCGGTGGGATACTGGTAGAACCAAAACTGGTAGTTTTTCCGTAGCTCCTGGAAACTTCGGAGGTCGTTGAACATGGGCATCCAGGTAACTGGGCTCGACCACAGGCCGTGGACCATGACGACGGGAATCCGCGCCGGATCGAAGGGTTCGAGCATGAAAACCCCGCGATGCTTATCAGTCTTTTGCGGATTGAGAAATCCTAAAGTCGCTTGATCGGTTTCACGAAACTGGGGGCTGTCAAGGAAATAGGCGAGCGAGGTACTCAGATCCGTTTGGAGTGGCACCAGGCGACCGGCGAGTGTCAGATCACACGACGCGAGGGGATCATGCAATTCCAACACGCAATGATGTCGGTGCTCGGCGCCTTTGCCAGGCATGCTGCCCGGCTTGACCACTCGCAGCAGCGCGGTCACCGGAAAACTCAGACCATCCGGGTAGTAAGCTTCGCGTGGATCATTGGGATCCCCCTTGCGCCGAACGGCGATCATGGGCACGCCCAATCCGTAGGTCAGCCCCGACGCGGGAAGACCATCGAGTTCAAAATCGCTGACGAATTCGAAGCGTTCGAAATCCTCCTCACGCAGCTTCCCGTGGATGATCGTCGGCACTTCATAAGTCTGCTTGCCGGTGGTCACCTTATAGATTTGACCTGGCTTGAGTTGGCCGGTCGCGTTGACCAACCGTAGCGTCGACTCGAGCGATTCGTTGTACAAGTCGCACGCACCGCGAAACTGCGGATCGTAGGGATTGCGTACTAGATCGAACTCGCTGGAGAAGAGGTACATGTAGGCGTTGCTTACGGAGACACCGTACAGGTCGAGTGCCTGTGCTGCGTCTCCGTTCTTTTCGGCCCGTTTGCCCAGAATGTACGCTAACTCGCTGATGCCATAGACCAGTTCTCCGTCAATCTCGGTCTCCAACAGCGTTTGCAGTGCTTCCAGGCTGGTCAGCGGATCTCGCTCGTAGGCTTCAGTGAGCGCGTATCGACGCAGCACTGACTCGGTGCGCGGGCTGATCTGAGGTCCTTTGCTGCTGCCGATCTGGAGCTGCAACGCAAGAGGATTGGCCGGCGTATCCCGCTGGATCAGATAGCGTTGGGTCGCACATCCGCTACTGACGACAATGAACAGAACGCCAGCTAGGCCCATCTGCCAGGCCAACCGGTTAGAGCTTGGCCGATGACCCGACCATCTGGCTCTCACCCGGCGGCGCGCGTGACCTGCGATATCAGTTGCTCTAGGGTGTTCAGTCACGGCCATGTTTGCTCGTTTGAGGCTCACCGTCTGGCCAGATAGCGCAGCAAAGTCTAGGGAATCACTTTCCGGTGGTCGCCAAGAGTAGGAATTTGATCGCTGACCAGTCAATGCCGTTTCCGCCGGCACTCCGAGTGGAATGGCGATTCGATCCGCAGATTCTGGTTGTCATTTTTGCTAGCAACAGGTGCGATTCTCCCGACTATGGCATAATAGCCTCTGGCGACCTACCATCACGCGTCCAGTCGGTCGTCCGCGACGGGCCTGAAGGCGGCTCAGGCTCGCAAGAACCCATCCATGGAAAAACCGGAACAATCGTTGAGTCTCGACGGATACCCTGCCGCAGTGCCGGACTAGTATGGAGAGTCGGTTCCGGGCCGGCTTTTGATCGCGGCGGTAAGTACGCAGCGGCCTGGCATGCAGGCCCGTGGATCGGGTGAATCGAGTTGGCAACTTGTTCTTAAATGACGCATTCGCTAGAGGAAAAAACCTTGAGTGGTGAACTCGCGGAACTTGAGCAAGAGTTTCGCCAGAGCTGGCGTGGGTTTGATCCAGGCCGATACTCGTCGTTTTTAGACCGGGCATCGGACGAGGAACGCCCTGAACTGCTAACTCGCATGTTGAGTATTGAGCTGGAATACTTTTATCAGCCTCCCACGCATCTACTCGGCGACCAGACGTCTCCAGCGGACGATGACGACGAGCGGGTCGAACCAAACGTGCAACTGTTTGTGTTGCGGTTTCGCGAGTTGAGGGGTAGAACCGACCTGATCCATCGGCTGGTTGTCCTCGAATACACGTTACGCTTCAAATACGGCCGCGATGAGCCAAACCCTGACTCCTATCTGCCTCTTTATGAACAGGGACCGGAACAACAGCAGTTGCCCGACTTACTGGACAAGATCAGGCAAATTATTATCGAAACCGAGAATGATTCCGTGGAATATGGTCCGGGAAGTCCGTCCGATTCGACTGTTAAGGAGTCGCAACCCGAGCACTCGATTGCACTCAGCCCCTTGCCCTTCAACCTGGGTTGTTTCCTGGTGATCCGCATGGTTGGCAGAGGCGGTATGGGCCACGTCTACGCAGCCATCGACCTAAGAAGCACGGCCCAGGTTGCTGTCAAAATCATGCGACGGTTCGATTCCTGGAGCGTGCATCGATTCATCGAAGAGTTCAGTTGGTTGTCGGAGTTGAATCACCCGAATCTTGTCAAGCTATACGACACGTTTAGCGAGGGAGATATCCGGTTCTTCTCGATGGAGCTAGTTGAGGGAAAGACCCTTCGCGATTGGTTTCGAAAGCTGAAGACTTCGGAGGAAACCAAATGGAGGCAGTTGCGCCGAGTCCTGGCACAGCTGGCTTCGGCGACTGAGTACCTGCACGAACACGGAGTGCTTCACTGCGACATCAAGTGCTCCAACGCCATGATTACGCCACGTCGACGAGCCGTGTTGTTGGATCTTGGGCTGGCCGTGCGGGCTGGACACGGAAACAATCTGATGGGCACGCTGCAGTACATGGCTCCCGAGATCCTCAGGGGCGAATCGCCCACCTATGCCAGCGACTGGTATAGTTTCGGACTGCTGATTTACGAGGTCATTACCGATCGCTACCCGCCGAAGGTAGGCGTCCTGACCGCTGAGAGCGTGAACACCAAGGAAGCACAGCTCAAGTGCCAGCTAGACCGCGAGACGCTCGCCGACGACCTGGGTGCCTGCCCGAGTGACTTGGCGGAACTTTGCACCGCGCTGCTAAGTACCGACCCGGCAGGTCGACCCACCGGTTCGGAAACCCTCAAACGTCTCGGTGGTTCCTCAGGCTCAAAGTTTCATTTTAGTGTGGAATCGGAATGTACTGGACGCGATGAGGCGATGAGCCGCATGAACGCGTCACTGGCCAGCTTGAAGGAGTTTGATTCCGGACTGGTGCAAGTCCGAGGGGAATCGGGACTGGGAAAAACCACACTTTTGCATCACTGGACGGATCAGATCCCGGGATCTGAGTACCTATACATTTCGGTTCGGTGCTATCGCCAAGACCACACGATGCTGCGACTGCTCAACCTCTTAGTGCAGGAGCTGGTGATGGTTCTAGCCAAGTTGCCGGAGCCGTTCTGGCGGGATTCCCTGGAGAAGAGAATCAAAGAGATCGGATTGACGTTCCCTCAGGTACGGCAGCTGGTCGATGGGGCATTCCCCGCCAATAAAAATGGCAGCAGCAAGCCGCCGACGGCTGCCCAGCGGGACGTCGGCAAACAGTCTTTGCTGGAGTGGTTGGTCGAGCTGAGTGCCGGCAAACAGATCATTCTCGTGATCGATGACGCCCAATGGGCCGATGACGAAAGTTTGCAACTGTTAGCTCGCCTGCTATCGGAAGACCTTGGTTTTCGGGGCCTGATTGTTACCGTCGCTGAAGACGGACGCTCTGGCGCCATAGAATCACTTCAGCCCGACTGGTCAGCCATTAAACCGCCGGCGAGATTCACCCAAATCGATTTGACGCCACTGGATGAACCGACCTGCGACCAACTGCTTCGTAGTTGGGCAAACCGCTTGGAAATCGCTGTCGTTCCGGAAGTGGCCGCGAACATTGTGCACCGCTCCGCCGGAAACCCTTTCTTACTCATGGAGTTGTTTCGGACGTACGTACACTACGCTCGCCGGAACGAAATGTCCGCCACCGATTGGTTGAGCCAGGACGCTGACAGTACTGTGCGACGACGGTTTAGCATGCTGCCCGCGCAAGACGAAAGAATTTTACAATACCTGGCGGTGGCCGATCAACCGCTTGGATTTCACCAGTTGCAGATGGTCTCTCGCATTTTGCCCCACAAATTGCAAAGTACGCTGAGTTTTCTTGGATCGGAAGGTTGGATCCGGACGTCGGGAACCAGTTACGAGTCGGACGTCGAAATCGCACACGAAAATTTTCGCAAGCTCGTCTTGCGGTCGCTTCCTAAAGAACGCATGCATCGCCGCAACTTTCGTATGGCGCGCATCCTCTCGAGCGAAACACCACCTCCCTGGGCTCGCATTGCCCGTCACTATTGGTGGGCGGAACGCTACCGGGAAGCCGCAACCTGCTATTTGGAAGCCGCCCGTAGCGCCGCTGCTTCCTGCTCATATAAAGAAGCGCTCTACTTTCTCCAGCGCGCGATCCACCCCGAAGCCGAACGCTCCGGCAGAGAACACGCCAACGTCCTGAGAATCAAGGCCGATTGTCTGGCTGGAGTCGGCGACTCAACTGAAGCCGCGATCCTGTATGAAAAACTGCTCGAAGAAGAGGAATCTGCCGAGCAACGTCAGTTGCTCGCATGCCTGGCTGGTGAACAATGGATTCGTGCTGGCCAACTGGAACAGGGGCTGGCACTCCTCAGAGACACCCTACAGCACTTTGGCATCGTCGACCGAAAGGGAAGGGCGCTGGCTCGCATCCGCTCGGGCTGTAGAACCTGGAGCGTCGCCGCAAGAATTCTCCGGTGGTCAGGCCGACCACGCAAGACGGACGATGAAAAATATTTATCTCCCGTTGAACAGTGCCTCGGTCGCCTGGCGGCGCCACTAACGTTTCTTGATGGTCAGCTCGGTCCCGATCTCGCTTTACGATTGAGCAAGCTGGCGGATGATCACGGCGGCGCTTTTGATCGATGTGTGTCGGCGCTCTCCAGCGGCTTGTTGCTTTCGTTTGCAGGCCGGCGCTGGAACAGAATCGCCCTGCGACAGTTAAAGCACGGTCGGCGACTGGCTCGACAGTGCAAAGAGAAAAATGCTCGGGCGACCGGACGTTTCTGCATGTTTGTGTGGAACACCCAGCGAGGGCTGTTGCGCAAGGCGATCATCCATGGAGAGGCCGCGCTGCAGGTTTACAACCAACATCCAAAAAACTCTCATTGGGAAACCATGTTCCTGCGATGGGGACTGCTCGGATGCTACTGGAGTACGAACCAACTGCGCACGCTTCGAGAGTCCACAGCCCTTCTGAGGCAAATTGCCGATCAGCCGGCCGACCCGATGTCGCTATTGTACCAGCACTCCGGTGCGGCTCACTGGTCGGATTTGGTTGCCGACGAGGCCGACGCCGCTCGAGCCGCCTTGCTGCGGGTCAAACGCTCTTTTTCCGGCCAGACGTTCCAGTCACCTCGATACTTTCTCTGGATTTCCGAGATTCACCAGGCGCTATACGACAATCAGCCGGAGACCGCACAACAGATTTTGGCTGAAGGCTACCGAGTTGACCCAATTCTGATGTCCTCGGAAAGGTTGGCCGATAGCGGTCCCCGCTAGATCCCACAACCGTACCGTGTGGTCATCACTGCTACTGGCGATATATTTCCCGTCAGGGCTAAAGGTGACTGATAAGACCACATCCTCATGGCCTCGGAAGGGTTGGCCGACGGGCTCACCCGTCAGATCCCACAACCGCACGGTGTTGTCAAAACCACCACTAGCAATGGTTTGACCATCAGGGCTAAAAGCTACGGAGTACACGACATCCCCATGCCCCCGGAAAGATTGGCTGATGGGTTCGCCTGTTAGATCCCATAATCGCACAGTGTGGTCTAAACTCCCACTGATAATGTA
>JANQJJ010000226.1 GCA_028281725.1 Pirellulaceae bacterium | reverse complement strand
TGATGCGGGTTTGGCGACGGAAGCCACGTAAGTCACTGCCGCTTGTATCAGTTTACGATTCAACGTGACATTGGCTTCCATGCCCGTTCTCATGCGTTTCACCACGGATTCATGGATTCCAACTTTGACCTGCATTTGTGTCAGGTCTGGCATTAACAACAGCGTCTGGTCTTTTCGTACCGTCGCCCCTTCCTCGATTTCTGGAGCGTTCTTCCATGCTTCGCCAGTCGGGTAGATTACCAATCCTGCACGTTTAGCGCGAATGGTGCAGTATTCGAGTTCCTGTTGGGCTCTTTCTAAACGTTTTTTGTCTGCAAGCGCTCGTTCGACGTCCGCTTTGTGGGTCGCCTCGGCGGCCTTTAGCTCGCCTTGGAGCCGGACGACCTCTTCCTTCTTCGTGAAACGTTGAAGCACGTCGATTTGCGTCTTGGTTAGCTTGACCGTCAATTCGGCCTGCGAAAGCGCGAACTCCTTTTCCTCGAGCTCCAATTCGCTCGCATACTCACTCCGCGAAAGCATCTCAGAATGCTTCAGGCGATTCTTGGCGTTTAGCAAACGTGATTCGGCGACTGCCAGATTCTTTTGTAGAGCCGCCAACTCCGAAACGAAACGCCCTTCTTCATATTCAGCGATTGCCAGTTTGGCCCGTTCGACATCCGCAGCCGATCTGGCCACCTGAGACTCGGCCAAATGATAGAACTTGGTGCGTTCACTAATTTCTTCTTCGATGGCAAGTGTTTCGAGCTTCACCAGAACATCTCCCGGCTCGACTTCCGTGCCGCTCTCAATCACGAATGTGATCGTGTTGTCGCCGCGCACACGACACTTGATTTCGGTGTTGTTAGAGCTCTCGAGTGTCCCCAATTCCGTAATGGCAACCACCAGTTCGCCCCGCGTCACCGTATGAAGGGAACCCGGATCAGCGATGGAAGCACTGTCGGCTGCCGGAAAGAATGACACGGCGGTGAATCCGACCGATGCGAGCACGACCAAAAGGAAGACAGCGATCTTCATCAATCTGCCTCCTCGACTAAGAGAGCCCGGTTACCGTCACTTTCCGGCTGCTGTTGGGCGAGCGTCGACCGCGCGTCCTGCTCGGCTTCTTCGATCAACGCAACGGGATTCAAAACGACTCTCTCGCCCTCGTTTAGTCCGGCGATGATTTCGATAAACACATCGTTGCTGTCGCCAAGCTTGAGGAGCCGCTTTTGAGGGCCGCCCTCCGATTGCACCCAACAAAAACTTCCTTCCTCGGTTTCTACAACTGCGGCAACGGGGATCGTCAAGACGTCTTCGTGAACCGCCAGGATGACGTCGACTTCCGCACTCATGCCCGGCTTGAGCCCTTCGTCCGACGGCAGCTCGATGATGGTGTCGTACTTGACAACATTGCCTGTCCACCAACCAGCTGGCCTGGTGACCGAGGCAACCTCCGAGACGGTCGCTTCCAACGTTCGATCGGGCAGCGTCACGATGGACTTCAGGCCTGGGCGAACACGTTCGATCACCGATTCATGAATTCCGAGTTTAACCTGCATCTGGGTTAGGTCGGGCATCAACAGCAGCACCTGATCCTTCCTGACGGTTGCGCCCTCGGTGATGTCCGGCGTTGTTTTCCATGACGCTGCCGAAGGATAGATGACCAGGCCGCTCTTTTCGGCCCGGATCACGCAGGCCTGCAATTCCTGAGCCGCACGATCACGACGTTTGATTTCCATCGCAAGTCCGGCTTGGTCGGCTGCAAGTTTGGATTCGCTGGCGGTCTTATTGCCGCCGAGCGTTTCCATCTGCATTTTGCGTGTGAATTCCTTCAGTACCTTGATCTCCGTCTCTTTGACCTTCAGTTCCAATTCTGCTTGTGTCACCGTGAACGCGTCGCCCTCGACTTGCAACTGCGTCACGTATCCTTGGCGGAACAGAGACTCGGACCTTTCGTACATTTTGCGAGCCGTAAGAAGATTCCGTTTGTGCGCGGCAAGCTCCTTTTCCAAGGCTTGAAGCTGCGATCGAAACCGGCCTTTTTCGTAAGCTTCGATTGCAATTTTCGCTTTCTCGACGTTGGCTTGGGTTTGGGCCAAGGTGGCTTCGGCGATGAACGTATTCGTCTTGGTGAGGCTGTGCTGCTCTTCGATAATTTTTGTATCAAGCCGCACCAGCTCTTGCCCTTCTTCGACGACGGTTCCGGTGGGCACCACGTAGGTCACTACGCTGAAGCCGCGGACCTTGCATTTGATTTCCGTGTTGTTCGAGCTTTCCAGAGTGCCCTGTTCGGTGACCGAAACCGTCAACTTTCCACGTGATATCGCGTGGGTCAACAGCGGCTTGTTGGCTGCCGATCTTCCCGGCGCCAGTAAAACGGCAGCCGCACCTCCAACGATCACAAGCAGCCCCAAGATGGTAAAGGCACGGATTGCGATTCGATCAGCAGGTTTCGTCCTGGGCTCGGCATGAGCGTCAGGCGTTGGTAAGACAGCGTCGGACATGTCGGAGGTGGGAAGCGAATTTATCTTGCGGTAGGGGGCCGAGAATCCCGCTAGGATCGTTCTGGCAGAACAACAGTGGCGCGAAGGAGAGAGCCCTATATAAGACCAGCCAAGTTACCGGATCGTGGACATTAGTTTACTTGTTTCCCTTGATTCTCGCCACCTTTTCATCGACGTGGACGACTGGCAGCGTGCTCTATTCGGGCTCCAAGCGATCTACTTCAATTGGCCGGATCTGGATCACGGATCCATCGGAGGGTCAATTCGTCTGAATTCCGCGGCCACTGGTTTGATCGGGCAAGTCCAGCTCTATTGCTTCGACTGGAACCGGTGGTGGCAACGAGTCCGACGGATCGGACGGGCCGTCCCTGCCGAAGTCCACGGAATTCTCGATCCAGCGGCCAGATGGATCCAACTGCATGACGCCTAGTTCGCGGTACAACCGCAGGCGGGCAGCGTAGTAATTCAGCCAAGCCGCCAAGAAGCTGTTCTGGGAGGTTTGCAGTGAACTCTGCGCTCCCAGCAAGTTGATAGCGGTAGTGGGGTTGATTTGTGGCCTGGCGCCGGGTTGACCCTGCGGCGGCGGAGTCAACAACGATAGCTGCGTTTGATCGACTCGGCGAAGCGCGATCGCGACGGCTCGGCGTTGAATCTCCAATTGCAGTTTCCGCTGCCGAAGGGTCCGCAGTAGCGCCCGCAGTCCTCTTTGCAAAGCGTCCTCGGATTGGATCAGATTTCGCCTATCGCGCTGGTATTGGATGAGGGTCTCGCGGTACCCATTGCGCTCAAGTAACCGAGCCAGTGGGGCGTCAAATTCGATTCCAAGTCGCAGAGTGCTCGTGGCTGCTCGGAAATCGACGGGATTGTTTGTTGCGGTGCGGACATCGCCGCCGCCCGTGATGGTCAAATCCGATTGCAGTGCGTCGGCAGCGACTTGAATGGCACGCCAGCGGTCCACCAGCGCCGCGCGACCATTCATGAAGTCTAGGCGGTTTTCCAGAGCAATTTGAAACGCGACTTCAGGTGCAAGCTCAACCTCCTCCACGGCAATGACTTCCAGCCGTGCTTGAGCTGGAACCAGCGCCAGTCGCTCGACGAGTTGCAGGTAGGACTGAATCCACGCTGTCAGACCCCGAATCGTTTGGGCACGATTGTCGATCGAGTAGGCATCTCGAAGTTGATTCAGTTCATCGATGGCGGTCTCCAAGCCGGAATCGCTTGACTCCAGATCTTCGAGTCGTTCGTTCAGCTTTTCGCGATCGCGCCGAACTCGTATCTTTTCATCCTCGCTCATCGAACGCTCACGCTCTGGGGCGACTTCCTCCAGGCGCTTAAGATCACCAAGAGCCCCGGCAAACAGAGCACGCACAGGGTCGATGAATTCCTGGGCATCGCTAAGCACGCGCTCTGGTTCCGATGGTAGGCCGTTGACAGCGGACTGAATCATCACGACCGCGCGACTCAACGTAAGGATTTCTGAAAACCATTCGGAGTTTGCAGTCACGGTGGCGACGAGATTGTCCTCCGTCACGTTGTCCAGAATCTCGTTTAATCGCTCTGAAGCGTCCAGGAACTGTTGTGAAAGCTGCGCCGCGTCATCGCGAGCAAGCGTCGAGATCCTCGCTAGCGCCGCTCGTTCAGCCTCGTTGAGATCATCTTGAAAACTCTCATCTTCGTCTTGAATCAGGGCGAGGTTGTTTGGAAGATTCACCAATCGCCGGCCGGCTGATTCCACGAGTCCTTTCAAACGACGCAGGGTGAGGTCGGCGTCGACCAGATCTCGCTGAGGCAGATTGGGGAGCTGCTGGTCAAGAAATTCAACGCGCGACGCAAGATCTGACAATTCACCGATGTCGCCGATACGCAGCTGCAACTCAAGCAACGATTCCAGCAGCGCAGTTGACTCGGTGGGAATGAGCTGAAATTGCCTGACAAGCTGCTCATCCAAGTTGACCGGCAAGTCCGGTGGCAGGCCCAGGATTTGTGTCTTGTAGTTGTCGATTGCAAGCTCCAAGCCGTTCGTTTGATCGAGCAGATTGGCGCGGGTGACTTCAATGTTTTGCCGAAACTGGTCGACCTGCACGATATCGATCAATTCGTTCTCATAAAGAGCCTCCAAGCGATCGAGCGTACGTAGCTGCAATCGCAAATTGTCCTCGGTGTTGCGAATCTGCTGCGACTGCTGAAGCAAACCGAGATAGCCGTTGACGCCACCAAAGCCGGAAAAGGAACGCAGAACGGTGCCTGGACCAAAGCGTTGTGGCCCGGTGACACCCAACTCGCCAATCAGGATCTGAGTAAAAAACCCCTGCCGAAACTGACTGTATGCGCGAAGGTTCGCCAGTAGCCGTCTTTCACTGAGCGTCAGCTGTTCCAAAGCGACGTCACGCCCGGCCCCACGGAGCAGCGGTTGAATGAACGAGAAATTTGCTAGGGAACTCGCCAGGCTAACATCGTTGCCTGTGAACTCGAATGCGAACGAGTTTGCAAAGCCGACCAACACCTCGCCGGCGTTTGCGAAACGTCGTCTCGCTTCAATATCGTTGACTTCCGTGAGACGATTGGACTCGGGAGTATTGAATGGGCCAGCCACAACGTAACGGCCGAGACCAGGATTGAAGCCAATCGCCGCCGGTGTCACACCACCTTGGTGGCGGTACGCAAGACCATTGCCTCCAAAGAATTGCGTGTCCAGGCGAAAACGCTCGCCCGTCACGTCCAGTGAAGTGAGATAGAGCGTTTCAAGCGCTTGTTGATGCAGCGGGGAATGAACGTAGGCCAGTCGCACGGCCGAGTCCACGTCCAATTCGACAGCGTTTTCATCGGTCAGGTCGACGTATTCGGCCAATCGCACTCGCCACCGTGGATTTTCCAGATTCGCGCGAACGCCATTTCGGCCCCAATGCCTCCATCCCCTCTTGCCATCCACCCAGTGCATGTACCGGTGGGATGCCGGATCATCCATCGGCATCGGAGAGAGATCCGGGTTGTAGGGATCAAAGTACCGACTGCGCGGATCCATGTCGATTCCGACGTTGGGCTCCGCCCATCGCGGATCGTTATTCCGCTCGGCAATGGTGCAGTAGGCCTCTCGGTCGGCACTCAACCGGTGCTGCGTCTGCGAGCAACCAGCCAGCAACTGCACCAGCAGAGCCAGGAGCGTCGGTCGCAGGAGTCGCTTTCGATTTGCAGATCGCACGGAAAAACCCCTCATTGCAGCCGACCATCGCACGGCTGTCTGGTTCGATGGTTGCATCACGTTGATCGGTCTGGTTTCTCCTCGGGTTGTTATCGTTACACCGGTCCTGCCGACATAAGCGTTTATGCGCTGTGCCGTGCCAGGACGCATATCCGGCAAATTTCAACATCTCAGTTCCCTGATATAGCCCCAAATCAAACAGGAATCGTCAAAATTCGCAAAAATGGACGTCCACGAAACGGATTGGTTGGTGGTACTTCAACAACTCAAAATTCCATGTAGACGGGCGGAAGGCGTTCATGGTTGATCCTGAAGAACATCGAGAACGCGTTTTGAGGGCAGCTTTTGACCTCCGCGCAGATCTCCTAGCGTACGCTCGATCGTTGCTCGGAAACTATGCCGCAGCCGAGGATGTGGTTCAGGAAGCGTTTCTGGTTGTCGTCAAAAAGCATGCGAACTTTGACGAAGGGACATCGCTGCTGGCATGGTGTCGCTCAATCGTACGAATTGAAGTTCTGAGGGCAAAGGATCGCTATCACCGCGAGCGAAGTCTTGTCGAGCGTGTCTTGGATGACGCCATCGACGCGACGTTCGACGAGTTTCAGGTTTCGCGGTCTCGCGATGAAAGTGACCAGAGAAGAGACGCCTTGGAGCACTGCGTTGAGCGACTTTCCGAGCGGGGAAAACGCGTGCTCCAAGCAAGAGTGGCAGACGACCTCGGCTATCCGCAAATCGGCGAGCGACTGGGGATGTCCGTCGAAGCAGTCCGCAAGGCCTTGTTTCGTGCGAAGAAGCAGGTTCGGGACTGTGTTGAATCCAAATTGAGGACGGCGCAATGAGTGACTCCGGCAAACGGGGAGATGACGGATGGGAAGATCTCGTCGAGCGGCATCTGCGTGCCGAACTGAATGAAGCCGAGCAAAAACGACTTGCGGAATTGCTCGACAGTGATGAGTCTTTCCGAAGAGATTTTGTAAGACAGGCGACGTGGGATACCGAGTTGACGGAAGTGATTCGTGGCGCTAACGCTTCTCGGTCCGAGTTGGAGAAGCCGCTTGTTGACATAGAAGAGGGCAAGCAGCGTCGCGCAACCAGAGTTTTGCGCGCGTTACTTGCCGTGGCCGCGATGGCAATTCTCGCCCTTTCTGTTTTGCTCTTCAATGAAAAGTCGGAGCCGAACGTCAGCGCAGCTGGTGACTCGGATGCTACCTCGCGTGCATCGATTGCTCAGATTTCTGGTCTGAGCGGTTCACTGATCTGGACGCGGGATCGCGGTGAGATTGTGCGAGACATCAGCGTCGGAACCGAGTTGGCCGGCGGCACGATCGAGGGACTTTCGCCCGACTCGTGGTTTGAGCTGCAGTTTCTGGACGGCTCCCAAGTGACGATCTCCGGTGCATCTTTGCTGACGTTTAGTGATGAAGGACAGAAGAGGTTGCGGCTACGCGAAGGCCGCATGTCTGCTGACGTGACGCCGCAACCCGACACCAAACCGATGATCATTCAAACTCGAACGGCAACGCTGACGGTTCTGGGAACGAGTTTTGACGTTGAGGCGGAACTGCCGGCGACGACCGTCAACGTGAGGGAAGGAACCGTACGTGTGACTCGGACGAGTGACGGAAAAGCGATTGATGTGCCGGCGAAGTATCGGGTGATTGCGACTGCGGACCAAGAGCTAGAACGTCAGGAAGTTTCGGGCTACGTCCACCAATGGAAAAGCCGTCTTGGTCATGGACCGGACGAAACGTTTGGAAAATGGATTGCGGCCACAGATACCCACCCGGCCCTGCTGGGGGCGGTTGCCTTCGAGCCTAAGGAAGCTCCGAATGTTGTGTTGTATCTCCTGGGACTCGGAGTGCGCAGCGAGGATGGATCACCAGTGCAAGTCAACGCAGACTCTCGCTTTGAGATTCAGGGAGAAATCGACTTGGACACCGAGATCTATTTTGGGATTCAGGTCGCGTATTCCGATGGCGATTTTGCTGGCAAGTTCCTAGTCAAGTGCGACGTCGAGCGTGACGATTCGGGAGGTTTTGTAGCCGGTGCCAACCTGGGTGATTTCGGATTGGATCCATCCGTTGCAGCCTACAAGGATAAGCTCGCTCACTCACCGGAGGGTTTGTTTGTCAATGGCGCGTGGTGCTTCACCCACTCCGAGTCACCGTCGGGACTTCGGGTCAGCGAGATCCAAATGGGGTTACACCGACGGTGAGGACATTTTGTAGCTCTGTACATAGATGCGTCTCGCCGGCCTGCTCAACGAGCCGAGATACCTTTTAAGGAAGCCACGATGAGCGACCTTCCTCAAACCACCGGCTCTGCTGGAGGTTGCTGATGGTCCTGCTTTTTTGCGGGGGGCGGCCGCGCGAATTGGGCCCCAGTGATGGACTCCACGTCGTTTTTGGAATAGCCTAGTGCGAGCGAGCCCAGTCATCGGTGGCGATCGGTGTGTCCCAAACCAAACAGCGTCGCCGATCGCCCCGCGATCGAAGCGGGCTAGTTGATATCGAGCGCGCAATTGGTTAGGTGGAGCGTCGCCCTCGCTCGACCGAGCAACGATTCGTCGATTGGACACGCTATCGGCCCGTGCGGTGTTCCTTTCCAGCTCCGAATCGTTCGAAGCCTGACTGGCCGCTGACCGCCAACTCAGAAAACTGACCGTCAACTCAGAT
>JANQJJ010000162.1 GCA_028281725.1 Pirellulaceae bacterium | reverse complement strand
GCTCCAGACCGGTCGGATCTTGATGTTGTCGCTCGC
Organism: Pirellulaceae bacterium; assembly: GCA_028281725.1. Taxonomy (GTDB): domain Bacteria; phylum Planctomycetota; class Planctomycetia; order Pirellulales; family Pirellulaceae; genus Aureliella. The sequence goes on along the minus strand of JANQJJ010000162.1, from coordinate 3,214 downwards.
AGGCGCAGGCGTAACGATTTTGGCCATCGTGCTAATGACTCCCCTAGGCGACTTGGAGGAACCAGAGGTCTCTGGCGCCCGTACGGACGCAGCTGCCGGTTCCACCAATTTGGCGACGACCGCGCCGACGCCTGCCTCGGTAGCGTTTCGACCGGTGGAACTGAATCTGCCCACGGAAGCGGAAGAGATAGAGGTCCAACGCCATCAGCACGAACTACTAGAGCTGGCAGAAGGTCTCACGGCCTCGTATCCAGAAGATACGGATGCCTGGCATGTTGCTTCCCAGATCTATTCTGAGTTGAAAAAGACGGACTTGGCGGAAGCGACCTGGCGGAGGTGCGTTGACATGGCGCCCGGCGCGGCCGGGCCTTACGTCGGTTTGGCACGGCTGTGGGTTGCCAAAGGCATGGAGGAGTCGGCGGTGGAGCTGTTGCTCGATGCGCGGTCCGCTGGGCTGAACTCTGCGGAACTCGTCACGCAGCTGGGTACCGCCTACGAGAATCTTGGCCGACTCGACGATGCGGAAGAGTGCCTGCGGCAAGGGAGCGAGTTGTTTCAGGCAGATCCTGACATTTGGTTCGCTTTGGGACGTGTGCAAAGTCAGCTTGCGGAATTTGATCGGGCTGAGCAGAGCATTCGCCGGTCCATCGCGATCGCCGGTGAATCGGAACCGTCCCTGTTCACTCTCAGTCGCGTGCTCGTGCGACAACAGCGGACTGCCGAGGCCGCGGAGGTTCGAGATCGCCTGGCCCAGCTGCGCGATAGCTCAAAGCGGGCAGAGGACCGCTTTCAGGAGAGCTACGAGCGGGCGCTGCGCGATATTGCCTATACGGTTTTGTTGGCATCCGCCTCGTTGGCTGAGAAACACGGGGATCTGGACCGCGCCGAGCAGTGGGTTCGTCGCGGCATGGCGATTTTCCCGCAGGGCTTGAAGAGCTATATGTCCCTGGCATCGATCTACAGAAAACGGGCGAACCTGGCAGCCGTGCTGGCCATTCATCAGCGGCTGCTGGAACTTCAGCCCGACAATATTATTAACTATACTAATTTGGCGAGCATCGCTTTCCAAGTCGGAGATGCTTCTCTGGCCGAACAGACGCTCCAGCAAGCCGTGGCCCGGGACGCAAAGGGAGTCGTGGCGCGGGCCTCGCTGGCCAGGCTCTACCTAGTCCTGGGAAGAGTAACCGATGCCAAGCGGCTGGCCGCTGAAGTGCTTGAGCACAGTCGCAGTGTGGAAGCCTATGTGCTGCTGGCCAAGACGTATGAGGCGGGCGGAGAGTCCGAAGCGGCCCAGGCGGCTCTGGCAAAAGCGAGAGAAATAGATCCCGGACACGCCCTGCTGGGGGCAGCCGATGCCTCTCAGACGAGACGAGTCCCCTAACCGATGAGTGGCCTCTCTTGGTCAGGCCGAGCATCTCCAAGGAGTTACAAGGCGGCCTGCGATGGGGCATCCTCCGGCAACCTTAGATGATTTCGGCAACGGCAGGTGACGCAATGCATCGCGGTGCTCTCTTGTGGGTTCTAGGCATTTGCTCGGTTGGTTGGTCATCGGCTTGTTCGCAGCCACCTCAGACCACCATACGACTGGACGATGTGCTTTCCGAGACAGGTATCGATTTTGTCCACACGGATGGGGCCAGTGGTCGTCGCTACGTAGTGGAAGCCTACACCGCTGGGCTGGCCATCTTCGACTACGATGGAGATGGATTTCAGGACATTTATTTTGTCAACGGCGCCCCACTTCCCGGTACCACCTCGGCCGGTACGTCGAATGCCTTGTACAAGAACAACGGTGACTGGACTTTCTCGAACGCGACCCGCCAAGCCAACGTCGTGGGCGCGGGGTACGGACTGGGTGTCGTTGCAGGCGACTTTGATAACGACGGCGACCCCGATCTATACGTTACGAACTACGGACCGAACACTCTGTACGTTAACAACGGTGACGGGACGTTTACCGACGGCACGCGGGTAACCGGCGTCTCCGCTGGGGATAGGTTTGGGGCAGGCGCCACATTTTTTGACATGGACGCAGATGGTGATTTGGACCTGTACTGCGCGAACTATCAGAAGTTCACATTCGACCAACATATCGTCCGGATGATCGGTCCCTACCAATTTCACCCCGGCCCGGGCGACTATCCGCCGGAGGATGATAATCTTTTTCTCAATGGTGGTGATGGTACTTTTACGGACGTCAGCCAGTCACGCGGCATTACCGCTACCGCCGGAACCGGAATGGGAGTCATTGCATCCGACTTGGACGACGATGGAGACAGCGATATCCTGGTTGCCAACGATGGCATTCCCAATTTTCTGTTTCTCAACGATGGCACCGGAAACTTCCGCGAGGAAGGCGTTCTAGCGGGGATAGCTTACGACCGTTCCGGCCGCGCCAATGGCAACATGGGAGTGGACTGCGCCGACGTAGACGGGGACGGTCTGATCGACATTTTGACGACAACCTACCAAGATGAAATGCCCGTGCTCTACAGAAATTCGGGCGCGGGTATCTATGATGACGCGACCAACGTTTCGCGGATCGACAGGTCTCTGGTTCCGCACGTAAACTGGGGTGTTGGCCTGATCGACTTGGACAATGATGCCGATCGAGATATCTTCATCGCTTGCGGACACTTCATGGACAATATTCGCTTCATCGACGATCGGACCGACATGCAAGTCATCAATTACCTGCTGGAGAATGATGGCAGCGGTCGGTTCGGCAATGTGACCTCAAGTGCCGGTTCAGGGCTTGAAATTGTCGACAGCAGCCGTGGTGCTGCGTTCGATGATCTCGATAACGACGGTGACATTGATGTGGTTGTCACGAACTTCAACGGTCCGCCGACGATATTGCGCAATGAAACCACGCCCCTTCAGAATTGGATTGACGTACACTTAGTAGGCCGGAGTGCGAACCGGCAAGGGATCGGTGCACGCGTTTCGGTGAAGTCGGGTCGTCGGACGCAGCATGCCGAAGTGTACGCGGGGCGAGGCTACCAGAGTCACTATGGCACGAGACTCCATTTCGGCTTGGGATCATCGGAACAGGTCGATGAAATTCGCGTTCGTTGGAGTGGCACTGACGAAGAGACGTTTCGCGTCGATGCCATCAATACGATCCAAGTACTCCAGCAAGGTACATCCCATAACTAACTTATCTCCCGAGGCGACCAAGTGAGTTCCGAGCGTGCGTTCCATTGGCCGGTCA
>JANQJJ010000152.1 GCA_028281725.1 Pirellulaceae bacterium | reverse complement strand
ATTTCCGGAGTCCGATTGCGAGATGGTTCGACTGGGTGCTCCGGGCGGCGCGAGCGGACTCCAATCCTCACGGGCCGGCCGGGCTCGTCAGCCAGCGGACAAGCCATATCGTAACGAGCGCATAGAGGCCAAGAATCGTGATGGCAGACGTTCTTACGAGTTTGCCCTTGGATTTCCACGTTAAAAAGAGGCATGAGGCGATCGTTAGCGAAGCTTCCGCGATTGCAAACGGAATCCCATAGTGGGCTGGATCCCAATAAGACACCGGGCTGGCAAATCGAAAGTGGGTCAGCGGCAGGAAGTGACGATGGGCGTCATCGTGATGCAGTGGCAGATCGCAGGCAATATGCAACAGGGCACTGCTGGAAAAAAGCTTCCACCAGGAACTGTGGCACCGCCATCCGACCACCAGGAGGCCCAAGAAAATAGGTGCCGAGTTGAACAGATCGAAGAACAACTGCCAACTCGGCAGGTAGTAAAGCCGCCGCCAAATTTCTTGCCCGCTATAACCGGCGGCACTGACGACCCCAAAGAACAAAAACATCGGTGCGTCGGGCAAGATCGCGCCCACTAAAAGAGCACTTGTCGGCTTTGCCGATTCGTGTTTCCGCCATACCAAGAGGCTTGCCGCAACATGAGCCGGCGTGTTCATGGGTTCTCCGGGCACTGGTTCCTGTCAATCGGAGTCACCAATACCGCTCGATGACGATCTGGCCTGGGGCTTTGGCCTTGTGTTTCTTGATTCCTTGGACCTCAAGGAGTTTCTCTGTGTCGTTGAGCATGTCCGGGTTGCCGCACATCATGATACAACTATCGGTCGTAAAAGGTTGCTCAGTGCGCTGCTCGAGTGTACCGTTGGAAATGCAATTGGTAATGCGTCCATGGAGTGCTCCCGCAACCTCTTCACGAGACACGACCGGGACGTATTGGAAGCGTTCTCCGTGCGTCTCACGGTAGCCGGCCAGCTCTTGTTGGTAGGCCAAGTCTGAACCGTAACGCACTCCGTGAACAACCAGGATACGCTCATATCGCTGCCAGGGTTCGGCGGTACGCAACATGGCAATGTAGGGTGCCAGTCCCGTGCCGGTTCCGATGAGCCAGAGCGTGCTTGCGTCCGGGCAATGGCTGAGGGTAAAGCTGCCTGCCGCTTTAGCGCTGACGTCGATCGAGTCGCCAGGCTGCATTTGCCAAAGATGAGGCGTCAGCTTGCCATCTTCCACGAGAACAATGAAGAAGTCGAGTGTCTCACCCGGCGGAGAGGCAACGCTGTAGGGGCGATGCAGATGTCCGTCCTGCTGATCCATGCCGAGCTGTAAAAACTGACCTGGCTCGAAATCGGCAACCTCTGGAGCTCGTATAACTAAGGTAAAGAGTCCGTCCGACCAGATTTCTTTGCGCTCGATCGTACCCCGCGTCCATTTCATTGAAGCTCCGCCTTTGGCTGTTCCGTGTGCCGATACCCCATCCACTGCCACCATGGCTAGGAAAACTAAGCCGATCAACATAGCTTTCTCGAAAGGCGGTGTCTACGAATTCGCCGTCGGGACAGAAGAATCGGGCCAAATTTGTAAGCTGGCGAGGCCCGCTATCTGCCGGACAGACCGCGCCCGCGCGACAAATGGTTGGGTAGTCAAGTAGCGCGGCGTGCGGTAGCTGTCGTCTCTCCCGAGGTGCGATCATGCTCCGCCGCGATGATCGCCAAAAAAGCGGGACAGCTACTTCCCGCAGCGAAGCTTAAAGAGAGATGCCCAGTCGACTTGCGATACCGACGATCAGCTTTTGGCCGGCACGAGAATCGAGTTCGTTCCAAGTGAGATGATGCATGTTGAGGATCTCGAAATCCTCGACACCATCGAGTCGGGCCGAATCAAGTGATACCACACCGTCGCCGCTTCCCTTTTTGAGTTCGGCGCAGCCAAGCAACTCACGCACGCGGCGGTCCAAGAAGGCCGGCTCCTCTACCAGCAAGGCGACTTGGCCCCACACTTCGTCGAGCAAAAGGCTCACTCCCGGGAGGAGTGGTCCGTCATTGCCTGCTAGAATCGTGTAGCGCACGGCTCCGTTGCGCTGGCATCGATTCAGCTCGGTCAAGAATTCGCTGCCCGGCTGCAGGTCCGCCGGCGCTTCGTTAAATCCATCGGTGATCATGCGCAGCAGTAGGCGTGAGCGTTTGTCCCCACCGCGATTAATCAACCGGTGAAGCTGCTCGGCACCCTCCAGTAGCGGACCGTACTCCGCCAGTGCCGAACCATGATTGGGCGGACATATCTGAATGAGTTGATCCACGCCCGTCCGCGACGTGAAGGTAGCCCGCGGTGGTTTCGAGGTTCGATCGCCAAGTTCGATTGCTGCACGTGCAACTAGGCTGCCCATGCTGTGGGTTACCAGACTGACCGCGCTAGAGGGATAGCGACGGTGTAATTCTTCAAGCTTGGCGGTCAGCCGCTGAGAGGATTCTCGAATAGGTGCGTCGTTCGGGTAAGCAAACACAGACATCGGCAGATTGGTTCGCTCGTGTAGTTTCAGGGCA
>JANQJJ010000067.1 GCA_028281725.1 Pirellulaceae bacterium | reverse complement strand
CTAGTGCTTTGTCAACACTAAAGATTTGGGTAAAGGGGGCAGGAGTCAATTGCCGCCAGCGGCCCTTCGGGTGCTGTGCACAATTGACTCCTGACCCCTTTACCCGACCCATAGATTAAGCTTTGACAGACCACTAGTCTGGGATTTCGTAGGCTAGTGCGAGCCGCACGGGCCTACAGCGTGTACACTCAACGAAATCGTTGTTCAACCGAACGAGGGCGGCGTACCCCGTAACCGCCACGCGCTCTTATGTGGTGATTCTTGGAACCGGATTCTTCGTCGATCGCGCGCACTCTTTATGATCCCATACAACACCGACGCCCCGCTATATCATTTGCCCATCGTGACCGTCGGGCTGATCGTGCTCAACACTGTCCTCTTTTTCGTGGTTCCCAGTTCGTTGCTTGAACCCGAAGAGATCAGCCTAGATATCGTCGGTGCGGATTCGCTTCCTTCGACCGACGAGTGGGATGAAGAGGATATGGCGCAGTGGGAGGAGGACTTCAACAATGAAAATGAAGATGGTGAAGCAGGGGCAGCCGAGGTGGATCTGCCGGAAATCCGGGTAACTGCGACGTATCCGAAGAACACGCTCATCCTTCAGCACGGTGCTGGCATTAAACCGTGGCAGTGGGTGAGCAGTATCTTCATGCACAGCGGTTTTTTTCACCTACTATTCAATATGATCGCGCTCTGGGCATTCGGGCTGGTCGTCGAGGGCAAAGTGGGCGCATTCGTTTTTCTGGCACTCTACATGGGTATTGGAGTTGGGCAGAGCGCGATCGAACAGACGGTCATGAGTTTTGCCGGTGGAGGTGGTTCATTGGGAGCCAGCGCGGCCATCTTTGGCATTCTTGGAATTGCCATCGTCTGGGCTCCCCGCAACGAGTTTGACGTTTTCTGGGCCATGGGGTTTCACGTTGGGTCGATTGAATTGCCAATCATGACTTATGGTTTCATCTCGTTCGCCATGGAGTTTGTCAGTGTTGCCTTTGGCCGCTTTGGCATATCCAGCGGCCTGCTCCATTTAATGGGCCTAGCCATTGGAATTGGTCTGGGACTACTGTGGCTGCGACGTGGCTGGGTGGATTGCGAGGGCTGGGATCTGATCAATACGCTCAAAGGTACCGAAGGCCACGTACAGGAGGACGAGGAGCTCAACAACGAGGCTCGCGATTTAGTCCGCTCGAGTCTCGCGTCTCGTTCCCAGACCGCAACTGCGGCAGCGCCGGCCCCGACCTCCCCAGCCTCCCAGGCGGCTGCACGGCCTACGCCGGCCGAATCGCCCAATCCGGAAGACCTGGAAGATCTTTTCTCAGTCATGCCTGTTGCTTCTCCGGTCGCGGGATCGGCACAGAACCTGGAGCAACTGATTACCGACGGCAGGTACGCGACCGCAGTCAAATTATTGTCTCGGCTAAGGAAAAATGGAAATGCACCGGAGCTGGGTCAGCCTCTGCTGGGCAAACTGATACGCGGTCTACTCGGGGCGAAAGAGTATTCCTCAGCCACCAAGTTGATGGCCGAGCACATCCGTCGGTTTCCGCAAAACCGCGTGAAGCTGCAACTCAATCTGGCCAAGGTGTTGCTCCACATGGAACGACCTCGCAAAGCGCTCCGTGTCCTTCAGGAAATTGAGCGGGATTCACTCGATGATCCATCTCGTACAACTTATAGGACACTCGCTGCGCACGCTCGCAAGCAAATCGATGAAGGGGTCATCGAACTGAGCGAATAAGCGTCGTACATCCAGCGGCACCTTGGGAGATGAGCGGCTACTTCCCGCAGGATGCTTCAACACGTTCTGAGAGCCTCCGAGTGCAAGCCCGCACACCCACATAGCTTGGTGCGTCGAAGTATTCGGGCGCAATCTCGCTGAAATCTAGCTACAGCCAAGTAAAGCTGTTCTCAAGCTATCTGCCAATCTGCTCCTTTAGGTCGCTTGCTCCATAGATCTTCTCCAGTGCCTCCAGGACGGCAGCGATGTGAACCGCGACGGCTCGTCCTTGGACTTCGCTGTGATAAAAGTCGGCTGTCAGGCTTTGAATATTGCCGTCAAAGATGATCCCTACCAGTTTGCCGTCTCGATCGACGACAGGCGATCCGGAGTTGCCGCCAATAATATCTGCGGTGCAAACGAAATTGAAGGGTGTCGAGCTGGTAATCTTGTCTTTGGCTTCATTCCAACTCTCCGGCAAAATCCAGTCATCCTGCTTGCCGTGCGCCGCCTCATGCTCAAAAGCACCGCCCATGGTTGTGTTCGAAGGAACGCGCTGGCCATCTTCCTCGTATTCCTTGACGAGACCGTAGGCGAGTCTCAATGTGAAGGTCGCATCGGGGTAGACCGATTCGCCTTCGGCCGCAAACTTGGCTTCCGTGATTTTGGCGTATGCCTGCCGCTCGCGTTCGTCGAGTTCTTCGTCGAGAAGCCGCAGTTCTCGATATTCTTCTTCGAGTATCCGAGCCAGTTCGATTAGCGGATCCAAACTCGACGCAATGCCGTCGATTCCGGTGGCCGCGACTTTCTTTCTCGCATCCACATCGAACAGCCGGGTACCTTCGATCAGAGCGGTCGCTCGGTCACGTGGACTTTGGCCCGCCAGGACCTTCTGGACCAACTCGTCATTGCCGCCTCGCGTTTCCACGAACCTTGCCAGTTCGTCTGCCAGCTGGACGCGTTCTAGATCGTCGTAGAGTGGTGCCGGCGAGAACAATTCCTGCTCGAGTGATTGGCGATTCGAATCACGAAACTCACGTAATCGCTCTGGGCTCGGCAGTTCGTCCTCGGCAGCCATCAGCACCAGCCGTTCTGCAAACCGATAGATCTGGCTTCTCAAACTGCCGGTCCGATTTTCCATGGCCACGCGAGCCTGCTGCACCTGGGCAATCGTTTCCCAAGCTTCACCACCACCGGCCGCTTCCTTGAGCTGGCCTTCGCGCGAACGTTTTTCGGCGATGAACCCCGGATTCTGGAGGCCGGCCAGCATACCGGTATAGGCTTTTCGTGAGTTTTGGATTCCGAACAGGTCGTCTTGGCCTCGGCGCGCTTGCTCCGGCCCACCGAGGGCGTATTGCTGAAGCAGAATCTCCTTGCGACGCAGGAGATCCAGAATTCTCGGCATACGATGATCGCGTTGGTATTCCAGCGCGTCCGCGGTCAAGATACGCTGCGTGCGTCCAGGATTGCCGCTGACGAACACCAGTTCGCCGTTGGTCGCCCCGTCGGGATTCACCTCGAGAAAGTGCCCGATCTGGGCCGGCTTGCCATCCTCGTAAACTCGGAAGACAGTCACGTCCAGACAGTAGCGAGGGTATTCGAAGTTGTCGGCATCTCCGCCGAAGAAGGCCGTTTTCGCTTCGGGTGCCCAGACCAATCGCACGTCGGTATAGCGTTTGTATCGGTAGAGGTGGTATCGCGCTCCGCCGTAGAGTGTGACCACATCGCTTCGAAGTCCGGTCTGCTCCTTGGACTCTTGCTCGATTTTCGCCATGATCGCCTGGCGCGCCTTCGAAGCGTCGGCAGCATCCATTTCCGGCCCAACCGCCGCGCTGACTCGCGCTGTCACATTCTCAATGGAAACGAGTTGATTGAGTTCCAGGTCAGGGGCCCGTAGTTCATCGCCGAGCGACCTTGCATAGTAGCCTTCGCTGGCAATGTTTCGCTCAGGAGTTGATAATTTGTAAAGCGTATCTGCGGCGACGTGATGGTTTGTTAGTACCAGACCACTGCTAGAAATGAACGAGGCCGAACCACCCGAATTGAACCTCACGCTGGAAAGCATCAAGTGATTGGCCCACTCCGCGGTCACCTGAAATCCATGCTTTTCCTGCAGTCGTTCCGTGGGCAAGGCATTGAACAACCACATCCCTTCATCGCCATAGGTGTTGAAGCAGAGAAGTGTGTGAAGCAGTACGGAAGCGGTAATCTTGCGCATAACAGTCCCTCTGGCATCGTTGAGAAGGGTTCCGGCGATAAGTTTCCAGGAACGGCATTCTCGACATTCTATGCCAGAGTTACTTGGTTCGTCAGGACCGGACGGCGGCTACGCTCAGGCTGCCTGACGAGCTGCATTTTTCAGCTAGCGTGCGGCCACCGGTGAACTCACCCGATCAAGGCCACCCAACGCGGGCGCGGCCGATCAATGATAGCTGGACAGAGCAAAGCCAGCAGGTGGTTGTTCCTGCCTGGTTGTCCAGCCGTAAATCGCCGCTGCCCACGGGGTGGCACTAAAACCGTCCATGACAAAATGGAGCGAAGTCTCAACACGCCTATCGGGAGTCCCGCAAATCAACCATGGCGGAAGCCACTGCGATTGGTCTCGTAGCCTCTGTCGCCGATTGCGTTTCCGGTCCCAACGTGACAGCTTAGCCTGAGTCTATGTTCGCGCCGGACACCTTCGGTCACGCTAAGACGAACCGGCAGAAAAAGGTTCGATTCACCGACCGGTGAAAATTTTTAAAAAGTCAATTGAAGTGCATGGATGATGAGTTACTGACTTAGATACGCGGCGGAGAACGGCTGGGTTCGGTATCGTCTGCGACAAGTTTTTACAAAGGGAATCCGTTTCACGTTCTACGGGACTTCTGGGAGTGAGATTTCCAAAAACGTAATTTCTTTCCGATGCCGGCAGCCCTGAGATGACCGGTCGGTGGTTGCTCGTGCGACAACGTAGATCTGGCCAGCTATCGTTCCGTTCTCGCCCGTGCGCGTGCCTCGTCCGCCGCTCGCGAAAGCTGGACTTCTGGGAACGATTGCACCCCTCGGCAGCGAATTTTCGAATCGGGGCGCCACGGGGCGCTTCGTTCAGGGCCATGCCGGGAATTGGTGGCAGAAAAGCAGACCGAGCACCTTTGGCAGCTAGGCTCCAAGCGGATATCTTTCTTCTGTCACGCGAAGCCGTTTGATGTTAGCCTGACAGGGCGAAATGATGTTCCCTTGAAGACCAAGCGAGAAACGACCATGCTAAACCCCCTTCTTTGTAGGAACTTGATGATTGCGGTCGCAATGATGATGACACGGCAAACGTTCGCCCAGTCAAATGACATCGGCACGTACGATCGTTCTGGATACCCCAAGCAGTCTCGTAGTGTGACCTACGCCTCGGGCGGTATGGCGGCAACGAGCGATTTGCGGTCCACGCAGGCTGCCGTCGAAATTCTCAAGGCGGGTGGCTCTGCCGTCGACGCGGCCATTGCCGCCAACGCCGTGCTGGGAGTCGTGGAGCCGATGAGTTGCGGCATTGGCGGTGACTTGTTCTCGATTTGTTGGTCGTCCGAAGACAAACAGCTCGCCGGTCTCAACGCGAGTGGTCGCTCCCCTCAGGCAGCCACACTGGCCGAGTTCAAGCGGCGGCAATTGGAGCAGATTCCAACGTTCGGACCACTGGCTTGGTCGGTGCCCGGCTGCGTTGCCGGCTGGCAGGATCTGCATGCCCGATATGGCAAGCTTCCGTGGGAGGACTTGTTCCAACCGGCAATTCGCTTGGCCGAGGAAGGGTTTCCCGTGGCTCCCGTCATTGCAGGCTATTGGAAGAACGCAGAGCGCCGTCTGACCGAGTCGCCCGAGGCCAGCGCCACGTTTCTGGTCGATGGCCAGGCGCCGGCCGAGGGAGATGTCTTCCGCAACCCGCGACTGGCGCGGACGTATCGCTTGATAGCCGAACAGGGTGCGCGCGTGTTTTATGAAGATGAGATTGCCCAAGAAATCGACCGCTACAGCCGCTCGCTGGCCGATGGATTGCTGCGACTGTCGGATCTGGAGTCTCACAAGAATCAGTGGGTCGAGCCAGTCAGTACGAACTATCGTGGCTACGATATCTGGGAATTACCTCCCAACGGCCAGGGGATTGCCGCCCTGCAGATGCTGAACCTGATTGAGCCTCACGACGTGCGATCGATGGGCTGGGGGTCGCCGGAGCTAGCCCACTTGTTTGTCGAAGCCAAAAAGCTCGCGTTTGCTGATCGCGCGAAGTTCTATGCCGACATGACGATGGCGGACGTGCCACTAGAGCAACTGATTTCCAAGGAATACGCGGCACAGCGTGCCCGCTTGTTGGATCCCGATAGGGCGCTAGTTGGAGTGCCTGCCGGCGATCCGAAGCTGGTTAACGGCGATACGGTCTACTTGTGTGTCGTCGACGAGGATCGCAACTGCTGTTCGCTTATCCAGAGCAACTACTACGGCTTTGGGAGTCAACTGGTTGCCGGCGATCTTGGGTTCGCACTTCAAAATCGAGGTGCCTTGTTCTCGCTCGATGAACAGCACGCGAACTGTCTGGCCCCCGGCAAGCGACCGTTCCACACGATTATTCCGGCGATGGTCACCAGAGAGGGCCGTCCGGAGCTGGTCTTCGGTGTCATGGGGGGCGACATGCAGCCGCAGGGGCATGTCCAAGTGCTGATGAACTGGATCGATTTCGGCATGAATATTCAGATGGCCGGCGACGCGGCGCGCATCCGGCACGACGGCAGTGCCACCCCCACGGGAGTTGCCGAAGAGCAGGGCGGGGGAACCGTGCTGTGCGAGTCGGGCATTCCGGCCGATACCGTCAAAGCGCTCCAGGCAAAAGGACATCGAACGAGCAAAGGCGGCAGTTTTGGAGGCTACCAAGGTATCTTGATCGATTGGCAGCGAGGGATCTTGCACGGGGCTACCGAAGCCAGGAAAGACGGTGCCGCATTAGGTTACTAGAGCGAGCCGCACGGGCCAGTAGCCTGCATCGTCAACCAGTGCAAGCTCAACTCGTCGAAAACAGGCTGCACCAAAAGCAAAACTGCTCTGGAGCGCGCCGCTGGTTCCGTGGTACGCCGCCGCCGCGCTACTCAGCAACGGTTTCGCTAACTGGACACGCTGTAGGCCCGCACGGCTGGCACCAATCTTCACGCAAACCCCGCATTGCCGCGTTGCACACGCTCAGGCACCAGCTTGCTGATCTGCCTGCTCGGCAGGGGCATCGTCCGCGGGAGCTCGATCGTTTTTCAGTTCCCAGACCCATGGCTGGTTGGTATCCGAAGAGGGAACATCGACTCCGGTCGGGGGCGGCTCGGCTGGTGTTGAGGTTTCTTCTCGGAGATTGAAGCCCCAAATCGTGGCTCCCGAATCATCCACCCGGTAGCCGAATGGTTTGCCGCCCGGCGGAACGAGGCGTTCCAGATTGATTAGCGGATATTCAGCCAGATCCTCCAAGGATTGAGGCCACCCCCCATGCTCGTGTTCGTACAGGCGGACGGCGATCGCCAGAGCCGCCAAGCGATGGAGAGTCGCCTGCTTGGCAAAGACATCGCCAGCGGCCGCTAGAGAGGGAGTCAGCAGCCCAGTGAGAATCGTATCGTACCGTTGCAGCATTCCGCCCTGAAGCAGATTGGACAATTCGCTTTCCTGTTCAGCAATTTCCGATCGAAATTCGTCGATATCCTCGGTTGGAATTGCACTGACTCGACTCATGTAGTTCAGGTACACCAGGGCGTCACGCGAACGTCCTGGTAGTGTCGACACGCCATGGTCTCCCGCTAAAGAAGGATCATCAAATACGGGCAGCATCATCGCGCGTTCGCCAATCATGGCGTGTTTCCACTGGTTACCGATATTCGTCGACGCGAGTAGCTTGGGCAAAAGGGCTTTGAGATCGTCGTCATCGAGCACGTCATGTCTGATCGCCTGCTGGAGGACCTCCAGCGCCATTCCATCAATGGCAAAAGTGATTAGTTGCGAAACGAGGAAGGGTTCTCCGGAACAGACGTTCGAACAGCCGAGCAGAGATTCGACACTGCGGCGGACCATCCGCGAATCGCGATCATAGATCGCCACCTGTCCCCGTAAGCTAAGTAATCGCGCCGCCTGACGAACGTTCTGTGCATTCGGTAGCAGGGTATTAACGGAATCGAAGTCAATAGGGAATCTCACGGGGCCAGCGTCCGTCGCCAAACGCATCGTTCGGGCGTGCAGACTCTGCCAGCGGTTCAGAAAGTCCCGCGTGGTCTGTTCTTCTGCCCACGACTCCCCTGGACCCGGTACGCCAGCTTCCACTTCGCCATCGAAGATGGGAACGCCAGCGGCCGACTGGCTAAACGGGTCGCTTGTCAATTCTGCCAGCACCGCCAGCCAGGCGGCGGTGTCCTCAGCGCTGGTGCGAGCTTCGTAGTAGGCTTGTGTCGATGCGTTGTCGACCGGCAGGCCCTCGCCACGCAACCGGTCGATTTGCTGATTGAGCTGATTGCGGGCTGACGATTCCCGGCCAACCCACAGGGCTGCTCCGATGGCCAGCAGCAGAAAAGGCAGCCCAATAAAGAACAGGATCCCATACGTCAGGCAGCCACGATGAGTGTTTTTCGAAGTCGATGGATAAAGCATGGGTTCTTACCGCAGTCCCTTGGGCGGCGGGCTGGTTGCGCGGGATGTGAGAATCCAGCTATCATAGACGATTCGAGACTCACCCTGGGCAAACCAGAATACCTACCCACCATCAACAGGATGTCATTTCATGAGAGCGTTACGAATTCCGGTCTGTTGTTTGATTGCCCTGTCAGCCGCCGCACTCCACGCCGCGGACGAACAATATCAGCTTGGGGCTGATTCGCAAGTTCAAGAGGGCGTACCCCAAGGAACGGTGACGGAGCATGAATGGAAAAGCGAGATTTTTGAGGGCACGGTTCGTCGCTATTCCGTCTATGTTCCGGCTCAGTACGATGGCTCCGAACCGGCCGCGGTGATGGTCTTCCAGGATGGGCACGCCTACGTCGACCCCAATGGGCAGTTTCGGGCGACGGTGGTCATGGACAATTTGATTCATGCAGGAGACATGCCGGTGACGATCGGCATTTTTATCGATCCGGGCCATCTGCGCGAGACCCTACCTGATCAGAAACGCGGTTGGCGTCCTACGCCGGCGAATCGTAGTTTCGAATATGACACGCTGTCCGATCAGTACGCGCGATTCTTGCTCGAAGAGATCCTACCGGAAGTGGGAAAGTCGGTTCGTCTGACCACCGATCCAAACATGCGAGCCATTTGCGGTATCAGTTCCGGAGGGATTTGCGCATGGACCGTGGCTTGGGAGCGTCCCAACGAGTTCCGCAAGGTGCTCAGCCACGTTGGCAGTTTCGTCAACATTCGTGGCGGCAACGACTGCGAAGCCCTCATACGCAAGGCCGAAAAGAAACCGATCCGTGTGTTCCTGCAGGACGGCAGTGGGGATCTCGACAATCAACACGGCAATTGGCCTCTAGCCAATCAGGAGATGGCGGCCGCACTGAAGTTTAAAGACTACGACTTCAAATTTGTTTATGGAGAAGGTGGTCACAACGGAAAGCACGGCGGGGCGATCTTACCGGAATCCCTGCGCTGGCTATGGCGTGACTAAGAGTTATGTACGTTCGTAGAAATATTAAATGGTCGATCATCCTGCGATTCGCCTGGACTTACGTGATCCTCTTCCTGGTTTGGGGATCTAGCGTCTGGTTCGCTCACGGCGTGCTGCTCCGGGAGGGGATTGACATCAGTATTCCGTTCGCTCCGCTGGGCACCATCGGCATTGCCGTCGCTTTCTATATTGGCTTCAAGAACAACCATTCATATGACCGCAACTGGGAGGCGCGGAAAATTTGGGGCGGCATCGTCAATTCGAGCCGGATATGGGCCAATCAAGTGCTGAGCTTCGTTTCGACGCGGCATGCGACCCAACCGACCGGCGGCGAGCGACTTGCAGCCCAGCGGCGCACGCTGGTTTACAGACAATTGGCTTGGATCAATGCACTGCGTTTTCAGCTTCGTCGTCGCCAGCGGTTTGGTCTCAATCCGCGCGGCTCGATTCGAAAATTCGTCAAGCCGAATGATGTCGAAGAATTGAAATCTCTGCTGCGCGAGTTCTTACCTGAGGAGGAATTGAGTGCGAGTTGTAGCGTTTCCAACACCGCAACTCAGATCATTCGCAGTCAAGGCGAGCATCTGCGGAGGTTGATGGAAGAACAGGGGTTGATCGAAGATTTCCGCCACATGGCCATGATGAAAGTACTCGGCGAGTGTTATCAGTTGCAAGGCAAATGCGAACGTATCAAGAATACGCCCTTTCCCAGGCAGTACGCCTATTTCAGTAAAGTGTTTGCCTACATCTTTATTTTTCTGCTGCCCTTCGGTCTGATTGGCGAGTTCGCCGAGAACAATAAGGGAATGGAATGGTTGAGTATTCCTTTCTCGGTTTTGATATCGTGGATTTTTATCACGATGGAACTGGTCGGTGACGGTAGCGAAGACCCGTTTGAGAGTTTCATCAACGATGTCCCCATGACCGCGCTCTGCAGAACCATCGAAATCGACCTCAAGGAGATGTTGGGCGAAGGGGACATCCCTCCGCCCATTCAGCCCGAAGACGACATCTTGCTCTAGAGTGCTCAATACGTTCCGTGGTGCGTCGCCCTCGTTCGATTGAGCAACGATTTCGTTGATTGGGCACCCGATGGACCCGCGCGGCCTCGCACTAGGCGGGATAGTTGGCCACGTAAACGGCTTTGACTTGCGTGTAGTCGTAGAACGTGTCTTCGCAGTTGACGCCGCCACCGGGGCCACCCGAGATGCCTTGGCCGCCATAGGGAAGACCGTAGGCGATGGAGTTGTGGCAATTGACTTGGCAGGTACCGTCGCGGAACTGCTTGGCTAGCGCTACGCCCCGCTCGATGTCCTTCGTCCAGACACTCGCTCCCAGCCCATACGGTGAACTATTGGCCAGCTGCAACGCCTGCTCCGCTGAGTCGACGGGGCAAATCGTAGCGAAGGTGTGGAAGACTTCCTGCGGGTTGCAGTCGATGCTGGGTTTCGTGCGGTAAAGTGCCGGTCGAAGATAGTAGCCTTCGCGGCTGCCTACGTCCGCTACACCACCGGGCAGAATGGCATCCCCACCGCGCGAGGCCGTTTCTTCCTGCGCGCGGAGGATGCGAGCGTATTGCGTCGAGTTGACTACGGCGCCCAACTGCGTTCCCGCGTCGGCCTGGTAGCCGATCTGCAGGTCTTCAAAGAAAGATCGCTGAGCATCGATGAAGTCGTCTGCGATCGTTTGATCAACGAACACTCGGTGAACCGTGCAACAGGTCTGGCCATAGTGCTGGTTGGTGTAACGGCCGATCATGCGTGCAACGAGTTCTGGATCGGCATCGGAAAGGACGATTGCGGAGCCGTTGCCCCCCATCTCCCGCTTCATCCGGGTACCGTGACGGTCGCAAGTTCGCATGATCGCTTGGCCGACGCCGGGCGAGCCCGTGAAGGAGATATATCGAACACCAGGATGTTCGGCGATAAACTGTCCCGTGATCTCGCCACGCCCGGGCAAGACATTCACCACGCCTGGTGGGAAGCCCGCCTCTTCGGCTAGCTTGCCGAGGTAAAGTGCCGACAGTGGTGTGTCTTCGGCTGGTTTGATCAAGATACAGTTGCCAGCGAGCAAAGCGGGGAACATGAACCAGGAGGTGAGCACGATCGGATAGTTCCATGGAATGATGCCTGCGACTACCCCCCAAGGCTCGCGATGCGTGAAGCCGCGAACGCCGTCGGCGACTTGCAGCGCATCGCCGTCGCCCAGTTCGGCCCGCCTGGCGACGCCGCAAAAATACTCGGCACACCCGCGAATCTGCGTGAAGTCGCCCTCGGCCAGCTCGGATACCTTGCCACCGTCGAGTATCTCGCACGCGAGCAACACGTCCCGATCGCGATCGCACAGTTCGACCAGCTTCATGGCGAGTCGGCAGCGCTCTTCGATGGGAGTGTCTTTCCATCCTTGGTTGCCCGTCCCGTGAAAGGCCTTGGTCGCGACCTCGACCGCTTCGGCAACTTCCGCTTGGCCCATTTCACACACCGTTGCCAGAACTTCGAGCGACCCCGGGTTCGTTGACTCAAACGTTACATTCATCGTGCCTTGGACGCGCCGCCCGCCAATAATCCCACCGAGCGGCTTGCCCCCTCCGGCACAGAACTCCGTGAACTTTGCCGGTGCTTCAAACTTGTTGGCCGTAAATGCACGGATTTCAGTTGCCGTTGTCGTCATGGGTTTGCTTTCAATTTCGAAGGTCGGTTTTTTCTCAGCCAGCTAGGTAGCCAACAGTATACCGAAAGGCGAAGTGGACTGCTGGAAGGGCTGCAATGCGTGTCGATGCTGGATGATCGGGTCCATGTTCATCGCCAATTTGAGCCCCGCGGAGGCGGGATTGACTCTTGGCCAAAATACTAGTCTTATCTTGGCCCCAGAGCGGGTGCGTCGGACAGACCAGGATAGATCGAATCGCTATGATAGTAGACCGTGCTGTAGGAAACACCCATGAAATCATATCGCAACGATGAACTGATTCAGCTGCTGTCGGATGACGATGCTAGCTTTCGCATGATGTCTCTGCATTTTCTGTGCGAGGCTTACGCCGAGGAACCCGAACTGACTCGGGCTGTTTTTGACGGTTGGGACCGATGGGGGCCGGCCACGGCGTTCACCGAGTTTCCGATGCTCTCGTACTTTCCCGTAGCGGCAGAGCAGGTTGAAGAGAGTTGCCAGCGGGCGGCCAAGATGGTCACGCATCGCGCGCTGAAGGATCCTGTGACGCGCTGTGCGGGTAAGCTGATGGAACAGGTCGTCAAATTGCCTGCCCGCGATTTGCAATCACATGGTGAGCTACTCGAGCGGACGACCGTCAAGTCCAAGATATTCTTCCGCGTTGATTTGCCGGCTGTGCGTAGTCGTATCGATCTGCTCGGACGGCCAGCCGATGAGCTGGCCCAGTTGCTCGATGAGTCTGTTCAGAAGCTATCCGAAGATCCCAGTCAGGCGCGTTTGGTTCACCAAGCATTACACGCGCTCGAGGCGCTTCGTCGAGAGCATCCCGAAACCCTGGATTTGGGCAACGTACTCCGGGACAGTCCTCCGGATGATGGCCCGCAGGCAATCAGTTTTCAACTGACGATACAAAGCCTCGGGCAGCTGCCGCAATCCGGCCTGGAGGCTAGCCTGGCCCGACATCTGCACGATCCGCGCGAATCGGTGCACTCGGCTGCGGTCGAAGCGCTGGTTCGCTCTGGAACGCCGGCAGCCGGCGACGCGTTGGCGGAGCAGTTTGCCGGCGCCGCCGAAGGCAACCAGCGCTGGATTGCTCGGGGACTACAACGCATACGAGCCGAAGGACTCGCGCCTAAAATTGCCGAGCTGCGCACATCGAATACTGAACACACTCTGCAGTTGATGCTATTGATCGCTGAGCTGCGTCAACTGGACGTGGAAAGCATCGAGCGGGTGACGGCCGAAGTCAGCCGCGCCGAAGCGTACTCGAAGGCGCTCATTGACGCAGGCAGCGTGTTCGGCCGATTGAATTCGCAGTGCGAGGAGGCACCTGCGTTCTGGGACGCATTTAAGCAGTACCTACAGCAAGCGAGCCAATCGCTTCAACAGCCGCTCGAAGCCAAACGCAAGAAGTTGTTGCGTAGCGATCGCCGCTCGCGCACCAAGGCGAGGCGGGAGGTCATGGAGCGGTATCGAAGGCGACAGTGACCCAGCCACGCTATGCAGGGCCGTCCGCACCAATCTCGGCGAAACTTTAGCGCTGAGCAAAAGTAATCTTAGTTAGGGAACGCCAGTGGCTGAACTTCAGGTTTTGAGTTCCGTCTGCCCTTTGGATTGTCCGGATACGTGCGCGGTTCGCATCACGGTTGACCAGGGAAAAATGGTTCGGTTGCAAGGGGCGCCGGAGCATCCGATGACGCGCGGATTTGCTTGCGTCAAGATGGCCAAGTATCCGCAACGGCAGGAACACGCGGAGCGATTGTTGCTCCCCCAGCGGCGGGTTGGTCCCAAAGGCTCAGGGCGTTTCGAAGCGATTACCTGGGAGGAAGCGCTTGATTGGGTCGCCCAGCGCGTGCGAGAGAACCTGGCAAGTGCCGGCGAGCAGAGCGTTCTGCCCTACAGCTATGCTGGCACGATGGGGCTGATCGAAAGGGATCATCCATTGGCGTTTTTTCGCGCACTTGGCGCGAGTGAACTTGATTGGACCATTTGTGCCTCTACCGGTGGCGCCGGCTGGGAAGCGAACTACGGGCCCGGGAAACTGTCCACACCTCCGGAGGACGTGGCGCATTCCAAGCTGATTATTCTCTGGGGTATCAATGTCTTGCGTTCCAACAGCCATCTAGTGCCCTGGCTGAAGCAAGCCAGGCAGCGTGGCGCGAAGATCTTGCACATTGATCCGTATCGCAATGAAACGAGTCGTTTTGCCAGCGAGCATTGGCAAGTTGCCGTTGGGAGTGACGCGGCTTTGGCCCTGTCGATAGGCGGGGAGATCTTGCGATTGGGGCTAGAGGACCAAGCGTACTTGGCTCGCTATGCTACGGATCTGGAGGACTACCGAACTGCTTGTGCTCAGTGGCCGATCGCCAAGGCGTCTGACTTCTGCGGCGTGCCCGCAACGCAGATCGCGCAGCTTGCCGAGGAGCTGGGTCGGGAGCCGGCCACCTTCATCAAAGTCGGTTATGGCATGACTCGCAACGAGGGGGGCGGCAACGCGATGCGGGCGATCACTTTGCTGCCCGCGCTGACGGGTGCCTGGCAGCATCTAGGGGGTGGGGCCGCGCTGTCGACCAGCGGCGCGTTTGGCCTGAACACCTCGCGGTATTCCGGCCTGCACCTATTGAAGGCAGGGCGAAGGCATGTCAATCAAAACCAACTAGGCCAGACGCTCAATCAGACCGAACACCCCATTTCAACTCTGTTCGTCTTCAATTCGAACCCTGCCGCGGTCGCGCCTGACTCCAGCGCCGTTCGCCGTGGGCTAGCGCGCGACGATCTGTTCACGGTCGTACTCGAACACTTCCAAACCGATACGGCTGACTACGCCGATATTGTCTTGCCGGCAACCACATTCGTAGAGCATGCTGATCTCTACGTGTCGTATGGGCACCACTACTTGCAATGGGCCGAACCCATCATGCCTCCGCGCGGTCAGTGTCAGCCCAACAGCTGGGTATTCCAGCAATTGGCAAAGCGACTGGGACTGAGCGATGAGGTGCTGAGCATGACGACGGAGGAGCTCGCGGCGGATTTGCTTGATAGCTCTCATCCATACATGCAGGGGATCGATCTCGATCGGCTGAAGGAGCACCGTAGCGTTCGGCTGCGTCTGCCGGATGACTATCGCCCATATGCCAAGGGCAGCAATTTTGCAGACGGCAAAATTCGATTCTCTCCAGCGCCTCGCCAGATCGAATTTCAGCACAAGCCGTCCGAGCGCTATCCGTTGCGTCTGATTTCCCCACCCGGATCGCATATTTTAAATACCAGTATGGGCAATATAGAAGAACTCATTCGCGCCGCTGGCGGTCAGCCTACGGTGCTGGTTCATCCGGTGGATGCGTCGGCCAGCGGCATCCAAGACGGCCAGCAGGCTGAGATATCCAGTGAGAACGGCTCAATTATTCGCAAGGTGATCGTTACCACGGATGCTCGGCAGGGCGTGGTCGTTGCACTCGGGCAGTGGTGGCCCAAGCTGGCGCCAGACAAAAAGAGCCTCAATGACTTGACGTCGCAACAGCTGACCGATTTGGGCGGCGGATCGTTATTCGGCAATGCACTCGTCCGCCTCGCGCCGCTGACAAGTCAAGCATAAGGTCTCATCAGCTCGCTTTCTGCCCCGGTGGCCACGCGATCATCCTCTAGGGTTTTTCTTGCATGGGGCAGGTGCATACCAGACGCCTGCAGCCAGGGCATCCCGTACCGTACTTCTCTTGAATTGCCTGGCCAAGGTCGACGCCGGCCACGTTGGCAATGGTAGCCAACCAGGCGATGACATCGGCGAATTCCTCCGACTTTTCTTGGTGCGTGCCTTGCCGGAGTGCGGCTGCCAACTCACCGACTTCCTCCATCAACCACATGAAGGTGCCATCAATGCCACGCTGCAGATCTTTCTCGTAGTACATGTCGCGGATCTTGGCTTGGAAGTCAGTCAGCGAGACGTCGGTTGTTGGCTTAGGCAGTTCGTTCATGGTTCTGCAAGGGCGCCCAGCGACGCGCAGATTTCCGTACGCGGTTGTCTTACGATCTGTCAATCTTGAGGCCGCGATTGGGTTATCGCGGCACGCACCAATCCGCCTTGAAGGCGAAGGTTTCCATCGGCTGGCCGCCGCGTTGTGCCGCCAGGTTCGTTGCTAGTTGGCTGACTCGTTCGGCGCTGGAGACTCCTTCCAGCTTCAAGCGGAACTCTTTGGATTGGCCCGGCGCCAGTTCGACGACCCGTCCGTGAGTTTCTTCAAAGGATCTGGGGTTGGGGAAGCCAGTTCCGGGTTCCAGACCGGTGACATACCCATCGGATTCGGCAACCGTGTTCTTCCACTGAGAAAAGTAAGGCAGGTTCTTGGTCTCAAAATGTACGGCAACACCCCGACTGGCATCGCTGGAGGCGAGCAGCGCCCGTGCCCAGCCATCTTCGTCGGCCCGGGAGGCATAGAAGTAGACTTGCTCGACATATCCTGCCGTGGGTGGCAAATAAGTCTGCCAATCGGCCACGGCTTCCGCGGCATGAGCGTCACGCGCGATGGCCTGTGCTGAGCCAATGTGCATCTTGGCACCGGCATCGAGTACGGGAGATCCGAGGTTGATGTGATAAAGCAGCTGCATCGTCGTCGCGGTGGCACCTGCATTGAGCACCGTGTCGTGCAGCTCGATCGTGGGCTGGCCGAATGCAAACGTGATCTTGACGTTCAAGCGAAGGTTGTACTGTAGGAAGCGTGATTCATGGACCTCACCTTGAACTTGCAATAGGGAGTGTTCCGGGTCGACGTGAACCTGAACATCGCGCGCGGGCAAGTTGCCCACTCGACCATGCAGCGGAAACAGCAGTTGCCCGGTTTCAGAAAAATCAGGGGCCCCAAAACTGCGCAAGCCACAGCGCACCAGGAGCTCGTCGAATCCGTCCAGCCAGCCGATACCACTCGGTTCGTCCAGAGCCACGAAACTGGGGTGTATGGGGCCTTCGACGGGTGATTTCCAGCCGCAGGAGACGCCTTGCATGTTGGCCTTCCAGAGGCTCATTCCTCGAGTCGGGCAAATGGCCGCTCGAACAGCACCGCTGTCGACTACCAGCAGCTCCACACCACTTTGAGGCCCATTGGTCAAATGGTAACGCTGGATTTGGAAGCGGCCCCCTGCCGTTTGCGCGACCCTAGGGTCTGGCAACGGACCTGTCAGATCAGGTGGGTTGGCTGACTGGATCGGCTCGCCAAGGTCTAATTGCATGGTGGACGGGTTCCGATGGAGATGATGAAATGTGAACACCTTACTTGTAACGCGTCCCCGCTCGGAATAAAACAGGCGTTCCCGATATCCAACTAATTTCCCCCCTGAATGCTACGGCTAGACATAATGAGCAACGTACGACTGGACGAAGGCCTTATCAACAAAGACAACGTGGCCAAGATCCTGGACAGTGCGTTGGATGCCGGCCAGGGGCTCCTCAGGCTGACCCCGACGTGGGTTCCGCGCAGTTTTCTTCATCCGGGACGGCGTATCAAACTCAATCCGAACGATCTCTACGCGTTTGGCGCCGATCGCGGTGGCATTGATGAACGTTGGTTTTCGAGTACCACCGAAGCTGCCAACGAGGGGCGGGTGTGGCATGAGGGGCTTAGCTTTTGCCTGTTTGAAGGGGAGAAATTTCTCCTCCGCGATGCGGTTGCCGAAGCGGGCAAGCGACTCGTCGGCGAGCCGACGTTCGCCAAATATGGTCGCTGGCCGGTCTACTCCAAGTTTTTCGACAATATGGGCCCTATACCGCACCATATGCACCAATCGGCTGAAGATGCCGCCCTAGTCGGACAGGAGGGCAAGCCGGAGAGTTACTATTTTCCGCCTCAGTACAACAACGTAGATAACAACTTTTGCTACACGTTCATGGGACTCGAGCCCGGCACGACCAAGGAGCAACTCCGCCGGTGTCTTGAAAACTGGAACCAGGGTGACAACGGCATTCTTGACCTTTCCAAAGCCTATCGTTTGAAACGCGGGACGGGTTGGCTGATTCCTCCCGGAGTGCTGCATGCACCGGGCTCACTTTGCACTTACGAACCGCAGTGGGGCAGCGATGTGTTCGGCATGTTTCAGTCGATCGTGGAGGGACGTTACGTGCCTTGGTCCTTGCTGGTAAAAGATATGCCGGAAGACAAGCATCAAGACTTGGACTTCATCATCGGTCAACTGGATTGGGATAAGAATGTCGACACTCACTTCAAGGACGCAAATTACATCGAGCCCATTGTCGATGCCCAGCGAAGCGGAGACGGCTTTACGGACCGATGGATCGTGTACGGCACGATCGAAGGCCAACAGCTATTCAGTGCCAAGGAGTTGACCGTCGAGCCGGGAGCTCAATGTGTTCTGAGCGACCCGGGTGCCAGTGGGTGGATTACGGTTCAAGGCAAAGGCAGAATGGGAAGCCTTGCGTTGCAAACACCTGCCATGATCAATTTCGGAGAGAATACCGAAGACGAGGTCTTCATTTCGCATGAGGCGGCGACGTCAGGCGTGGAGATCGAAAATACGGGAAGTGAGCCGCTGGTAGGGCTCCGGTATTTTGGTCCCGACTGTCACGGGAATCTGCCTGGCAATGGAGCCTGGCAGGTTGATCGCTAGCGAACAATCTAGGAATCTGTGCCGGCTATTTGGCTTGGCAAGTGCTTCCATCGATTCCAGGCTGTAGAATATCCCCCCCCTTCTTGACTTATCGAATTCGATTGGAGTCGACAAATGAGCCACGCTGCTCCCAAACTGCATAACGCCATGTGGCCAGGTCTGGTCGGCAAAGGGTCCGACGAAGGCCAAGAGCCGCCAATTAGCCTGGAGCGAATGTTGGATTTGACTGCCGCTGCCGAGGTGAATGGTCAGAAGTTCGAGGGAATCGATTACTTCCTCTTCTTGCCTCATACCGATCCCGAAGCGTCAGATAGCGAATTGCGGCGGATTGCCGATCTGATCGCCAGCAAGGGATTCAAGGTGGGATCGGTGGTGGCGCCGGTTTGGCCGGGCACGGTTGGCGATTCCGCCATGGGCGATGCCGAGTCACGGGAGAAGTTCTTGTCGGCCGTCCGGATGGCGTGCCGGATTGCCGGTATCTTCAACGAACATGGCGTTCGCCAGTACGGATGTATTCGCATCGACTCAGCAGAGTTTGGCGTCGAGAAGTGGCGAGAGGACGCTAAGGCGAATACGACCAAGATTGCCGAGACCTTTCGGGAAGCTGCCAAGATAGCTGCCGACAGTGGCGAGCGGTTGGCGGCAGAGGGCGAGATCTGTTGGGCCGGCATGCACAGTTGGCGAGACATGCTCAACCTGCTCGAAGAAGTGGGTATGCCCGAGACACTGGGCTTTCAGGCGGATCTTGCTCATACCTACCTCTATCTGATGGGATACAACGCGCCCGAGCATGCATTGCTCAAGGATGGATATACTGAGGAAGAGTTTTATGCCGCCTATGAGCAGATGACCGATAAACTGCGACCCTGGACCATCGATTTCCATGTCGCGCAAAACGACGGGCAGGTCCACGGGGCGGGGGACCATGACAAGACGGGTAAACATTGCCCAGCCGATGATCCCAACGGCAAACTCGATATCGTTCGTTGTGCAGGGTATTGGCTCAAGGATGCACCCCAGCGCGGCATCGAGCACATCTGCTGGGATGGCTGCATGTTCCCCAATGCCATGTTGGAAGACCCCAAGACCTGGAACACGATCCTTAGCAGCATGATTCAGGTTCGCGACGTTTACGGTTGGTAACATAAAAGGAATATTTTCGGATGAAAGAGCTTCGCATCGGCATGATTGGTTATGGCTTCATGGGCAAAACGCATTCGAACGCGTATGTCCAGGCAGCCCATTTCTTCAAAAGCGAACACCGACCGGTACTCAAGGCGCTTTGTGCGCGCAATATGGAGAAGGCGAAGCCCTTTGCCGACAATTGGGGTTACGAGTCCACGGAGAGTGATTGGCGTGAGTTGCTTAAGCGGGATGACATTGATGCGGTCGATATCTGCACACCCAATAACCTGCACAAGGAAATCGCCATTGAAGCCGCCAAAGCCGGCAAAATGATCCTGTGCGAAAAGCCCTTGGCGATGAACGCCCAGGAGGGGGAAGAGATGTGTGCCGCAGTCGAGAGTGCGAGGGTACCGAACATGGTTTGGTACAACTATCGCCGAGTTCCGGCGGTGAGTCTGGCGAAGCAGATTCTCGATTCAGGGAAGCTCGGCCGGATTTTCCACTACCGCGCCAACTTCTTGCAAGACTGGACGATCAATGCGGATGTGCCTCAGGGGGGAGCTGCGACGTGGCGGCTCGATGTCGAGGCGGCCGGTAGCGGTGTCACGGGTGACTTGCTGGCACACTGTATTGATACGGCGATCTGGTTGAACGGTTCGATCAAGAACGTAACCGCGATGACCGAGACGTTTGTGAAAGAGCGCATTCACGCCGAGACGGGGCAAAAGCAACCTGTCGGCATTGACGATGCGTGTGCGTTTCTCTGCCATTTCGACAACGGGTCTTTGGGGCTGTTCGAATCCACTCGATACGCACGTGGTCACAAGGCACTCTATACGCTCGAGATCAACGGTGAGCATGCAAGCCTTCGGTGGGATTTACACGATCTTCATCGCTTGCAGTACTTCGATCACAGCGACGATTCGATCGTCCGAGGCTGGCGCAGCGTGCATGTCTCGGATGGAGATCAGCCCTACATGGGAAATTGGTGGGTGCCGGGACTGCAGATCGGCTACGAACATTCGTTTACTCACCAGGTTGCCGACTTCCTGACCAGTCTCGATAAGGGAGAGGCGGCCCACCCGACCTTCCGTGACGCACTCGAAACGCAAAAGGTCTGTGACGCCGTCCTGGCCAGTGCCAAGCAAGGGCAGTGGACGGAAGTCTAAAAGCGGCACGCCCTCCACTCAGTGAGGGGCGCAAAAAAAAGACGCTGGCAACGTCAGGTTCCCAGCGTCACACTTGTTCTTGCAAACTGGTGCGAATCGCACCGACAGAGTGCTTGCACCGTCAGTGGTCTCGGGCACCAGCTGAACAAAACAGGCACCAGCCATAGTAAAATGCTCTAGAGGACCGACCGGTCGAGTGGCGACTACTTGCCGGTCAACTGCACGTTCTCCGCACGCGGTCCTTTGGGACCTTCACCGACGGTGTATGTCACCTCTTGGCCTTCACGAAGGTCGTTGAACTGAACACCATTCAACGACGAACTGTGAAAGAACATGTCGTTGTTGTTTGCAGTTGCAATGAAGCCGAATCCTTTGTCGGTGATTCGTTTAATTGTTCCTTGTTCCATCTTTCTTAATCCAAACCTCTTCAAAATAGTTGCGGCAGGCCGGCTCGCGTGAAACGTTCACACGGCCAATCAAGCACGCCGGTAAGTGATAGTGCTCGCTAGGCTGCCTGGCGACTCGGCCAAGCGGTTAGGTTGTCGTTGGTTGCCGCGCGAGCTACAGAGGGTCCGTTGTCGGGGCATCGGAAGACGCTTGGGGTTCGTCGGCAACGTCTGAAGTCTCTGCGTCGACCGTCGCGGCTGGCACCGTCTGTTCAGCCGCCTTCCGCGCGTCGCGGCGGTTTCGCTTATCTTCCGCCTTGCGTTTCTTTTCCATTTCGCGTTGTCGTTTGGCAAACGTGTTTTGGTTTTTAGCGATAGGTATGCTCCCTGATAACTGGTTGAGGTGTGGTGGTCTTGACGTCTTGCTATCCAACGGCCGCAGGGCGACGCGCGGATGTGTCGGGCCGTTGGCGTGTTTTCTTACATCGGCGGAATGGACGTTTCGCTCCGCGACGATTCTCGGACTGCCGTCTCTTGGCCTGGCCTCCGCGAGTCGACGGTCGATGACCGCCTGGTTTCGTGGTGGACGGCTCGTTCGAATCCAGCGGAACTTGCTGTTTTTCGACTCGGAGACGTTTGTTGATCAACTGCTCAATCGCTCGGAGTTCACCACGCTCGTCCGCGGTGCAAAATGAAATGGCAATGCCTTCAGCTCCGGCACGGCCTGTACGCCCAATGCGATGGACATAACTTTCCGGCTCGACTGGCATGTCGTAGTTGATTACATGCGTGACTCCGTCAATGTCAATTCCGCGAGCGGCTACGTCGGTTGCAACCAAGACGGTGACTTGCTTCCTGCGAAACGCCTCGAGGGCCTGTTGTCGAGCATTTTGAGACTTGTTGCCATGGATTGCCGCAGCCCGGAATCCGCGACGCTCCAGTTTTCTTACCAATCCGCTGGCACCATGTTTGGTGCGAGTGAAAACGATTGCCCGGTCGACGTTCTCGCCAGCCAGGACCTTGTGGAGCGACGCTAGTTTGTTGGCGCGTGTGACCAGCCAGACACGTTGTTCGATTCGATCGACGCTGGGCGACTTGGGCGTCACGTTGACCGAGACCGGATTGAACAGCAGACGCCCGGCAAGTTCCCGAATTTTCGGCGATAGTGTCGCCGAGAAGAATAGCGATTGTCGTTCATCAGGAAGACGAGCGATGATCTTTTTCAAGGCCGGCAGGAATCCCATGTCGAGCATTCGGTCGGCCTCATCCAGAACGAAGACTTCGACGTCTCGCAGATCAACGTGCCGTTGTTCGATCAGATCGATCAATCGACCTGGCGTTGCGATCAGTAGGTGGACGCCGCGGCGAAGCGACTTGACCTGCTCTCCTTGGCTGACGCCGCCGTACACCAGTGCTTGCCGAAATCGCATGTGTTTGCCGTATACGCGAAAGCTTTCGCTAATCTGGATAGCCAGCTCACGGGTTGGCGCCAGCACAAGTGCTGCCGGGCGATTCGCGGCCGCTCGTGGTTGCTCGTGTCCCAGATAATCTAAGATGGGCAGCGCGAATGCGGCTGTCTTGCCTGTTCCGGTTTGAGCGCAGCCAAGTATGTCTTGACCGGCAATCGCTGCGGGAATGGTTTGGGCTTGGATGGGGGTGAGGGTTTCGTAGTTTTGTTCAGCCAAAGCGCGTTTCAGCGGGGCAAACAAGTCCATTGATTTAAAGACCTTCAAGAGTTTTTTCCTGTTTTGATTTGCTGGGCCCTAATGATTGTTGTTCCGGAGAAAGTTGAGCGGTCCGCCCGGGGAAAGGGCAGGCCGTCCTGTTTGTGATTCGTTTGGTTGTATGCCGGTGTTGCTGGACTACTACTGAGTCGGCAAGCTTTTGATTGGACCGACCTGAGGATCGCGCCCGGATGGTTCCATGCTTCGGTTACCGAAGCATCGGGTCGGGTTGGTTGCAGGAATAAGCGAACGCCGTTTTCCTGGGGTTCCGGACCAACAAGAAAGTCACGGAATTCGGTGCGTTTTGAAGACGCGAGCGGCTTTCCAGAGCGATCAACGAGACCGATAGTTGCCAGCAGACGGCGAAAAAAATTCGCCGGCGCGAGAAACTGAGAATCCAGCTCAGTAAATGCTCTCGTTGGTCAGAACACGCGTGCCGGTAAGCAACCGCATTTCTCGTTCTGTCCTGACCAAATGGATAGGGTGAGCAGATCTGTTCAACTCACTACCACCACGGGAAGTGTACACGCGCCTTGACAAAACGCAAAGGGCAATCGCTCAGAACGCGGGATTTTGGATCTGCAAAGTCCGGAAAGACGTTGCAAAACGCATCGACAAGCCCAGGCAGACACCGGATTTTCGGAAAAGTCAGAATGATCCATGCCTGCTAACAGCGGTCGCGCCCCGCGGGCTCCCCGGTGCGTCGAATTCATCGAACGAATTGCTCACACGGTTCGTCCACCAACGCTGATCGACGTCGCCAGCGGTGATTTTCCTCTGTCACGAAGGTTCCTGGGGCAGAAAGCAATTCGCGTCGACGGACGCAGAGTGGTCCAAGCGGTGTGTCTTCATAGGCCAAAATTTCGATTTGGATTGGACTCATTAGCAGAAGCTTCACTTGGGAGAGGAAAGGTATGGTGGCGGCGCGTTCATTAGCCTCGCGCGACTCGGCGAACTCATCTTGATTGACGAGTAACTGTCAGGTGACTTCAGCTTTCCCAGCAATATCGCGCCGATTTCGTTTTCTGTCGGCGGGTTCGTCCGGTTACAATGGAGACCTCAGGACCACAGTAGTCAAGCAGAGCACGACTGGGCTGTGCGACCTAAGGTTCACTTTTGGAATGCGAGATATGCTCAGCCGCCGCGGGCTCACGATGATTGAACTATTCGTTGTGCTCGCAATCATTTCTATTTTGCTCGCGCTATTTCTGCCTGCCGTTCACTTGGTGAGGGAACGGGCTCGTGAGACTACCTGCAAGAATAACATCCATCAGATTAACTTGGCGATGGTCCAGTATGCAGAGGTGCACAAGGAGCTTCCGGCGCCGTCACGTCCTGGGTCGGTAGGAGGCTGGATGGTGGCGATTCTGCCATTTATCGAACAGCAGAACCTGAAGGATACGATTGCCGACGATTGGTTAGTCACCGATGCGCCAGAGGCACTTTTTCGGCCACCGTCAATTTTTCGCTGTCCTCGGCGGACCGTCCTGGATGACAACTCAGCACAAGTAATGTGGCCCGGACATTATGTCTTCGTACCTGCATCGCGACGTAAATCATTCCTGTTGTTTGACGCTCCTATCAACTTGCAAGTGCCATGGGTGAACGGACCCGAAATGGCCTACAGTCGAATCATCGGCATGAAAGGACCTCATTCCGACGGTTTTCACTTTGCCAAAGGATTTCAGCAAGGCGTTGGCTTCATGCTCGGTGGAGAGGAAATCCGATAGTGCGGGTCATAGCCCGCATGGCTGCACACCCGCGGCACGCATGAGTCAAGTGGATTACCAAGCTAAGACAAATCGTCGGGTCAAAACCTGGTGTAACGTTGAGGGAGTGCGCTAGCGATGGGGCGGTTATCGTGGTTGTTTGGTTTTTGAAGTTGAGCCAAGCGGCATCAGGCACTGTCTGGCCAATGAATCATTGCGTAGCAAAGTCCGTGGGCGGTATGGCGATAGCCACCGGAGTTGCATGGAGCTTGTTTGCGGCTAGCGCCGTGTCGCTCACGTTGACGAGGCGGTGCCTTGGTCAAACGAAGCTGGACGCTAGCAGATCGATTGATTTTGCGGGAGGCAAGGTGGTGGCGGGCTGCCGGCCCGGTGAAGTCAAGTTGAGGCCGGATTTGTTGGTTCACTTTCACGGAGATGCCCGAGTCGTCGCCGAACGCTTTGCCCAATCCGACGTCGATGCCGTGCTGGTGGTCGTCAACTTCCATGGGCTCTCGTCAGCGTACAAGCAGCCATTCGTGGCAAGTCCGAAGTTGTTTGATGAGCTGCTCGATTTGGCATTGCAGGCAGTAAGGGAAATGAAGGGCTTGGAAGCCGATCTGCAATGGAACACCATTTGTCTATCGTCCTTTAGCGCGGGATACGGCTCCGTTCGAGAAATTCTGAAGAATCCAGACTATTTCCAACGCATTGAGGGCATTCTGGCTGCCGATTCGATCTATGCGGGACTGCAGGGCGGTGGCGATCAGCGAGCTGTGAACCAAGATCAGATGCGGGACTTTCTCCGATTTGCGCGACGGGCAAGCGTGGGGGAAAAGACGTTTGTGCTGACGCATTCCTACCTCAACACGTCCTACGCAAGTACGGAAGAGACGGCGGATTATCTGCTACGATCACTATCCATCAAAAGGGAGGCGCTGACGCCGGCGGAAGGTAATGCGATGCAGCCCATCAGCCGAGCAGAGCAAGGCGGTTTCCTGGTGCTCGGTTTCGAAGGCGCGACTGGCGAGGCGCACATGCAACATCTTCGCCAGATCCAACATGCCTGGCGTACGCTTCCGCTGCGCTCTTTGTCAGCCGATTCCGCTCAGAACGAGTAGTAGAGTGGTAGGTTCAACCCGAGACTGTCGGTCCACGAACGGTTGAAACGGACTCAGGTAGCGATGTCTAGAGTGTAGCGATCATCGCGCACTGATTAGATCATGACACAGCTCGGGGCATCCGTAACTCCGACGCGACAGATGGAATGCACCTTAACAAGCCGCGGTAGAACGTTTGCATTTTTGTTGCCGTTCCAGTGCGAGCCGCTTCAGCGAATCGGTTCGAGTACCTTGAGTTTGACGGCCTGAACTTTCGCCAGCCGGTCGACTGTAGCTTGCGCCTCCACTTCGGATGCCGTTTGTACCGCTTGACGAGTGACGGTCATCAGATCGGACTGCCCTGCGTTCTTCAAGTCATGGTTCGCCAGCTCCTTCAGGCTCGTATTACGTACTTCCGTTCTCATTGCCTCCAGCTTGTTTTTCATCGCCTGATTTGGGGCGCCATGAGACCGCAACTTCAGGCCGCCTTGCAAGACCAAGACGCTGCCAACGAGTGCCTGTTTCAGCAAGCCGCTTTGCTGACGTGAGTTGATATGCAACGCATATGGCAGCGCTACCTTTCGGCGGAGGAACCATCGAATCGCCTCGTTTGCATCCTCGTCTTTGAACAAGGGATAGAAGTAGACGTAGTCCTTCCAGACCGTGATAAACCCCTGCCCTTTGATCTCGTAATTTCCGGGCGGCATATCCATCACTTCCCAGGGCGTGCGACCACCGAAGTTCTTATTCGGAGTGTGGAGCCGACGTAGTGCTTCGAGTGTTGCTTTTTGCCGCCGCACACGATCACGTCGGTTTTTGGCGCGCCATTGCTCATCAAAATTCTTCGGATACATCAGCGCCGTTCTGAACTGCCATGTCAGGTTTTGGGCCAGGCGCGCCGAGGAGTCCCAGCGGACGGTCCAGCGATCGAAATTCGGATGCGATTTCATCTCCAAGGAAAACCCTTGGGGAACGGTTCCGCGGTTAAAGATCAAGTGCGTGACCGCTGGCTGAATGACGGGCGCCTCCTGACTGCGGTCCTCGATATCGATCTCAAACAGATTGTCGCTGAGTTTGACCTGATGGATTGCCCATCGGTATTCAATTTCGCTTACCGTGCCTCGCAGTTCCAATCGACGGGCCAAGACCACATCGCGTATCCGCAGCCATTGGCGTCGCAGCCTCAGGTCGCTGCTGGATTGGTTGAGCGAACGGGTGACACCGGTCTGCTGCCGAAAAATGCGATTGACTTCCTGGTTAATCGAGTCGTAGTGCTCCTTGCGCAGATGCTTGTAGGCCCGCGCGAGTGTTCCG
>JANQJJ010000070.1 GCA_028281725.1 Pirellulaceae bacterium | reverse complement strand
CAACATTACGCCCATTGGCTCGGCATCCACACTGGTCGCCGTCACGATCATCCACAAGCACAAACTGCCGCTTAGCTTTGCCGGATTTTTCAAAGCCGCCCTGCCGTTCGCGCTGGTTCAGCTCGCGATCGCAACTGTTTACGTGCTCGTTTTTCTCAGATAACGTCCCCGATAACTTGCAGACGACACATCATTACTCTTTGCGATTGAGGTGTCCGCTGATCGGCACCGTGCATCGATAAAGGCCGGCTCGGGCCGTGATGTACAGCGTCCTCAGATCGCTGCCGCCAAACGCCACATTCGCAGGTTGCTCAGGGACTCGGATCGTTCCGAGTGCCTTGCCGGCCGCAGAGAATACTTGAACTCCGGTAGCGCTGGTGATGTACAAATTGCCCTGCCGGTCAATCGCCATCCCGTCTCCACCCTGCGATCGGCCTTCCCGCGTTTGCTCCAGTCGGCATAGAACGCGACCGCGGTCGATCTTTCCAGGCGCTGGAACATCATACGCCATCATCTCACTTTGCATCGAAGGAATCACATAGAGTGTTTTTTCGTCAGGAGAAAGTGCGATCCCGTTGGGAGCCGCTAGATCGTCGCCCAGTCGCGTGACTTGCCCGTCAGGAGCGCGATAGTAGAACGCTTCCTTGCCCTGCGGCCAAGGTTCGGGGGCGCGGAATCTAGGATCGGTGAAGTAGATTCCACCGGACTGGTCGATCACCAGGTCGTTGCAGGCGTTGAACCGCTTGCCTTGATACTCCTTCGCCAGGACTGTCACATCCTTGGATTTCAGATCAATGGTAGCTAACTGGCCATCCATCTGGCAGGCTAGCAGGCGACCGTTGCCGCCGTACATCAGCCCGTTCGCGTGCCCGGATGGCTGAAGGAACAACTCGATCTTGCCGCCCGGACTCAAACGATAAATGGAGTTGGCCGGAATGTCAGTGAAATAGATCGAGCCGTCCGGCGTCATCGCCGGCCCCTCCAGGAACTGAAATCCTCCTTGGACCTTTTCCACTTCACCAACTTCGCCAATCCCTTCGAGCGGTTCCGCTGTGATTCCGGTCGTAGGCATGGCGAACATCGTGAGCATACTAAGCAGGAAACCCAAGCCGGTCTGTTTCAATTGCATCGTGGCCTTCCAGTGTTTTAAGTATTGGGGGGAAGAGGTTGGATTCAGAGGTTATCTTACTAGCGATCCGTTGGGCCGGGAGGCCAGTGAGACTTTGCTAGCTGAGGCCTCGACTACGGACCTGCCACATCAAGAAGAGGAAGTATCCATCGGCCAGCAGCATACCGATGCCGAAAAAAACGATGGCGGTTGCCGCCAGAGCATCGGAGACAAACGTAAGCAACACACTGGCCAGGACCAAGTACAGTAAGACCATTCGGAGTCTCAGAACTCGGCGGAAAAACGTTTCGCTGGCGCACTCGACCGTTTGCTCCGTGTCGGCGCATCGCACAGGAATGAAAGTACTCAGGTATCCCGCGATAAACACTATCAGCCGGATCAACACGATTGCAATAAATGCTGATAAAGCCATCATGGTCGTTGCCGACGCCGAGCCCCCAACCAAGCGGAGATGGAATGGGTTGCCACGATTGGCAACCCACCGTGCCAAGCTTTAAGCCGCCTTTTGAGCAACAAACCGCGCACTAGTTTCCTAGCCGCGCTTGGTTGAGCAGAACTGGAAACGGGTCCTTACTTTTTGCCCTCTCGAATGCTGTTGAAGTATTCACGCGTGTGATCACGCTGGGCCTTGGGAAGAGGCGTATCATCGAGTGGTTCGGGCTCTTCTGACAGC
>JANQJJ010000041.1 GCA_028281725.1 Pirellulaceae bacterium | reverse complement strand
GTTTTGAATGGTGCTGCGGATACCTTCGGTGAGCGTCCGCAACACGTTCGAATGCAAGTTGGTAGCCAGCTGCCAACGGCTTAACTGAAACTGCAGATTGATCAGGTCAGCATTGGTGGCGTCTTGTCCCTGCAATTGCTGAATTCTCGTCGTCAAGTCGTTCTCGAACTGGTCGGACGTGGTGGCGAACGTGTCGTTGACAAAGTTGACGTCAAGCATGGTTAGTTTCCTGTGTCATGGTAAGCTGGTTTGCTATTAGGTGTTCGCGCCGATTGGACGCGGCCGAGTTTCTTCGATAACCTTCGCGGCGGATTCGAGTGCCAATCGATAGGCCTCGGCTCGCGCGAACTGATCCGGATTCAATCCGCCGCGAATGCTGGTTTTCACCGCAGCTAGTTGGGCGGCCAGTTGGGCGTGGATTTCTTGCCGATGTTCGGTGCCGTCGACAGCCACCAGGAGCCGTTCGATATCAAGCACAAACAGGTCATCCGCGTCGGCGAGCACACTAGCGTCTTGTTCTGTTTTCATGGCTTGAGTAGATCCACAATATGCCGGTATTGATTTCGCTCGAGGACAACGCGGTCTTCTTCTATTTGCATGACCATCCAGCCATCCAGTCGGCCACCAATCATCACGCGGGTCCCATCGGACATCAAAATCGAGCGATGAGCGCCGATGGCAACGCTGCGTATGTCGGGCGAGGGGAGCGCGGGCGCCTCCGTATCCGGAGGCAAGAGGTAGATGTTGCGTATCACCGTGGGGGAAGCTCCGTCTGGCGCAACGTCGCCGCTTGCGACGTATTCGATCTCGGTTGTCGTTGGCTTGGGAGGTTCACGCGTCGGTGAGGCTTTCCTCTGGGCCAACTCCGATTCGAGCTGAACTCGATCGGTCAACTTGCGGATGGCCGTGACATCACGACCGATTCGTTGCCGAGCCTTCTCCCAGTCTTGACGGTTCTTGAGTGTACCTTCGACGATCACTTCACCCGGTCCACCGGGCGTTGCCGTCAGACTCACGTGGAGTCCCGAAAGAACGCCGCCCGCCGCAACGGCCAGAGTTTCAGAGTCCCATAGGCGAATCGACGCCAAGGGGAGGAGTTCTTTCAGTTGCTGAGTCAGACGGATTCGGTCCTGCTCTTTTTCCAGGTACCCGCGAACGATCCAGCCCCGATCCGTTGATTCCACTTGAACGTCCGATTCGACTTGCTGGCTTCGGACGATTTCCCAGAGCCTGTCCTCCAGCGGAGCTGCATTGTCAGCCGCGTCGGCCCTGCGGTGGCTGGGCGCGAGCGCGGTTGCGCCGGCTATCAACAGCCCCAGTAGCAAGGTCGCCGATAGCGGGATCAGCCATCTTCCTCGTCCGCGCCTGCGATCTTCCAGTTCGTCAGATGCGCCCGATTCTTGGGGCGTCTGAGATTCCGCGGTCTGGTTCGGCTCTTCACGCCGGATTGCCGGGATGGGGCGCACGGGCCAAGGCGTCTCCGGCCGCCCAACAGCCAAGCAGGTTCCCCCTAGCATCACATACTGATAAGGCTCGATCGCGCCGCCGGAAAACTGCTCACCTTCCAGGTAGACGGACCCTTCCAGTGGAGTGAGCTCCAATGCGTTGTTTCGGATGCTCAGGCGACAGTGGCTCGGTTCCACCAACACATCATCCAAGACCAAATCGCAAGATGGCTCCCTGCCAACTAAGTATTCGCCAGGCTGTAACTCTGCCTCGCCGCCAACTTGAGGACCGGAGAAGAGTTTCAGTAGGAACTTGTCGGATTCCATCGCCACACTATCAAAAAGGTTGTATGCATCGGTCGGGGAAACCTTGCATCCTGCGACTCAAGTTGCCCATATCGTTACTTGGATGTGTCCAGCACCGGAGTTTGGCTCGTTTTTACCGGGCCTGACGCGCCAGCGAGGCGACGCATCAGCGATGTGGTGAGTTCTTTTCTCGCTGACGCTTCGGGTTAGCTGGAACACTGGTCCGCAGCCTTAAAGCATTCTGCTTGGGAGCCAGCTAGCTGGTGCTGGAGTATTGCGCGAGCGACTATCGGCTGCGTTGCGAGTCCCACCAGGCTCAGCGTCACTCTCGTAATGACCGGAACCGGCCAACAAGCTGCCAGTTTTCCATTCTTCAGCGTAGGTTCGGCCACCATGCTTATCGTGACTGGCTGTCCGGCTTCCTCCTAAGAGGGTCATTCGTTAGGAGGGCTCACCCTGTCCGACGCGATATGGGGCACGCAGGTCAGATGAACTGCGTCACTACGATCGCGACATCCTCTTGATCCAAAACGTTCTGCTATGCCTATCGATCCACCCAGCCTGCCGTCGACCGCCATTGGTGAAAGTACTTACGCGGATGATGCGTCGCTAGCGATCCAAACGATCGCTGCGGAACAGGCCATTTCGGGGCTACAAACGCTAGGCAATTCGGCCCAGCTACTGGAGAACCTGGCCAGTCGACAGCAAGCGGCGATTGACATCTCTTCGCAGATTGTGGAGGGGCGTGGTCGGGTGCAGCAGGCAGAGCTCAGCGAGGCTCGGTCGGTGCGCGATCAGGTAGCCGCTGCCGTTGGCAATGATGAAGAACCGGCCAATGCTCAGCAACTCGAGAGTTTTCTTAGTTCGCGGGGTTTGCCGAGTGACTTGGGCTCCACGCGCGGCCGCCAGGCGGCGCAGGATGCACTGAACAACTATGTTGGCCGAGTAGAGGACAACTTCGATGCCGTGGACAACCCAGGGGTGCGTGGACGTATTGCCGCTGACTCCGACTTGCAGCTGGCAGTCGATCGATCCAACGAGTATCTCTCGGCACCGGCAGATCGGACTTCACCGGCAGGGCTCGCCGATACGCAGCTCAGGTTGGAGCAGCGCATTAGCGAGATTGGTGTCCAGCTGCGATCACAGCTTCAGGCGTTTACTCAGGATGCTGGACAAGCCGCATTTCTGTCGCAAGCCAATTCGCAACTGGGATCTCAGCTTGCCGGTGCGGTAGTGCAGAGCCAGGCGGTGGCCACGGTGCGCGCTGACGCCGCCGCGCGGGAAATCAACGATCGTACGGTAGAGCTGAACCAGGTGATACGCGACCTGGATTTACTGTTGACTACCGACGCCAATCAAATCGAAGTGAATCGCCTAGCCACGGAACTGGATCGACTCAATACGACAGCCGACCGCTTGCGTGACGCGTATCTGGTACTGGCACCCGGCGCCACCGTCGATAGCAGGGCTGCGCCGACCGGTCCATCACGAGGCCCCGACACTCGTCAGGCGCTCGAGCAAGGTGACGCGGTCCGGCCACGTTTTCGTGACCCGAGCCGGCTAGTTTAAACGGCAACCCGGGTACCAATTTCACCACAGAACCGACTGCACAAGGAACCTAATGATGCTCAGACCTGATAGTTGGCATCGCTCGCTTGAAGATATGGAGGAGCAACTCCAGCAGAGCGCCGGCCCGCTGGTAACCGAGGAACAACTAGCCAGAATCCAAGCCATCACTCAGACAGGCGACTCGGCGGAGCGGGTCCGAAGGTACAACGCGGTCTACTCGGACCTGCAGAGGCAGCTCGCAGACGCGGAATCTGCGTGGAGCGAGATGACCGGTAGATTGTGTGGGCCCCTACCGGCCTATCAATCGCCCGCGGATCGCCAGCTGGTGAGTGAAGCCAATGAGCGCGCTATCCAAGACATTCGTGCCGGAGCGGAGGCTCTCTTGAACGAAGAGACGCTCAGCTCGAGTCGTAGCGTGCCACGTGGCAGGCGGCTGACCGTCTAGAAAAGCAACTGGAATTCACGTCGTAAAAGGTATTCGTCATGACATCTTTACCGGTCGGCAGCACGCTGTTCAACGGCATTCAGTTCAGCGATCCCAACGATATAGAGGCACAGCTACTGAACTTTGGCGCGGTCCGATCCGGTGTCTTAGAGGACGCCGTGCGGGCGAACAATGCCGAACAGTCCGCGCGCAACCAGAACATTGCCGATCTGAATCGCGCTCTGCAAGTACTGCAGTCGATCCGACCCGATCCGGATACCGCGGGTACTCTGCTCTCACGTCAGCCCTCCGCCGAAGAGCTTCAGTTACTGCGTGGAGTGCTGGTCGACGAGA
>JANQJJ010000037.1 GCA_028281725.1 Pirellulaceae bacterium | reverse complement strand
TCCGCGACGCACTCGCCCCTCCAGATGGATCGTCTCGTCGATGCGTTTGGCGCAGTAGGGTAGGGTGCGGCGGACTCCTACCACGCTGCCTCGGAGGTTCTTGGCGTTGCCGACCGCTGCGGCGGTATTTACACTGCGTCAATTCGCCGTTATCACAAACGGGTTGTCATCCTTTCAGAGCACGGCGCTGCTTCCGTGGTGCTTCGCCCTCGCTCTATTTGAGCAAACGATTTTGTTGGTTGGACATACACTAGGCGGCTCGCCCTAGTAGGCTCGTTGGATCTTTGACTGGCGTTATCTCCTTGATTGTTCGCTATACCGTCGCATCCAATCTTCCGCAGCCGGCCAGGACAGTCGTCAACGTCGTCCAGATGGCATTGAAGGTCCATCGGAGCGTGGCGGAGAAGCTGGTTCATGACGGAGCCGTGCAGTGCCACAGCAGGACGATGACTCGTGGACACGCTCTGCTCCAGGTGGGAGACGAGATTGAAATTGATTATGCGCCTCAACCGATCAAGACGCCCAGTCGCAAGGCGAACCCGCAAGAGCGGTTCGTGGTCGTGCATGACGACGAACACTTGATCGTGGTCAACAAGCCAGCCGGACTACTGACTGTGCCGTCTCCAAAACGCGACGCGAACACACTCTTGTCGCAGATTCGCAAGTGGCTCGTTCGTAGCCAGCCGGGTGCTCAGGCCATCTGCGTGCATCGACTCGACCGCGGCGTTTCTGGGCTCCTGGTCTTCGCCAAATCTGACGAAGTGGCTGAGCAACTTCGGGAACAGTTTGGCGCCCGCAAGCCCCTGCGTCGGTACACGGCCATTGTGCAGGGAGTGCTTCGGCAGGCTCGAGGCACATTTCGGTCGTATCTGGCTACCAATGAATCGCTGCATCGATACTCGGTTGCCAAACCTCAGGCGGGAGAACTGGCCATTTCCCACTACCAGGTTCAGGAGCGTTGGCCCGATACCACCTTGGTCCAAATTCGTTTGGAGACGGGCCGCCGAAACCAAATCCGAGTCCAGTTCGCCGAAGCAGGCCACCCCATTGTCGGCGATCCTCGCTACCGTCCCCAGCAGGCCGAGCACCCGCTGTGGCCCCTCAAGCGGCTGGCGCTCCACGCGGAAACGCTTGGACTCTCTCACCCGCAGTCAGGCGAGAAGCTTGTCTTCTCCGCCCCCTGGCCCCAAGCGTTTCGAGATTTTCGCCGCAGAGCGCTTCGTCGGTAATGCTGGTGCTTCGCCGGTGAGCCACGCACTCGCAGCCGGCGGCTCTTCCCGAAAACGCTTATTGCGGAAAATTGGGCCGATTGTGGAGTAAGGTCTCCTGGGGAGGCACGTGTTAAGGTGTAGAGGCGACTAGAGGCTGATCCACCAGGCGATTGCAGGCAAAGCATATGGCGCTGCCAGACACACGAATCTCGTTGATTCAAAGATTACATGACGGTCGAGATACGGCTGCATGGATCGAGTTCTGTGCCATTTACGAACGAGCCATTCACCGGATCGCACTCAAGTATGGTTTACAGGATGCGGACGCTCGCGAGGTGTCGCAGGAAGTGTTGTTGACGATCAGCCGGCGCATCCAGGCGTTTGACGTCGAGGGCAAAGGTCGATTTCGCGCTTGGCTTTCGGCCGTCGCACGCAACGCGACCATTGACCTGCTGCGCAAGAATCGCCGGTTTTCTACCGCCGTCGGCGAGTTGCCACTCAGCCTGGAGCAGATCGCCTGCGAGCAAGACGAATCCCAGCTGTTTGATCTGGAGACGCGGAAAGAGCAGTTTCGTTGGGCCGCCGAGCAGGTGCGGCAGTCGGTGGCCGAGACCACTTGGCGGGCATTTTGGGAGACGGCGGTCAAAGGCCATGCCGGAGAGGCGGTGGCTGAGCAACTCGGGCTCTCGCTCGGCGCCGTGTACGTTGCTCGCTGTCGGACGTTGGCCAAAATCAAGAGTCTAGTCGAACCGTTTCGGGAGGAGACGCCATGATCGCTCGAACTGGAGACTGCGACGTCGGTCGCCTGGTGGCCATGCTGGGCGATTCACTCGACCAAGCACAACAGGCGGAAGTCACGCGCCATCTCGATCAGTGTGAGTCATGTCGTCGGCAGCTGGAAGATCTGGCTGCGGACCACTCATGGTGGGACGATACCCGAGAAGTACTCGCCGAGTTCGTGGAACTGGAAACCCAAGTGGTTTCGCCGCCGTCACGGCATGGCCAATCCAACGAGTTTTCGACTCAGAGGGTCGAGGCCAAGGGTTCTGACGACATCGAGAATTCCGGCCAGGCCCTGACTTGGGACCACCTCGCCGGGCAGCCGCGGCAGGGACTGGCTCCGGGCCAGCGATCAACCCCGGACGTCGCCGGCCGCGATCACTGGGTGCTCGGTCTCCTGCAGCCATCGAGTTCTGACGAGGCAAACGTGCTGGGAGAAATCGACTCGATGCCGATTCACAGCGTCGTCGGACAAGGTGGAATGGGCGTGGTACTCAAGGCTTGCGACACGAACTTGCACCGTTTCCTGGCGATTAAGTTGCTCTCACCGATGTTGGCCAGCACCGGCGTGGCACGTCAACGATTTTTTCGCGAAGCCCAGGCGGCTGCCTCCGTGGTGCATCCGAACATCGTGCCTATCTATGCGGTTTCGGGAGATCGCACACTTCCCTACCTGGTGATGCCGTTCATTGCCGGAGGGAATCTACAACAACACCTGGATGAAGAAGGCGCCTTGCCGCTCGAGCGAGTGTTGTCCATGGGGCTACAAGTCGCCGAGGGGCTGGCGGCGGCACATCGACAGGGCATCGTGCATCGTGACATCAAGCCCGCGAACCTGCTGCTCGACGAAGGCGGGTTCCGCATCATGCTCACCGACTTCGGACTGGCCAGAGCGCTCGACGACGCGACGCTCACCGCCAGTGGCATGGTGGCCGGTACGCCGCAGTACATGAGCCCCGAGCAAGCCTGTGGTGGCACGATCGACCATCGATCGGATATCTATTCACTCGGAGCGGTGCTCTATGCGCTCGCCACCGGGCGGCCTCCCGTGCGTGGAGATTCCACGCTGGAGGTCCTCCGCGGGATCGGTGAACAACAGCCACCACCGATTATCGAACTCAACGAAACCTATCCCGATTGGTTTCAAAGGCTCGTGGATCGACTCATGGCCAAAGACGCGGACCGGCGACTGCAATCGGCCGCGGAAGTCGCAGCGCTCCTCCGAGGCTGCCTCGCGCATGCTCGCAGTCCCTATCGCGTGCCGCTGCCGGAAGAATTGGAGAAACGGCCAAGCCGAACCGGGCGCTGGCTATTCGGCGCCGCGATCGTGACGTTAGGTCTGAGCGCCGCACTGGTACTGGCAACGTTCGTCAAGCAACCAACAGAAACGGATGCGAAATCACCGTCCACCGGCCTCGTCGATGGCGGCTCGACCGACGCATCGGGCCAGACACCTCCGCCATCATGGACCGGAGAAGAAATCGACCAGCGGCTCGACCAGGCCGAACGAGAACTCGGCGCATTGCTCATCGAACTCGGCTATCCAGTCCAGGCCGAGCCGACTACGAAGACCATGACTTTCGAAAACCAAGAAGGAGAAGACCATGAAACCCAGCACCCATGATTCGTCGTCTGCCGTGCAGCGGCTTCCAGGCAGAAGACTGTCGGTTGCTCTGGCGTGCCTGTTGGTCGTCTGTGGCATTGCGGGCGTAGGGCTGGTTACGGCGGCATTGGGGCAGCGAGGAGCGTTCAGTCCTGGAAGCAACCCAGGCGGCCCTACTCCGACCAGCGGGAACCAACGGGCTGCTGCCGATCGCACCCAGCCGCGCGACCCGACCGCCGTCGACGCGCAGACGCGCCTCTCGGCTGACAACCCAGCGCCTCTCTATCCGGTTTCTGACGACTTAGTGCATCAAGACCCAGCGTATCGGGACCCGGCGTCTCCGGCCCCACCATATGTGAGCCCAACGGCTCTCTACTCGGCCGATGACTTTCAGCGGGTGCGTGTGCCTAGAGTAAGGACCCGCTATGTCCCGGATCCGAGCAATCCTGGGCGGTATCGCGCGGTGACTGAGACTGTCTTCGAAGACTCGTCCATGTCTTTTGCCGAGTCCGAGCTCTCTCAACAGATCTCTCGCTTTGTGCAAGAACTCCGTGGTCAAGCGACGGCCGAACCCAGCGAAGAGTCGATTGCCAAACTGAAGCGACTGGTGCAGCGCCAATTCGACGCCCGGCATCGGGCGCAGGTCGAGAGATTCGAAGAGGTGCTGAAGAACGTCGAACAAGCACGAAAAGTTTTGGCTAGCCGGGAAAACCAAAAAGATGAGATCATCACGCGACGAGTGAACTATTTGCTAGGACGGGTTGACCCATTGGATTGGGAGTATCGACCTGCAACTCCTTCCGGGCAGGAGCTACAACGATTTCCGTTAGCACCGCCCAATGTCCCTGGCTACTACCGGGCTACTCCGGCGCAGCTTCCGGACGCTGCGCCCGCGTCGAGGTCCGCTACGCCAGCGGCCGACAGTCCAGCTCAAATGGGCAGGGCGTCTCGTGTGTCGCCCCAGACGGAAACACCCGACTATGCGACAACGGCACCGGTAGCAGGTAGGCGAAACGAACCCGCAATGTCACCGGAGCCGTACTCGGGTTCGCGAACGGTGGAACTGGCCGACGGGAATTCTGAAGCAAACGTTCCGCCAGCGGATTTACTCAGCGTGACTCGCAATGCGCCTGGCGATCTGGTGACAGCCGGATATCGCTTGTTGCAGCTGTCCGAAGAGTGGCGGCGCTGTGAAGCTTTGAGCAAAAAGGGAGCTTTGACTTTCGCGGAAGCCTACCGCGCTCGGAACGCCCACGAGTCCGCTAAAACACAATGGGAATTTATGATCAGAGATCTCAAGTTGGCCGGGTCGCACGCCAGGGCACAAGTCGAATTGGTCGAGCAACGTCACCAACTGGATCAGCAGGAGTTTAACCACGCGAAGTCGCAAGCCATGAGCAGAAGTCTCCAAATCCAAGCGGAGAAGGACTTTCTTGACACGCGTCAGGAGTTGCTCCTTGCCAAAAGTAAGCTGCAAAAACTTGAACAGGAACTTGAGTGGGTGGAGGAATTCAGCAAGCGATTGAATAGGCAGCCAACCGAGGCGGCCGAATCAGGGGATGACGCTACCGGGGAGGCGCTGGATGCAGATAGTCTTGACGAACAGGCCAGCGGCAGCGACGACTCTGAAAGCGAGCCCCTCGACAGCGCCGGTGACAACGTCGGTGACAACGCAGCTCCTCAACCGCTGATCGATATCACGGAGTAGGCGGAAGCACTCGAAGCACCCAAGGATGCTTGACGATGCCGCTGTTGGGCTGGCAGCGATCGGCGACAACGTCCGCGCGACTCACACTAGAGTTCTTGAATCGCTCGCTCGAGTCGACGGACCTGGACCCGAACCGGCTCCAAGTCCGGGTAGACCTCCAATGCACGCCGGAACCAAAACAGAGATTCCAGCAAATCTCCTAATTCCAGATGGCAATGGCCCAGCCCAACCATCGCAGCATAGTGAAACTCATTCAGCTTCAGAGCCTGGCGGCAGTCTTCGATCGCATGTTCAATGGCATCCATCTGGAACAACGCCAGCGAGCGTTGGTGGTAGGCTTCCGCCGAACCGCCCGAATGCTCGATCAAATGAGTGGTCAGGTCGATGGATTTCTCGAAATTCCCGCATTCGTTCGCACGAACGATCAACTCGAGTTGTTGCCTCTCGGCGGCCGTTCCTTCGCGGGCGGCAATTGCACGCATTGCGTCGTCCACGACCAGTCGCAACTTGCGATCATTGTTTCGAAGCAGTGGGCCAAGCACGGGGTTACACCGGCTGTCACCAATTAAACCCAAGGCCAATGCGGAAGCACGCCGTGAATACGTATCACCTGAAACGACGAGACGTTCGAGAGTCCCCACGGAGTAGTGGCTGGCAACTAGAGCGATGAACTGGGCGGTATCTGCATCACTGAGATATCTCTGGTAAAAACGCAAGAGAATGGAGTATCGAGTTGCACGCTCTTCCACTGGGTTACCCTGCTGAGGCTATTCTGTCTGGCCATGTTGTTGAACGGGTGATGA
Organism: Pirellulaceae bacterium; assembly: GCA_028281725.1. Lineage (GTDB taxonomy): Bacteria > Planctomycetota > Planctomycetia > Pirellulales > Pirellulaceae > Aureliella. Next base: position 2,517 of record JANQJJ010000037.1, on the reverse strand, counting down.
CCGTTTGGGCGGGACACTGGGTTCAGTATAATCAGAGGACCGGGTTGGGCAATTCTGTAATGTCGCTGCCTGCCAATTCCGCCCGCGTGCATTAGGCCAGGCACGGGAAATCAGAGCCTGAATGCGGGGCGCCGGATCGTGATAGAATTCATGCAGCCCGCGCATACTGCCCAAACTGAACGCCTTGTTCTCTCTGGACTTCCTATTGTGACCTGTAAGCGATCTTTACTACCGAGTGCCTATTCTCGAGTCGTCCACAGGACACTGCCGAGTGGAACAGCAGCGCGGTGCAGGTTGCTGTGGGGCTACCTGTTGGTGTTTGCGGGAATTCTTGTTGGTCTCTCTCAGCCAAACGGTCTCCGGGCCGCAGAACCGGTCATCCAATTCAATCTGCTTCAGCTGCCCAGTAGCCGGCAAGCGATGCGGACTCTTCAGAGGAACGTGAACTTTTTCTGGGACAAACGCCCGCTACGCGACGGCTTGCAGGAAATCAGCCGACTCCACGGGGTTTCGATTTGGCTTGATCGTCGGATCGACCCGACGCAGCCAATGACCTTCTCGACGGGGGGTGGGGGCAATCGCGATGGCACCACGCTGGCTGAAGCGTTGCGGCAGGTGGCCACGATCGCGCAAGCCGAAATGGGATTGATCGAGAACGTCGTCTACCTGGGTCCCGTGGGAGAAGTGCCCAGACTGCAGCGAGCCGCTGTGCAGCTACACAATGCCATTAGTGAGTCTCCGACAACCCGTCGGGCCAACATGCGTCCGCTTAGCTGGCAAGAGCTCGCGACGCCCAGGGACGTCTTGGAAACGATTCAAAAACAATGGTCGATTGCTGTGGACGGGACGTTGCCGCACGACTTGCTTCACGCCGGTGATCTCGCACAGCCTTCCACCCTGGCGACGCAGCTGACGTTGATTGCCGGCGGATTCAGCAAACAAGTTGAACAGGTCCGTGCCGGGGGCTTCAGAACCGCGCCGCTTGGGAAACAGACGGCATGGCGCTGCACCTATTCGCAGCAAGATCTACAACTGGCGAGGCTCGCTGCCTTGAAGAAGCAGTTTGCCGGTAGTGGACTGAAGTGTCGCGATGCCAAGTGTACGGCCGTCGGAACGACCGATTTTCATCTGGGCCTGCTGACGCCCTCAGCGACCAAGCGTCGCCCCGGCGACACAGCGCAGCAGCGATGGGGTTTTACCGTCAGCAACGCTTCGGCGGAAAACATCGTCAATAGCCTGGCGGCCAGTATTGGCTTTGAAACCAAGTGGGATCCAAGTTGTCAGCAACAGGACAAAACGCAGCTGGTGAGTTTCGAGGTGGACAACGCCACGCTCGACGAATTGCTGGAGCAGTTTGCTCGGGCAGCGTCGCTGAAAGTTCAGCGCGATGGCGATACCGTCACGATTTCGCCCCGTTAGCCTACGCGACTTGCAATCGCAGCTGTGAAGCCTTCGTTTTGGCGCTCTAGTGAACCCGAAGCGCCAGCCAGGCTGGGGCTTACGACACCGCGGACGCGTCGCCGAGCTCGCGTGTCGGATTGGTAGAACTCGCCAGTCTTCAAACCTGGCAAACCTCCATTGCCCGTTCCACTTGGCTCGCCATACTCGCCAATTGGGATAGCAGGGCGGATTTGCCCTCCTGGTCCGTGGTGGGACGTCCCAGCTGTGCCTTGAGGGTGAGAATCGGGTGGCCGCGCCGCACGGTCTGGGACGCCATGGTCCAGGCGGGCAGATCCGCGACTGCGTGATTCGGCAGCGCGTGCAGAGACGCTAAAAACCGCTTGGTCAGCCGTACATCGCGATCGGCGTAGTAGATCGCCTTGCCAAAAATGCTCTGACTGGCCTGGGGGACGTCGCTCGCAGGCAGGTCATTCCAGGCGGCGAGATGATGGGAGACTGGATTGGCGAGGCCGGTGGCAACGAGGACTTCCATTCCCGCCGCCCAGCGCGGATTGAGTTCAAGCAGCCAGAGCTGCCCCGACGGGTCTTCGACCAAGTCGATTTGGAGCCAGCCTCGAAATGCGGTTCGCATCCGTACCAACTCGCACAGTGCCAGCATCTGGTGCCGACCCTGGGCTGAGATCGCAATAGGTCCCCACGACCCGCGGTAGATGAAATGGGACGGTCCTGGCCAGTCGAACCGAGACAGCGACTCGGTGACCCCCAGTAGCCGGGAATCGTCCTGACCGACGACGCAGTGGACTCCCAGGCTGCGTCCGGCAATCTCTTTTTGCCAGTAGCCAGCGACGGCCGGATTCCCCTGAGAGGGCTGTGGGTCGTCACTGGCGGATCGACCTTGGTCCCCCGACATCTGCCGAATTCGCGTGCCTCCTGCCCCGTCGTTGGGCTTCCACAGCCAGTTGCCGCCTGGAGACTCTTTAGCGGCGTAGGCCCAACGATGCGGGTCCGATTCTCCCTCACCACCGGCTGGCGCCAGCCTGACCGACGGCGGAAATCGAAGGCCGGAGTCCCCAGCGAGCTGGCGCCAAAAGTCGACGCTGCGCAGCAGCGCGAGCT
>JANQJJ010000022.1 GCA_028281725.1 Pirellulaceae bacterium | reverse complement strand
GACGTCGTCGTTGATCTCGCGTTACCTCAGGGAGGCGAGGGATTTCTGATACCAATCACAAGCTTCGTCGCTTTCGATGAGCTCGATCTCGAGCAAACCAGCGCCACAGTATTTGTATACAACGCACAAACCGGAACAGTTCATCGTCGTCCGGTCGAGGTGACCGAGGTGCGCGAAAACTCGGTGGTTGTGCAATCCGGTCTTACATCAGGTGAATGGGTCGCCTCCGCCGGCGTGTCGTACCTGCGCGAAGGGCAGCGCGTCAAACTCCTCGAAAACGAATCGCCATGACCTGGCTCACGCGCCTTGGACTTGAAAAACCGAGTCTCACCGTATTTGTCATGCTCGCAATGGTCGTCATGGGCAGCCTGCTTTTTGTCGGGTTTCCCAAGAGCGAGGAGCCAGAGATAACAATCCGCACCGCTGTTGTCTCCGCCTCGTTTCCCGGAATGCCGCCCGCGCGTCTGGAACAACTCATTGCGGAGCCAATCGAGCGAAAGATTCGCCAGCTCGCCGAGGTGAAAACGATTGAGACGTTGCTGGTAACAGGCGATGTGACCATTCATGTCACCGTTCACGATCGGTTTGCCGATCTCGCGCCGATCTGGCAGGAGCTGCGTGACAAAATGGAGGAGGTGGTTCGCGAACTTCCGCCAGAAACGTTTGGGCCATACGTGAACACGGATTTTGGTGACGTGACGATTGCGTCCATCGCCATGACGGCGGAAGGATTCAGTTATCGCGAGATGGAGACGACCGCAAAAGAATTGCAGCGGCGTCTGTACACGATAGAAGGGATAGGGAAGGTTGCGCTCCATGGGGTGCAGAGGGAGCGGATCTGGCTGGAGTTCGACGCGGAGCGTTTGGCAGCGGTAGGTGTGCAGCTCGAGCCGCTAATCCAGGACCTGCGCGCGCAAAACGTGATTCTGCCGGCGGGTCAGTTGAATGCGGATGGATCGGCTTTCCTGCTCGAAGCCAGTGGAGACCTCAAGAGCGTTGATCAGATTGAGGCACTCTTAACCAAATCTGACGAACTCAATAACTTTGTGCGGGTCGCCGATCTGGTGTCGGTGCGTCGCGGCTACGTTGATCCACCTGAAACCAGAGTGTTCTTCGACGGTCGTCCTGCCGTAGTCATCGGAGTGGTGATGCAAACGGGGTCCGACATTTTGGCAGTGGGGCATGAGGTAACGCGATTGGTTCGTGAGTTCGAGGCCGAACAGCCGATCGGTTTTTCGTTCGATTTCGCGACCTTCCAGCCAACGAGCGTCGCTAGCTCGGTCAACAATGCACTGGCGAACGTCGCCGAGACCTTTGTCGTGGTGCTCGTTGTTGTGATGGTTTTCCTGGGGATTCGCACCGGAATGATCATTGCGACTATTGTTCCGTTTGCATTGCTCGCAGCGCTCATCGGAATGACCGCGTTTGATATCGTGTTGGAACAGGTTTCCATCGCCGCTGTGATCATCTCGCTCGGACTGCTGGTAGACAATGGGGTGGTTATTGTTGAGGACGTATTGCGTCGTCTGGAAGCCGGGAGCTCACCATCGCAATCTGCGTTTGAGGCGGGGAAACAGTTTGCCATGCCTCTGGCCGTCGCATCAGCGACGACAATCTTCGCCTTCTTACCCTTTTTTCTCATGGAAGGCGCGGAAGGTGAGTATTCATTTTCTTTGGGTGCTGTTCTGGCGCTCTCGCTGGTCGGATCGTGGTTCTGTGCAATGTACATCCTTCCCCTCATTGCATCAAAAACCCTGAAAGTCACTCCAACTGCAGGTGACGGCTCGGCTGTCTGGACCGCGCGTTACCACACGCTGCTCGAGCACGCGTTGCCACGCTCGAAGTGGATTGTTGGGTTGGCGTATCTGGCGGTACTGGGGGGTGTTGGATTATTTGCGTTACTCCCGGCGCAGCTCTTCCCGGATTCCGAGCGTTCCGAAGTGCTGATCTATGTCGATCTGCCAAAAGGGGCACACATCTCCGAAACCGAGCGAATTTCCAGAAAAGTCGGCCGATGGATCGCAGATAAAGACGCCAATCCGGAAGTGGTCAATCAATTGTTGTACGTGGGAGATGGCGGGCCGCGCTTTTACCTTGCACTCGACCCGGCCGATCGCTCGCCATCGAGTGCGTTCATTCTCGTCAATACGGAAGATCGAGAAGGATCACTGGCTTTTCTCGAGCGTGCTCGCAGCCACCTCTACACCTACTTCCCGGAGGCTCGATTTCGGGTCAAACGCTTGACGATGGGATCTGATGAGTCCGGAATCGTGGAAGTTGAAATCTCCGGACCCGAGCTCGACCGCCTCATGGAGTTGGCTGATTCGGTCGAAGACGCGTTCCACGAAGCCCCCTTGCTGGTCGAAAACCAAAACGACTGGGGCGCTAAGGTCATCAAAGTCGTTGTCGATCTTGATCAGGACAACGCGCGGCGACTGGGGATCTCGTCCGACTCCTTGTCGAGAGTCCTGGGAGCGTACTTCGACGGATACTCGATCTCGGACTATCGGGAAGATGATCAGTCGGTGCCAATTGTCCTGCGAGCGATGCACAAGGATCGCGACACCATCGAAGATATCGCGAATATTTCCGTGCTGGGTCGCGACGGAGTTGTGGTTCCACTGGATCAGGTGGCGGTCACCCGCGGGGCACTCGAATATTCGCAAATACGCCGCAAGAACCAGCAACGGATGATCACCGTAACCGCAAAAAGCGACGCCCTGACGGCTCAAGCGTTATTGGCCAGCATTGAAGATGAGCTTGCCGCGTTGGATCTTTCCGGAGGGTACAGAATCACCTTCGGCGGAGAGATTGAGGATTCTGAAGAGATCTACGGCGAGCTTGGCGCCGGTTTACCCGCCGCGGTCCTTCTCATGCTGCTCGTCATTGTCTACCAATTCGATTCACTCAAACGCGCGATCATTGTTTTCATGACGGTACCGCTGGTTCTTGTGGGTGCACCATTTGGACTGCTGCTCAGCGGCCAGCCGGTTTCATTCATGGGCACGCTCGGCTTGATCAGCTTGGCCGGAATCATCATCAACAACGGCATCGTTCTGATCGATCAAATCGACATCGAAAGACGCTCGGCTGAGCTGGGACCCGCGATCGTCGAAGCGGCAACAAAACGCATCCGGCCCATCTTACTGACCTCGGTGACGACGGTTCTGGGGCTACTGCCGTTGTTCCTCTTCGGCGGCCCGTTGTGGGAGCCCCTTGCCGCAGTAATCATCGGGGGATTGAGCATCGCATCCGGGTTGACGCTACTTTTCGTTCCAGCTGCGTATCATCTGCTCCAACCGGCGAATCAATCCCAACCTCTTGCCGTGCCTGATGGGACTGCGAAGAAAACACAGAGTGCGATATGACCCAGCGCTGACGCTGGCGGGAGGAGGGAACTGTGTCAACAACGCTTCTCCGTTTCTTGGTCTTTAGTGTGGCGTTTGGCCTTCACCACGCCCAAGCCGCGCCTGGTAGCTGTACGAATGCTGACCCGGTGCAAGAGCGTGAAGGACGCCCGAAGATTGGGTTGGTTCTGGGCGGCGGAGGCGCACGCGGGGGTGCCCACATCGGGGTGCTGAAGGCGCTCGAGCAGATGCGTGTCCCTATCGATTACATCGCGGGTACCAGCGTTGGTGCCTTGATCGGGGGTATGTATGCCAGCGGTATGTCCCCGGCGGAGATCGAGCTTGCGATCGCAGAGATTG
>JANQJJ010000021.1 GCA_028281725.1 Pirellulaceae bacterium | reverse complement strand
AGCCCTGCTGCTCCGCGGCCAGGGCTTTCGTGCATCTCCAAAACTCGGTCGCCGCCGACGCCGCGCGCCGGGCTGACGGGAGCGCCAGTCGCTAGGGCGGATCTCCTGCAGATGTTGGGCACGGTTTCTATGAGCATTGCACTACTTTCAACGGCAATTTACTGCGATCGATCGGGCCTGCGCCCTTTCGGCAACTCGGCCTACTGGGCTGACCCGGTGGTGACCCGCTCGAGTATCTGCACCGTTTCGGAGACGACCTCACTCTTCAGGTTGATATCTCTCCGACGCGCCCAGTCCAAAGCAGTCTGTCCGTCACGGCTCACAATTTGCGGATCCGCACCGGCAGCGAGCAACATCCGAACAATCTCGACTTGGCCTCCGCTCGCTGCGTCGTGGAGCGGAGTCACCCCGCCGGAATTGGAAGCATTGACATCGGCTCCCGCCTCAATGAGCGTCTTGACCGCCTGGGAATGTGCAGGCCGGGTAGCGAGCAGCAGGGGTGTGTTGCCGTATTCATCCTCAGCATTCACATCCAGTCCATTCTCAACGAGTAGGGAGATCAGCTCGGGGTGGCCGCCGCGTGCCGCCTCGTGCAATAACGTTCGTTGGTTGTGGTCTGCTCCCGGATCTAGCTCTGCTCCGCGCTCGATCAAGAACAAAGCCATGTCACGATAGCCTCGAGCCAATGCGATTCCAAGCAGTGATCTATCCCGTCGTGCTTCAAAGGGTGGACTGCGGGGCTTGACGAGCTCGTGCACCACATTCGGCGTCTTTTCCACCAGAGCCCGCAATCGTTCCAGTTGATTCAGAGCGACCATTTCGCGGGCGCCATATTCATATCCGAACTCGGTTAAGAACTCAGCCATCGCCACATCGCGATCGATTAGACAGTAATGCATCAGATCACTGCCAGGATGTTCCGGAGAAGGATCGGCACCGTACTCCACCAAGAGACGGATCAACCTCTGGCGGATTGCGGCTGGTTGCTCGCTGCGCAGCGCTGCGAGAATTCGCGAGTCTTTTGCCGCTGAGTCGTTGGCATCTGCTCCGAACTCCAAGAGCAGCTTCACTATTTCAATCCTCCCCAAGCCTAGGCTGTCGCGCATCGCCAATTCCGGCTTGGCTTCGGCCTCGAGCGCTTCGCGTGCCAGCTCCACATCGTTGTCTTGTACCGCCTGCTTCAGATCCTGGTCCGCTTTTCGAACTCTGCTGATTCGTTCTGCATAACGGGCGGATTGAGTCGCCTGACGGATCGTCGGAAGCCAGGCGGCTAGCAGCAAGCAGCAAAAGGTCACCAGTACAAAAATTTGATACACTCGGAACTTGAAGAAGTTCAGTTTCATGGTCCTCGCTCCCTAGTTACGAGCATCGTCAGGTACACGCGAAACAGTGATGGATATCCATGGATTCTCTCGACACGCACCGGCGTCACGCAAGATGCCCGTCCGCGCTCGCCGGTCGTTCTAGCGACATGGGCCAGCGTACCGGCACGACGGCTGTGGCTTGGTGGGGGCCGTCCATTCTATCCCATCGTGACCGCAGGGTGATCGCGTGATCGCAACAAACGTTGACTTGCCTGGCGCACCAAGCTACGCTGATTGGTAGCTTTCCTTCCAACCCCCTACCTACCTATCCCACCTGCATAGGCCTCACACCGGTTCGGTAGGGCCTGCTTTCGGTACCTACCTCCTGTTAATCTGCGTGAATTCATGCGAGAGGAGCAGATCCTGTGCGCAAAAGTTGGCGTAGCCGATGCTTTGGCAGCACCCATGTGCAATTGCCGGCGAAGCAGATCGCCGGGCAATGAAGTGCTTGCTGGTGCCAGCAGCCAGTGAGAGCCGCACCGGCGCCATACCCTACGCTGTGCATGTTTCCATTGATCCAGCTCATGGAGATTCGGTCGATGCAAAAAGAAAACCGTTCCAATCAGTGACTACCGGCGGAGCGGGTGGTCTGAGGACGGCCCTAAAAGGGTCCGCCGCGTGAGCGCCATGCCGCTCGCTAAAGATAAAGAAAGCCTGAGCCTGGCTAGTTCGCACAAGCCTAGCTGGCGGCATGCAAAATGAGTTACAAACCCACCACTGCGGACTAGGGTGGCCCACCACCCAAGTCCGATCCCTTAGCGACTGAGAAAATGTCAAATCTCCTAATCCATCGCAGCGGTGCCGTATGCATCTCGCCTGTCCTGATCGGTATGACACTCGTCGGGGCGATTTGCCCGGCGCCCGTTTGGTCAGAAGATGTGTCCAACCAGGGCGCCGCATCAGCGACATCAAATGATCCGGACGTCTCCTTGCGTTTCTCGTTTGACCGCGCCCCGTGGCGAGACGTCATCCGCTGGATCGCCGAGGAGTGCGACTTGGCGTTGCACTTCGAAGACCTACCGACCGGGAGCATTTCCTATACCGATCCCAACTCGTTCAACCAGCAAGAGGCGATTGCTCGTATGAATCTGTTCCTCTTGCCCGAGGGGTATTCGCTTGTCCGTAGCGGAGAATTGCTGTCGGTAATCAACCTTGGCGATCCGCGCGGCATGCAGCAGCTGGACGCGCTCGCGGAGTTGGTTGCGGTTGAACAGCTGGACGAGCTGAGCAACCATGAGGTGGTCAAGTGCCTGTTCTCTTTAGGCGAAATCAAGGCAGACGAAGCAGTCCGGGAGCTATCCGCACTTGAGCTGATGACGACGCCAGCCGTGTTCTCCAAGACCAACCGGCTGATGATTACCGATACGGTCGCCAAGCTCAAGAATGTCAAGACGATTCTAGAGGCTTTTGAGACGTCGACGTTGGACAACGGAACGGTCATGAAGACTTTTGCACTGCAGCACGTCAGCGCCGAGGACATCTTGGTCGTGGCGCGACCGCATCTGGGATTGGCAACCGGTGAGATGATCGGCATCGACGTCAGCCTGTCAGCGGACCTGCAGGGAAATCATATTTTTGTCACCGGGGTAGAGGACAAGGTGAAGCTCATCGAGGGCCTGGTCACGGCTCTCGATAGACAGCAACAGACATTGTCCTCGGCAGACGGCGAAGCCGAGCTTCGTTCACACGCCGTCGAAGGTGGGAACGTAGATACCGTCTACAGCGTGTTACAGACGCTCCTATCCGGCAAGTCGCTGCGTTTGTCGGTTGACAAAGCGGCCAGTAGTATCGTGGCCCTGGCGACTCCGGAGGTGCAGGAGGAAATCGCGGAAACCGTGGCGCAACTGCAAGCTTCCGAAGCGGACTTTGAAGTGATCCCCTTGAAGACAGTCGATCCCTATTTGGCGATCAGTTTGCTCGAAGAAATGCTCGATCTCCCCGACTCGTCCGGTCGTTCCGATGAGTTTGGGCTCGATGTGCCGAAGATCGATGCCGATCCAGGGAATAGACGATTGTTCGTTCGCGCCAAGAGACGCCAAATCGACCAGATCAAGAAGATCATCGCCGGACTGGATGGAGGAAACGCTTCCACCGGCGCTGAGATTCGCATTCTGCCCATCCGGGGGAAGCAAGCAGAAAGTGTGTTGAAGACGGCGGCCAAGTTCTGGCGCAAGGCAAATCCGATTGTCTTGTTTCGGGCAGCGGAAGAGTCTGGCCGGGAAGATACGGAACGAGCGATCCACGCCGATTCGCCGAGAACAAAACTGACGGCGACACGGTCGACTGATTCGGATTCTTTCGGCGCGCGGATCTTGACCGACAATATCCACAGTCAAGCTCCGCCCATACGCTGCCAGATGACGCCCCGCGGGTTGCTGTTGCAATCCGACGACACCGTCGCACTGGGGCAGTTTGAAGAGCATCTGCGAACGATTGCAGGGCCTGGCGAGACCCTGCCGTCACCACCGATTGTTTTCTATCTCAAGTATACCAAGCCCGAAGACGCGTTGCGAATGTTGGCCGAGTTGCTCGATGGCGGTGAGTCCGCCTCGGAAGGCGAAGCGGGGTCGCTGGTCAATGGTTATGTCTCGTCTTTCGGCTCCTATCTGGGCAGCATCGTGACGTCGCGGGACGGGACGACGACCATGATGGCCGGAACCATGACTGTCGTGGCCGACTCGCGGCTGAACCGGCTGATTGCACAGGGGACCGCCAACGACATTGAGCAGATTGAAGACTATCTTAAGATCATCGACAAAGACAAAGGCATCACATCGGTTGAAACGTATGGAACGACGCGTGTCATCGAATTGATGTACACCCGCGCCGACGAGGTGGCGTCCGCCATTCGCGATGCGTATGCTGGCCGTGTCTCTGGCTCCAACGGTAAAGCGGGGCTGAATCAACCGGGAGCATCGCAGCCGGCGCCCGATCCGAAACAGACAGCAGGCGCGGAAAAGGCGAGAGCGAAGTCGACGGCAGCCAAGAATCCAGCCAGCCAACTGGAGCGGAGCCTCGAGCCGAAGATGATGATTGCTGTTCACGAATCGAGTAATTCGCTGATCGTGACCGCTCCAGAGCCCCTATTTCAGGAAGTGGAGCGATTAGCGAAGTTGATTGACGCTCGTAGCGAACAGACTGTCGAAGTCGTCTCGACATCGAATACGGCTTTGCTCGAATCCATCTTACAACCTGCCTCTTCCGGCAGAACCAGGACTAGCGCCGGCAGGACGAGCTCATCGTCTTCACAGCGTTCGTCAGTGTCGTCCTTTTTACGAAGTAGGATCGGACGTTGAGGCCAGAGGGAAAATCGATGAGTCGCTGTTTCACATCCCGGCATTGGTTCCTCTGTTGCGTGGTCTTGCTGTCGCATCTCGCCCTATCCGAAGATCGGCTTTGGGCACAAGCAGGCCTGCGCGAGTCACTTGAGCGGCTGGACCAAGATGAAGATGGAAGAATTGATCCGGGAGAGATTACTCCGCTAGCACGTCCCTACCTGGAACGGATCGCCGAGGCGCGCCGACTGTCGCTCGAAAACTCCAACACGATTGAAAGTCTCCAGGAGGCGGCGCGCGTCTACTACGCATTGAACAATGGTGTGGCCGGCAGAAGGGTAGTTGCCAAGAGCGACAGCAGCGTGAAGCCGTTCGGACCGGAACCGGACCAGGTTTTGGTTCCGGAATTTGGTTTGCCGGAAGTGAAGTACCCCTACGTGCAAGCCGATGTGGACGAAGCCGAGCAGACGATGCGCCGTTACGATCGGAACAGAGACGGCTACATCGATCGGACTGAGGCAGCGGCTTCCAAGTGGACACACCGGGATCCGTTTGAGATGGACCTCGACAAGGACAACCGCCTCAGTCGCCAGGAGTTTACGCAGCGATACGCGCGAAGGCGTCTACTGTCCAGTGCGTCATATGAACTGATACAGAAGGCGAAACGGACAGGCAGCGGCATTCGGTCGTCTACCCGCTCAGGAGAAGACCGGCGCGACGAATCGCGGTGGTGGCGACGAGGCGGCAGCGGCTACTGGTTGACCGCGAGTGTGCTCGGGCGCTTTGATTCGAACAAAAACGGTCGCCTGGAATCCCAGGAAACGCAGGCCTTGGGCATCCCACACTCTCGCCTGGACATTGATCGCGATGGAGAGCTCTCCCGCGAAGAATTGCACGCGTTTTTGGCTGAACAGCAAAAAGATGCTGGGGATCTATCCGAGGGCTTGCCCGGTTGGTTCTATGAATTGGACGCAGACCGGGATGGGCAAGTTGCCATGTCCGAGTTTGCGACCGAATGGACCGAGGGAAAGCTTCAGGAATTCTCGTCACTGGATACCAACAGCGACGGACTCTTGACCGCTTCCGAGGTGGCAGGATCCAAGGCCATGGTCGGAGGTACTTTCCTGAACGAGACGGCTGAAGTGTTGCCGCCACGCAAAACCATCATTTCGGAAATCGACGTGACTGAAGATTTCGTAATCGGCGACGTGAACGTGACGCTATCCATCACTCATTCCAACACTTCCTTTTTAGACGCCTATCTGACCGGTCCCGGTGGACAACGAATCGAGCTGTTCACCGAAGTGGGCGGCAGTGGTGACCACTTTGACGAGACCCTATTCGATGACCAATCAGCCAATCCGATCACGAAAGCCAAACCACCGTTTAGTGGAACGTTTATGCCCGAAGCGTTGGTCAAGCGCCAGCCGAGCCTGAGTCAATTCAACGGAAAGAGCGCAAAAGGAATTTGGCAGCTGGTCGTGCGTGGAACCCGAAGCGAGCGTTTCGGCATGCTTCACAGTTGGGGCCTCATCTTCAGGCCCCAAGAATCCATGCTCGACGGGTCCACGGCGTCGCCCCCGAAAGATCGTCCCGAGGCGCCCGGTTCTGGAGACTCGTCATCCAGGCCACCCGAACAGCGCGATACGCAGGAGCGTGGGGACGGAGCAGCGGTTTTGCGCTCGAACTAACCCGACGCGTCAGCGAGGCGATGCATCAGCGATCCATCGTTGATCCTCTACCCACTCGTGCGCCGGGTTTTAGCTGGGGTGTTTACCGTATGGTTCCAAGGCTCCGCCTCGGAATCGAGTGTTTGCCGGCTCTGCCGGCCATGGCTGCGAGCCCGCCATTGCAAATGGCGTGGATCCCGGACGAGGCGGGAGCCGAGCCTAGTTGGGACGCAGTAGTTCCAGTCCCCTCTCAAACGTCACGTCCCCGCCTTCCGTGTGGTCGATTAGTGTTTCTGGATAAACGCCTCGGCCCTCAATCGGCGTGCCATCGAGTTCGAGTGATACCCAGCGGGAGAACCAAACCCGCACACCGTTCGGCAGAGTGACCGGTCGAGGATTCCCGCTGGCGCCGCGCGTGGGTTGTCCGATCACCTGGACATGATCGAGCGATTTCATCATCAGCGCGAATCCCTCGCCGCTGCTGACACATCCCGGGCCAATCAAACAAACAACCGGCCGCTTGTAGGCCTGGGCTGCCGAGGGGTCGAAGTAGCGGCCTGGCGTTTCGAGCAGTCCATCGGCTTCTCGATCGGAGCGGACCTGAGCTCGAGCATACTTGGTTCTGCGATCCGTAAAAAATCCAGCGATGCGCGCGGCTTGCGGCTCAGAACCTCCGTGATTGCGGCGCAGGTCGACGACGAAGCCCGGTGCCTCGCGCATACGACTCATCGACTCGAGAAAACGATCGTAGTCCCCTGCTGCGGGTAAGCCGGTTACGACAGCAACAGCCAGCGCCCCTTCGGTACGCCCGGTAAAACCGATGCCGTCTACGCGCTCGACGTCTGTGAGCTTTGATTCGACGAACTGCAGATTGTAATTCGCGCGGTGACTGGATCTGTGCGGGTAGTGCACTTGACCGTCAGGCGACTCGATCCAAACATGCAAGTCGCCGAGGCTGGCCAGCATGGGTTCAATTGCCGTGACAAACTCTCCGGCGGATAGAGCGGCTTCCGCACGATCACGGTATCTGTCCGCCAGGCGATCCCAATCGACTTGTTTTAACGCAGTAAAACTGTAATTCGCTTTCAGTTGGCTGATGAGTTCAGCGAAAGGAACCGGAGGGGGTCGCCTCCCGCACGTAGAGATCTCTGATCTTCAACTGGCCCGACTTGGATAGAAAAATGAGCACCTTCGCCTGCGCGGTTTGGGGCGGAGGCGTAAAGCTCATCTGCTGGCTCCTCCAAGCTCTCGCATTCGAGAGATCTTGGGTGGCGATGTCTAATCGCTTGCCATCGCCGTCCAGGCACATGACTCCCACGTAGCAGTTATCGTATTGACGGCCTTGCCGGCGAATCTGCACCGCACTTGCTTCAAATTCTACGGTGTAGGTTTTGCCTACCTGGACAGGCACCTCCTGGCTGAGCGAGCGCCAGGCCATCGTTCGGGCGTTGCCGCTCAGCACGACTCCCGCGGCTCCCAGTGGCTTGACGGTGGAAAGTGGCGTATCGGCACCACTTTTAGCCCCAATATCTAATGTCCACGAATCGGGCACGCCATTGGTCCAGTCTTCGAACGCCCCGTTCACCAGCAGGTTTTCTGCGCGCTCTACGGCTGCCACCGTCACATCCTTGACTCCGACCAAGCCAGTCTTGGACAGGAACACAGCCACGATCGTCTTGTTAGCCTGCTTCGGTACCGTATAGTCCACCGCAAACTGTGTCCAGTCTGCCGCGCCAGTCGAGACATCTTCCAACGCACGCCCGATCAATTTGCCTGCCGCGTCGAGACTCATCCATCCGACGTAGCAATTGTCGAATTGCCGCCCCTCTCGCTTGACTCCTTTGGACCGGGCGACAAACTTCAGCCGGTACGTTCCCCCTGCTTTGACCGATACCTCTTGAGATACCGACCGCCAGGCCATGGTCTTCGCGTCGCCGCGCAGGGTCAACGCCGGACCGGCCATGCGGCCGACCTCCGAAACCGGCTGGTCGCCTCCGTTGCGTGCGGCGATTTCCACTTTCCAGCCTTGCGGCGCGTCTCCCTCCCAGTGCTGGAAGTTGCCGTTGCGGATCAATGATTCCTCCGCGACTGCATGAGGCTGGCAAACCGAGGCGATTGAAAGGGCAATGCCCAACGTAAGTGAGGCATGCCGGATGATGCTGCCTGGACGGATCATGGATGGCTCCTTGGAGATTTGAGGGAAGTCAACAATCGGATCGGTAAAACTCTGGTACAGCTGGACGCGACGGTGAGACCTCTGCAGCTTCCTAGAGGACTCTCGGCGCGTCTTCGTTTTGACGTTGCGGGCGTATCCTTCAAAGGGACGATGCCGTTGTGAAAGTCAGGACATACGGCTCTGCCGCTCGACCATGCGGGTCTTTGAAGTTCCTGTAGCGCGGCGAGTTCAGACTCACCACATACTCGGTGTTCGGCTGAAGTTCGACCGGCAGCACGCACGTCTTCCTGTCGTCGGAGAAGTAAATCGAGCCGACGGATTTCGGAAACGGGTATTCCGTTTGGCACCAGGACCAGCTTTCATCCATCATCGTCTTGCTAAACGTCACGCGGATCTCAGGCGTAGCGGGATCCACGTCTATGGCGCCAGAAACCGGGAACGTCTCCACGACCACAGGCGGTGCGCGGTCGACGATGATGGACAAGTTGTCTTGTAAACGCTGGACTGAACGCTGCAATTCCACCAGCGCCGCGTCTTGATGCGTTTGATTACGATATGCCGTAACGATCAACAGCAGCAACGTGGCGACCCCCACCAGCGTCAGGCTCACTTGCACTCGCTGCAACATCCTCCGTTCGCCGAGTTGGACTCGGCGGCAAGTCGATTCGATTGCCGAAAGGTCACCAAACCGCCGGAGAGCCTCCTGGCGCGCTTCCGCGGCAGGCATTCCCCCGCGCTCGTGATCCTCAGTGGCCAATGCCAGGTGAAATTCCAACTCCTCGCGGATGTCGGCCTGGATCTCGCGCGTCGGTCGACCGTCCGGTAGACGAAGGCAGCTTGCGATGAGATCGATTAATGGCATGGCTTCGCCTCCCAACGCTCGTAGCTGAGCACGGCGGCGATCGCGTCGACCATGCGATTCCATCGCGCGACTTCGGTTTTGAGCTGCTTCTTCCCCGCCGGAGTGATGCGATAGTACTTCGCCCGACGATTGCTTTCCGACAGGCCCCACTCCGCCTCGATCCAGCCGCG
>JANQJJ010000527.1 GCA_028281725.1 Pirellulaceae bacterium | reverse complement strand
AGGAGTCAATTGCCGCCAGCGGCCCTTCGGGTGCTGTGCACAATTGACTCCTGACCCCTTTACCCAAATCTTTAGTGTTGACAAAACGCCAGCCCGCTTTCGATTGATGAGCGCGGGCACCGCGAGGCTGAGCAAGCACACGACCGCGCAAGCCCCTACGCGAAACGTCCCGGCTAGCCTTTGGCTCTGGGATGGGCCTTGAGGTAGACCTCGCGCAGGCTGGCAGTGGAGACGTGAGTATAGATCTGCGTAGTGACCAGGCTCTTATGGCCAAGCAATTCCTGGACGCTACGAATATCCGCCCCGCGATCGAGTAAATGCGTGGCGAAGCTGTGGCGAAGCGTATGCGGAGACGTGCGTGTGTCCAAACCGACCAATTTGATGTACTTCTCTAGCATCCGCCCAACGCTGCGGGTCGTCAGCCGACGTCCGAATCGGTTCACAAATACCGGTGCGTCGCGTCCGGCCGGTTCCTGCGGCGCGCGTTGCCGGCGCGGCATGTAGTTGTGAAGCGCCTCGATGGCGTAACGTCCCAGGGGGCTGAGGCGTTCCTTCCGTCCTTTTCCGCGCACGCGTACGATTGCCTCTTCGAAATCGAGATCGCCGTCATTCAGGCCGACGACCTCGCTGACCCGTAGGCCGGCCGAGTAGATGGTTTCTAGAATCGCGTGGTCTCGCTGGCCGAGCGTCTCGACTAGCGAAGGCGCCATGAGCAGCTTTTCAACCTGCTTGCTCGTCAAAAAATGAGGCAACTTGCGCTGGCCTCGCGGATTGCGGAGCGGCCGAGCCGGATTGGAATCGACCATTTGCTGACGTTGGGCGAAGCGGTAAAAGCTGCGTAGCGATGCTAACTTCCTGGAAATGCTCGACCGCGCATAACCGGCTTCGTGCAGTGCGGCGGCATAACCGCGAAGATCCCGGGGCGTGACCTGGTTGGGCTTCACGCCCTGGCCCAAGTGATCGACCAGATAGTCGGACAAATCGATCAAGTCTTCGCGATACGATTTGATGGTCAGTTCGGACGCATTTTTTTCTACGCTCAGGTAACGCAGGAACTGGGCAACCTCACTATGCATGGGAACCCTCTTCGGCTTTGTGGGCTCGCGATTCCAGTCAAGCGACTACCGGGATATCGGCTGGGGTCCACGGCATCCACGGACTCCGCCGGCCGGCTAGATAATATCCTCTTCGTGACGAAAGGAGAATCTTGGGGACGTGCCGTGGTCCGGCTGCAAGGAGGCAACCTCCTCTTGCTGGGATGCCATTTCACGAATCTTCTTGCTCATGACGGCGGCATCGTACCATGAGAAACTCAGCTGCGGATCGGCGGCATAACGTCCAAGCATACGCAGCGTTTCAGTACGATTCTTGTCGTCGTAGAGAAAAACGTAACGTTCTTCGCCTTTGACCATGGCCAATACGTTAATCTCCTGATTCATGCCGTACCTCCGTGCTGCATGATTTGCGATCGGGAAGTCGCAAAGCTACCAATCCACCACTGAGCCACTCGATGGATAGATTGGTAGCTATTTGCGATTTGCTAAGGAGGTCTAGGTCGCTC
The DNA here is from genome assembly GCA_028281725.1 of Pirellulaceae bacterium. GTDB lineage: Bacteria > Planctomycetota > Planctomycetia > Pirellulales > Pirellulaceae > Aureliella. Next base: position 9,257 of record JANQJJ010000527.1, on the reverse strand, counting down.
CATTAGCCCTTGGTTTTTTGCTGCTGCCACCGAGTTCGAACGGAAAGTGCCTCTCCCAAAGCAAAACTATTCCATCAGCGTGGTTGGCTAATGCAGCGGTCGCACCGTGCGTGGCAAACGAGCTCAAGTGCCTGTCGGCTGGCTTGCCAAAGCGACTACCGAGAGTATCGGTCAATTGGCCACCGAAAGATCAAGCGGCTTTTATCCTGTCCGCCCCGGCTAGAGAGCGTTTCTGCCAAGTGGAGATGGCAGCAGAAGCGAATAAAGTCTTCGCTACGTTGGAGATACGCCTGCCAACCACCGAACCGCGCATCGTCTCGGTAGTAAAAATAGTTGGCAAGCTGCTCTGTGAAATCTTCGTCATGACCGTTAAAGTTGCGCATGTGAGAGATGATTGGCTCGTGCTGCGCGACGAATTCCGGCCGCGTTGGTGAAGGTGAATCCGGAATAAAGCCGCGCGGATCGGGCCAATCCGGCGGAAGTTCGGCGGTGGAGTCGCTCCACGGTCCGGCTCCCTCAACGACCGTCGTAGCCGAACTCGGCACAATCGACTGCGGAGACGGTACCAGTTCTAAATTGCCCGACAGGTCCAAGCGGTCCGGCTCGTCGCCCTCGATTGTCCGATCTTCCGGCATAATCGGTATCGGCATCGGCGCTCGCGGCGTTTGCGTCTTCAGCTGCTCGGCCGCCAAGGCCCGTTGCGCCTCGTGATGAATCCAACGCGGGATCTTCTTTTCTTCCTTGGTTCCCCAAGGCAGACCATAACCGGGATGCACCGGGTGAAATCCCGGATTGGCGGCATACCAATTCACTTTCATACTCATCCGAGGTGGGTAGTAGGCTTCGAAATCGGTAACCGATCCGATGATGACCGCATCGACGCCCAGGAACTGGGCAAACTCCTGAAAATCCTGACCGCTAGCAAGCGGCCTCTGAAACTCAGACAATTTGGCGCGAACGGCACCCAGCGGCAAGACCTCGAAGCCGCGAATCGACTGCAACTCGCCCGCGTAGGCCAGCGCGACGCGCTGGCCACTCAATGTGGGCTCTTCGCTCTGATTGGCAAATGGCAGAACCGCGACCTGCCTGATTTGCGGAAACGGGTTGATGTACTGCGGCTTGTGCCGAATGTCAGGCACGAGACTGCAACCACAGATGAACAGCACGATCGGCGCAACCAAGGCATGCGCCGCTCGCGTGGCAGCTTGTTTGGGAGATGGGGAGTTTGGCTGTCCGGTAATCGGCACCCCGGATTCCTTTGTGTGCGGACCGAGTATGAAAGAACTCAGTTCGCCAACTCCGCGCGCAGGCAGCTGCGCACCAAGTGCCCCCCATGGCACTATCTGGGTTATCGTCACAATCCCCAAGATCGCTTTAGAACTTTTGTGCCCGTTTTCCGTCACCTTTAACACGCCGGAGTTTTTTCGCTTGACAGGTCAGATAACTTGTCTTACCTTGAGTGGTCAGACAAACCATCTGACCAAGAAACTACTCGGTAAAGAATGGATCCCACTATGTCAGGAAACCAGGTTCGGCTTACGAACGCGGAATTCGCAGTCCTGGAAGCGCTCTGGAAGGGTGGTCCCCAGACCATCCGAGCATTGACCGCGCGGCTTTACCCCAAGGGGTCCGACTCGGACTACGCCACCGTGCAAAAGCTGCTCGAGCGGCTCGAGTCCAAGCAGAGCGTCATTCGTGACCGATCCGGAATGGCGCACGTATTTCGAGCGGCCAAGGATCGCGGCGACCTGCTCGATGAGCAGTTGAAAGAGGTGGCGGACAAGTTGTGCGAAGGCTCGATGACGCCCATGCTGATGCACTTGATCGAGGGTTCCGAACTGACTGGGCGAGAGCGCGAGCGAATCCGCGAACTGCTCGATCAACCCCAGCGCGATCGCAAGGAGGACCGGTAGATGGCTAGCCTGCTCGCGAACACGCTCACCAATTGCCTGGTCGCCAGCGTCCTGGTAGCGCTGGTCTTTGTCGTCACCCGTTGTTGGCGTCAGCCCTCGCTCGCATCGGCGCTCTGGACAATCGTCCTGCTCAAGTTTGTCGCCGCGCCGTTTGCGCTCGTTGCATTACCGATTCTGCCGTCGATCGAGGATGTGCCAACGGTATCCCAGGCAACGCTTCCCGTCGACGATGCTTACCGGTTGCTACGATCGCCTGCGGAACACTCCCTCGCTGCCCAGCAGAATAGGTCGATGACCTGGATGGCGAACTGGCCCATCTGGGCGGTTGTCATCTGGGCGAGCGGCAGCGCGGTCTGGTTGGCTATCGTCTTGACGCGTACCCGGCGATTTCACCGGCTGGTTCAGCGCTTTAGTAACGCGCCGGCAGCTCTTCAGACAAGAGTGGGACAACTGGCTGGGGAGATGTCTCTAGCACAGGCTCCGCTGACGAAGATGACCGGCGGCGTGATGCCACCGCTGGTGTGGGCCTTTACGCGGCGGCCGATTTTGCTCTTGCCGAAGGGGTTACTCGCCAAGCTAACCCAGGCTGAGCTAGACACGTTGGTAACTCATGAGCTCGCACATCTAAAACGCCACGATCACTCGGTGCGCTGCTTGGAGGCCATTGTAGTCTGCCTTTATTGGTGGAATCCATTGGTCTGGTTCGCTAGGAAACAACTGCATCAAGCATGTGAATCGAGCTGTGATGCGATTGTCGTTCGTCGTCTTCCGCAGCACGTTCGAGCGTACGGCGAAGCGCTGTTGAAGACGGTCGATTTTCTTGCCAGTGCCCGATCTTCCGAATTGCCACTCGGTGCCAACGGAATCGGACACAAACACCAATTGATTGGGAGAGTTGAAATGATTCTTGGGCCTCAAAACCTTAGTCGAATGACTTGGCGATCCTACGCCGCAGTGTTGCTGGCAGCCTGCTTTGTGCTGCCTGTTTCCGCGCAAGTGGCCGATACGCAGGACAAGCCGGAGTCAAAAGATGAAAAGCAAGCTGTCGAGCGGAAGGCGCAGCAGCTGCTCCAAGACTACGATCGCTTACTGCGAGAGATTCGCGAACTGGACCAGCAGCGCTCCGCGCCCCAACCGCAACAGCTCGAACTGCAGGAATCCGCCATGAAAGGGTTCTCGGAGGAGTTCGGTTGGGAGATCGAACTGGATCTGGAAAACGAGCAACAGCGCTTTGAGGGAATCCAACTTGATTTGACAGGCAAGTTACACGCCGGACATCTGGGGGACCTCGAACTCGCCCCGGAAGCGCGTCACCGGGCGATGGCTGACCTGGCCGCAGAGAATGCGGGCAGGCTGCTAGACCGGGGCCAGCTGGCACGCGCACGCGAGCAGACAGTCCGTGCCTTGGAGGTGCAAAAGCAAGCCCAAGCCCAACAAATGGCGAAGCGTAAGGTTGCTGAGCACGAAAGAACGTCGCAGCATGAGATGCAACATTTGCAGAACATGGCAAGACTCAGGCAGGTCTTAAGCATTCACCAAGCCCAAAAAGCCCAGGAAGCCCAAAAAGCCCAAAAAGCCCAAAAAGCCCAAAAAGCCCAGGCAGAGCGTCAGCAGCATCAGATAGTGCGCGAGCGTCAGCTCCAGCTGAAGCATGGCGCTCAAGCCTTGGATGAGGTCCGCAAGCAGCTTGCCGAGCTAAAGGCCGAGATGAAGCGACTAACTAGGTTGCTAGAAGAAAAATAGTCGCAACCAGACGCGAAGAATGCTTGATCAAGGGCTCGTCACGTGGGACGAGCCGTTGGTCATCAAAGAAACGCAGTCACCGGATGATCGTCCTCTTGCCGACCGTGAAATCAGCGTTTGAAGCCCTCGCTTTCGCTCGGCTGCATTGCCTCCAGCTTTCTGCGCGCCACACCGCGCTGTCGGTCGCAGATCACGCCCTGCGTAACACGCGCCAGTTCAGCTGGATTGCCGAGGACCATGGCGCGCACCGCGGAAACCACGTGGAGTCGTCCGGGCTAGCTCAGGACGCCGGGCTGCGCGATGGAACCGGCAGCAATTCCACTGGGCCATAGAGAGGGGAACGATTCCCTGGCAGGCTCCGTCGGCGGCGGCAAGTTGGCCGCGAATTGCCGTAGCGTGCTCGTCACAAGCTGGACGAGTTCGGCGCGATGCTCGCAGAGCAGCGCCACGTGATCCGACTCGGGACGGAAGCTGTGGGTTACGAGCGGGCTGGACTTGATTTCAGGGAGCATCTCATCAAACTGCGCGGCGTAGTTGTAATAGTCGCCAACGCCGCCGGTGTAGTGAAAGTGCAATTGCACCTGGCGGGCTGCCAGTTGCTGTAGCTGCCGCGCCGTCTCGTCGCGCGATGGGAACTCGCGGATGTCGTGTCCGAGTTGCAACGATTCTGGAACCGCGCGGCGAAGTCCCAAGGCGCTACGCAGCAGCTGCAGCCACTTGTTGGCACTGAGGATCTTAGGCAGATAATGATTCATCGCGCGGTAGAGGTAGAACCGTCTCGTTCGATAGCCGCAGCCGTCCACTGCAAAAATGCCCACCACCCGCCGATCCTGCAGAGCCGCGTGGACTGCGTCGTCGGCACCGGAACAGAGTCCAAACAGGGCAACTCGCCGCACACCATACTGACGCTCGAGAAAATCGATCGCTGCGGAGATCTCCTCAGCCGCTCGGTCAAGCGAATCGCGCAGGGAACCGACGGCCAAACTCTCGCCAATTCCTGAAAGATCAAAACGCAGGCTGCGCAGGCCCGATGCGCTCAGCCCGCGCGCCAGATCCACGTGCAAACGAAAAGGCCCCGCGCTGTGAAGCATACCCGGTGTTAAAAGCATCACCGCGAAGTCACTCGGTGCGGTCGAATCCGCGGGTGGGCGTTCTACGCCCACCAGATGGTCGTACTGCCCGAAGACTACCGCCCTTTCTTCGACTGGGTTTTCGAGTTGTCTACCGACCATCGCCGTCTCCTTCGCGCAGAAACTCCAAAACCGTCCGGTAGGCCGCAGGGGATGAGAACGCGGACTCGGTGAATTCCGGAGTGTGCCATTGAATGTCGTCGTCCGTGCTCACTCGATCCCAACTGTCTCCCAGCCGCCAGAAGCCACACTCGGATTCCGGATACCCTCGGCTGGTGATGATCAGGCTCTCTGGACCGCCGCCGGGGTAGGTTCGACAAATCGATTCGTCGGGTAGTTGCAGATGGGACAGGCTTGTGCGTTTCTCGTCGGTCATGGCATATCCAAACGCCTGGTCTTTTGCCGTGCGCTCCAGCGACCTGGCAAAACGCGTTTGGCTGGTCAGTGCGTAGTCATGCAGCTGATCCTGAGTCCTCAGAAACTGTCCGCCATCGACGACTGGATCCCACAGAACGATACGGTCTACGTCGCTCAGCTGCGCTGTTGCGACGACGGTAGCTCCCATCCGGATGCCGACCACCGACATGGTTTCACAATGCGTTACCTGCCTGAGGTACTGAGTGGCTTTTCGCGCATCGGCTTGCAACGATTCCGCTCGCAGCGACTGGCAATTTCCCGTTGAGTTGCCGGTACCGTAGTAGTCGAACCGAAGCACATCGAAGCCGGCATCGCACAGCTGAATCGCCAATTGTTGCAAGTTCCGGTACGAACGTGTGTATTCATGTCCGAGCGCATGACACATAACCACGCCATGACGTGGGCCGGCCAGAGGGCTGGAATCACTGGAGCGAGGTTGGTAGTGGACGCTAAAGAGCCGACGGCTGCCCGTGCCGATAAACTGAGCTGATACGATGGGTTGCCGCCGACGCGCAAGCGAGAATTCTTCGGACGTTTCGCCGTCGGTCGCGGCGCTGTCGATTCCCAGCATGCGTTCGAGATGCCGTGCACTCGCGGCCACCGTTGGATTGGCGAAGAAATCTCGAACCGGTAGTTCCACGTCGTACTCGGTCGTTAGCTCCGTAACAACGCGAGTCACTAACAGGGAGCTTCCGCCCAATGCGAAAAAATCATCGTAAATCCCGATTTGCGGCACATGCAAAACCGCCTGCCAGATGTCGGCAAGCTTCTGTTCCATGGCTGTTCGCGGCGCCGCGTAAGAACCGTTTACCGGCGTTTTACTGGTACCGGGATCGGGAAGCGCCTGGCGGTCAATTTTGCCGTTGATGGTCTTCGGAAACCCTTCGACCAACACGTAGCGGGCCGGCACCATGTACGTAGGCAGTTCGTTTCGCAGGTGGTTGGCCAGCGTCTCGACGGTGACTTCATTCTTTCCAATCGCCACGTACGCAATCAGAAACTTCTGTCCTTTCACTTCGTCGTAGGAGACAAGAGACTCCAGCACCGCCGGATGCTTGTTCGCGACTGCCTCAATCTCGCCTGGCTCAATACGATACGATCCCAATTTGATCTGATGATCGATACGTCCGGCGAACTCAATGTTGCCGCCGGGTAGCCAACGAGCCAAATCGCCGGTGTTGTACAGTCTCGTATGGCCCCGCCCCGAAAGCTCAACCATCGGAAAGGCTTTCGCATCGAGATCCGGACGGTTCAGGTAGCCTCGCGCCAGTGCAGGCCCGCCAATAAAGAGCTGACCGGTGACTCCCTCCTCAACAGCGTCCATCCGCGCATCCAAAATGAACGCTTCGTAGCCGGGCAAGGGCAGGCCGATCGGCATGTTGTCACCGCTAAAGTCCTGGTCGGGAACAAACACGGTCGCGGTTACCGTCGTCTCGGTCGGACCGTATGCGTTGCACCATAGAACATCATGCTCGCAGATCGCTTGCCAGCGGCGGTAGTGCTCGGCGGAAACCTTCTCTCCGGTGGCGATGACCAACCGTAGGTCCTCCGGCACGGTTTCGCCCGAAGCGACCATCAGATCGACCCATTCATGCCAGTAGGCAGTCGCCAAATGGACTGCCGTGATGTGGTACTCGCGAATGATAGCGGATAGTTCGTTGGCGCTAGCTGAACGCTCTCGCGGACGCACCACGACACAACCGCCAATCAGCAAGGGTGGAAAGATTTCTTCGATGGCGATATCGAAATTCAGCGTTGAAAACTGGAGCGTCCGATCGCTGCGCGAGAGCTGATAGACTTCGATGTCAGCCATACAGTAAGTCGTCAACGCGCGGTGTTCGATCTGCACCCCCTTGGGCTGCCCGGTGGAGCCGGAAGTGTACATGATGTACGCGCGATCCGAGGCGGCGATCTGCACCGGATCGAAGTCTTCGCCCAGTCGTGCGAATTCGATCGAAGCGCTGTCGATCCAATTCAGGTTCATGGACTGATCGATGCGTGAGGCCAGCCGATTGACCGAGCGATCGCGCGTAATCACCACGCGGATTTGCGCGTCATCGATCATATACTGCACTCGGTCGAGCGGGTATTCGGGATCAAGCGGAACAAAGACCGCGCCGACCTTGAAGGCACCCAGCATGGCGGCGATCGCTTCGGGACAACGATCGATGCAAAGGCCGACACACTGATCCGGCTGGACATCATTGTCCGCCAGCGCATTGGCGAACTGGTTGGCCAGTGCATTGAGCTGGGCAAACGTAAGCTCTCGATCCTCGAAAACCACGGCTTGCGCGTCGGGCGTATCAATCACCTGCTGATGAAATAGCTCAATGACCGAAAGTAGACCAGCGTCTTGCTCCCGCGTTTCGGCTGACAGTACGATACTCACTAACCAGGCACTCCAGAGTGAGAATCGACGACGGCGGCATTTACCTGACCGGCGGGGAACAGGCTACCCGCTACGACAGGCTGATCTGGCGGCGAAGGGACTAAGCTGGCAATCGCCCGTTCAAGCAGATCGAGTCCTTCGCCGAGCTGCGTTGATGAGATCGTCAGCGCCGGCATTACTTTGAGAACTTCATCATCGGCTCCGGAACTCTCAATTAACAGGCCGGAGGTAAAACAGGCATCGATAACCTGTCTCGACAGCTGACCGTCGCGGACATCGAGCCCCTGGATCAGCCCCCGTCCACGGACGGAGAATCCTAGATGGGAATACTTGGCGGCGATAGCACTCAGCCGCTGCTCGACGACCTGGCTATGCTGCCGAATCTCCTGCGCCAGACGATCGTCCCGCCAGTACTCCAGCAGCGCTCGAGCCGCTACAAACGCCAGATTGTTGCCGCGGAACGTGCCGGTATGCTGACCTGGCTGCCAGTCATCGCAGTCCGGCCGCATCAGGACCACCGACATCGGTAAGCCGCCTCCCAAGGATTTGGAAAGGCAGACCAGATCCGGCTTGATCCCCGAGAGTTCGAAGCTAAAGAACTGGCCGGTCCGTCCGTTTCCAACTTGGATATCATCGACGATCAGCAGACACCCGTTTCGCCGGCATATTGCCTCGATACTCCGCAGCCAACCGGTGCTGGCCACATGGACGCCGCCCTCTCCTTGAACGGTCTCCAGAATGATTGCAGCCGGCTTAGGAACCCCGCTGCTGGAATCTGTTAACATTTTATCCAGCAAATCAGCGGAATCGAGCTCCGGATAGTAACCATCGAACGGCAGGTGAGAGACGTTGTTGCGCGAACCGTAGTATTCGCTGTGATAGTAGCTGTTCGCCGTCAACGCGAGCGAACCAAGCGAATGCCCGTGATAGCCTCGCGTAAACGCCACCACATGCGATCGCCGCGTAAGTTTTCGTGCCAGCTTGATAGCCGCTTCCACCGCGTTCGTTCCGGTCGGTCCGGTAAACTGCACTTTGTAGTCCAATCCGCGAGGTCGCAAGATGATCTCGTTCAGCCCACGGAGAAACTCCATTTTTGCGATCGTCGCCGTATCGAGTGCATGCTGAATCCCATCTCGCGCGATGTACTGGAGCAGAGCTGCCTTGGCGGTAGGATTGTTGTGGCCATAGTTCAGTGTGCCCGCCCCACAGAAGAAATCGACGTACCGCTTGCCAGCTGCGTCCCATAGTTCGGAGCCTCGCGCCACATCGAATACGGTGGGAAACAGTCGGACATAACCGCGGACGTCAGATTCTTGTTCTTCCAGTTGCTCAAGCATTGGCGTTTCCTTCGGAGGCGGTGGGCAGATATCTGTTCAGCTGAAAAAACCGGCTGCCCCGCTGTATCGCAAAGATAAGTCCGAAAAACCGTTCGATGCCGGGCGGAGTCCAATTGCTTCGCCAGGTCGAAGCCGAGTCAAACCAAACGGACCGGATATGCCGGTCGTATCAATCCGGCTCGCCGGGCTGGCTATAGAGTTGCCCAGTAATCTGAAGAGGCGGCGGAGCGCTGAGCGCGCTGGCTCTCGATCCGTACGTCGTGCCGGGCGTTGTTGAATCTAGGCGATTGCGGCACAATGGCGTCTTGTTGCCAGACGAATCAACCGC
>JANQJJ010000518.1 GCA_028281725.1 Pirellulaceae bacterium | reverse complement strand
CCAGTGCCAGTGCCGTGGCTGGCCGAGCCAATGAAGACGTGCGGGAGAGTGCGAAAAGTTCGCTCTATCAGTTTGTCAGCGAAGGCCGAGCGATTACCGCCAGAGATGTCCATCAGGCCGCCCTTGGTGGCGATGATTATGCCCTAGGCCTAATCGACGACACCGCTTTCTACCTTGGCGTTGGCGTCTCGTCCGTGGTGCATGCGATCGATCCAGGGTTGGTCGTGCTTGGCGGAGCCATGAACTTTGGTGGGGAACAATGCGCGGTGGGCCGCAGATTCCTGAAGGGCGTCGTCGACGAGTTTCAACGCCGGACGTTCTCCAACGTGTTCGAGGGGACTCGTATCCGTTTTGCTACGCTGGGGGGAGCCGCCGGCTACATTGGAGCGGCCGGAATCGCCCATCAAGATTTTCAATTGCAGAAGCAATAGCATCCATCGCGCGAGCCGGGATGTTTTCCACACCGCAGGACGCATTGCCCGCTCACTCGGAGCCGAATCCTGAGTAAGAAAAACGACGAGATCGACATACCGCACATTCGCAACTTTTGCATCATCGCACATATCGATCATGGCAAAAGCACCTTGGCGGATCGCCTACTCGAGCAGACCGGAACGGTGGCAACGCGTGAAATGCGTGAGCAATTGCTCGATGGCATGGAACTCGAGCGCGCCCGGGGAATCACGATCAAGGCCAAGGCAGTGACGCTCCGCACAGTCCGCGCGGGCGAGGAGTATGAGCTGAATCTGATCGATACGCCCGGACACGTGGACTTTCAATACGAAGTGTCCCGGAGTTTGACTTGCTGCGAAGGTGCCTTGTTGCTGGTGGACGCGTTTCAAGGTGTCGAGGCTCAGACGGTTGCCAACGCCTATGCCGCCATGGAGCATGATCTCAAAATCATCCCGGTCATCAACAAGATCGATCTGGCTTACGCGCGAGTCGACGAGGTCCTGGAAGAAATGGAGCAATCGCTCGGCGTCGATCCCGAAGAAGTCATCTTGTGTAGCGCGAAAGCAGGGATTGGCATTGAAGAACTGCTGGATGCCATCGTCACCCGAGTTCCGGCACCAAGCGGTGATCCGGATGGGCCGTTGCAGGCGATGGTGTTCGATTCCCACTACGATGATTTCCGTGGCGCAATTACCTATGCCAGACTGATGTCCGGCACGGTGACCAAAGGCCAGAAGATCAAACTGGCCCGGGCCAATGCCGCTTACGATGCGATTGAGATCGGCCAGTTCGTACCCAAACGCAAGCCTGCCGAAAGCCTCAAGGCGGGTCAGGTTGGATATCTGATCTGCAACATCAAGTCGCTGCAGGATGTGCACATCGGGGATACCGTCACCGCGACCGGGCCAGACGCCGCGGAACCACTCGATGGTTATCTCGAACCCAAACGAATGGTCTATTGCGGCCTCTATCCAAGTGATGGACAAGATTTCAAGGAATTGCGTGAGGCTCTAGAGAAGCTGAGTATCAATGACCCCAGTTTCGAGTTCTCGCCCGAGACAAGCGAAGCATTAGGATTTGGATTCCGCTGCGGATTTCTGGGGCTGCTGCATATGGAGATCGTGCAGCAACGGCTGGAGGACGAATGCGACGTGGACCTGGTGCAAACTGCCCCCAACGTCACCTACGAAATCATCAATAAACGTGGCGAGCAGATCGAGATCCACAAGCCGCAAGATGTTCCTGATCCAGGAGATATTGAAGAATTCCGGCAGCCGATCGTGCGAGTGAATTTTGTCGTGCCGATCGAACAGATAGGCCAAGTCATGAGGCTGAGCCAGGATCGTCGTGGAGTCCAGAAGGGCACCGAGTATCTCTCGCCGACGCGAGCCATGATTACCTACGATTTGCCCCTGGCGGAAGTGATCTACGATCTGCACGACAAACTCAAAAGTGCCACACGCGGCTATGGCACCATGGACTACGAATTACTCGGCTATGAAACGGCCGATCTCGTACGGATGGATATTCTGGTCAACGGCAAGCGTGTTGATGCTCTGAGCGTGATCTGTGACCGTCGTGATTCTGATCGCCGTGGCCGTGCCGTAGTGAAAAAACTCAAGGAAGAGATTGATAGGCACATGTTTGAGGTCGCCGTGCAGGCGGCAATTGGATCCCGTATCATCGCTCGAGAGACGAAGCCTGCCTTGAGAAAGAATGTGACAGCCAAATGCTACGGCGGTGACATTACACGTAAACGCAAGTTGTGGGCTAAGCAACGCGAGGGTAAGAAACGCATGAAGTCGATCGGGAGCGTGGACATCCCTCAGAAGGCTTTCATGGCGGTACTCGATACAGGGGCGGACAAGTAAGGGCCGCGGCATTCATTCGCCGCGGAATAGTCGCCTTAGTTGATCCGAGAGAGTAGGCCACCGCTCGGCTGCTGCAGCGAAGTCGACGTCCATCCAGCGAACCGATGCGCCGGTTTGAGCTCGTGACTTCTGCGGATGTCCAGGACGGATCGGGAACTGGCCGCTGGGACCCATGGCCAGTCTGCCTTCGGTATCTTCGGAAACCAGGTAGTTGGCAAGTGCCTCAGCGGCAACCGGATGAGGGCCGCCCTTGATGACGGCGATCGTGTTGGGAATTCGGAGTGTCCCTGGCTGTCCGGGTTCTTGATCAGGATAAATGATCTCTACCGGCAGGCCCGCATCCATCTCAACGAGTGCGTCGTCCGTATCGGTCAAGCCAAATGCAAGTTGCCCTGACGAAACGGCTTGGGCGACTTGCTTGTTGCCTGCCAGTACCATGGCGTTGTCCTTGACGGCTCGAAAGAATTCGTCTGCCTGGTCGCTTCCGAGCCTTTGGTCGATCACCGAGAAATGGGTCGCCGTCGTTCCAAATAGCGGCAGCGCGACTCCGCATTTCTTGGCCCATTGCGGATCGGCGAGATCCGCCACCGAGTCGGGCCGCACCGAATCGGCCGGAAGCAACTCGCGATTAACGATCAGGACCCGTGCCCGTGCTGCGATTCCCAGCCAAGTACCGGTCGAACTTCGCATGGCAGCAGGCCAGGCCGCCGGAACGTCCCACTGGATTTCTGCCAGCAGTCCCGCCTTTTCCAGCCGGAGTGTATGCATGATTTCGTTATTCCAAAAGACATCGCACCGCGGTCGCTGGCTTTCGCTTTCGATCCGGGTGACCAATCCGACCGTCTTCGTCGATTCCACATCGAACTGAGGAACCACTTCGACTCCATCGTGGCGACGCGCGAACGCAGCCAGGATAGGCTTGGCGTATTCCCGATCTGCGGCAGAGTAGATGACGACCGAGTTTTCGGTTCGCCGAACGCAGCCAACAAGGCAGCAACAGGTTAGGCAGGCCAATAAGAATCGCATGCTGCTTACTTCACCTTGTTGGGGACGTACTCGTGATCACGCTTAAACAATACTTCGACAGCGACAATCTCGTCAGGCATCTCCGCACCCCCAGCCTTCTTCTCCTTATTTTCCGAGTCGACCCTGTTGATGTCGGCTAAGACCTCAATACCCGAGATGACGCGCCCGAAAACTGTATATTTGCCATTGAGGCTTTGGGTTGGCAAGAAGGTGATAAAGAACTGCGAGCCGGCCGAGTCAGGATTTTGTGCCAGGGCCATTCCCAAGGAGCCGCGAAAGAACTTGCGCGCGTCCGGCTTGTCCATTTCACCGTAGATGAAATAGCCGGGTCCACCCATGCCGTCACCGTTGGGACAACCGCCCTGAGCCATGAAATGCTCGATGACTCGGTGAAACGTGCGGCCTCGATAGAAACCGGACTCCGCGAGGTGGATGAAATTGCCTACGGTCTCGGGCGCCTGATTTTCAAACAACTCGACTTCCATATCGCCTTTGGTCGTCTTGATCAAGACGCGTGGCAGCGGTTCGCCCTGGGAATCCTGCTCGCGCAATTTCCGTTCTTCTTCCCAATCTGCGACCAGCGAATTGAGACTCCGATCCAAATGCAGCAGGTCCTCCGAGACCGTGCCGTCATCGACCAGCTGGTCTGCCTGCTCACCGGCAAGCTCGTACTCGTTCAGCGCCAGTGCGGACATCGTGAGATAGACACGCAGTTTGGGCTCCGGGTAGTCGTCATCAATCAACGCCTGAGCTACCTCGACCATGCCCTCGTAACGGTCCGCTTCGAAGTTGCGTTTGAGTAACCGAAAGAGCATGTCCGCGATTTTCGGCTTGTCCGCCGTGTCAGATCGATACTCCTGGACCGCCGCCGCAATCATCCGCCGATGTAACGAATGCCCTTTGGCCTGAAGCTCCAGCCAGCGGTCTTTCCACTTTTTTTCTTCTGATGGGGATTCGCTAACGTTGAAGCGAACCATCGCCTCGCGCATTTGCTTGAGATGTTCCCGTAGCTCCCCGGTGGCCTGTTTAAACTCCTCACTTTCCGGCTTGATGCGTGATTCTTCCACCGCTTTTTCGAACTGCTCGGGAGCGATTGGCGGAGATGAAGAATCTTGAGCCAAGCTGGAAGAAACGATCAGGAGAGACCAGGCAACCCATCCCAAAAGTGGTGGCCGGAGACCAGCGGCGGTTTGAAGGGAGGCAGCGACAAACTGAGGTGAATTTCGAGTCATATCTGCGATCAAGTAGGGAACAGTGAGCCGCGGCGGAATCCATAATTCCAACTCATAATTACGACGAGAATAAAAGCCGAGTTCGTAGCAGTCACCTGTTCAGGTTCAACTGGCACGATATTTTAGCGTCTGATCGGGTTTTCCGTACCGGTGACACGGAGCCCCTGTAGCCGGACTGGCTGCTTTCGAACTTTTGGGCTTCTCAAGAGGACTGTAACCGTGGGGAAAAGATCCCATCGTCGAGACGTTGGCAATGAGGCTCGGAGGAAGACAAAACTGCCGACTAAGTTCTCGCCCACGCGGCTGCGGATCGTAGCCGGTGATATTCGAGGAAGGCGCATCGAGTACAACGGTGACCCCGCCACCAGGCCGATGAAGGAAAGGACACGTGAGAGTGTCTTTAGTCTGCTCGGAGGCAAGCTGTCGGGAAAGTTCGTTGTCGACCTGTTCGGTGGTACCGGTATCCTGGCATTCGAATCCATTAGTCGTGGCGCCGAGAAGGCAATCATTCTCGAACTAGCGCGTCCGGCGGTCACCACCATTCTCCATAACATGCGGCAGTTGGAACTGGGCGATCGAGTGGAAGTCCACAACGTCGATACGTTGCGTTGGCTACGTCATCTGGAGGTCAACCGAGCCGCTTGGCCGGATCTGCCTTGGGTCGTCTTTTGTTGTCCCCCCTACCGAATGTGGATCAAGGAAACGCAGGCGCTTTGCGGTGGAGTCGCTGCGCTGTATGAAGCCAGCCCGATCGGAAGCCAGTTCGTCTGTGAAACCGAACAAGGTTTCGATCTGGCTGATGCCATCCCGGAGATCGAGTGGGATACTCGCAAGTACAGCCCTGCCACGGTGGCCGTCTGCACCAAACGATGAACCTTGGGTCAGCTGAGCTCGTGGAGCTGCTTCACGGTCGACTCTAGATCCAACACCGTTGGCTGGCGACTGAGTTGTGTCCACTGAAGTTGACCCACCAGGCCGCTCGCCGAGACTGCCTGTGGCTCTGGCAGGATACCAATCGTCCAGGCCAGATAACCGACCAGAGCCTCGGCGCAGAAACCCCGCTCTCTGAAGTAACTCAGCCGGGTGTCACCGTGACGTTTGGCTAGACGCCGGCCATCCGGACCCACCATAAGCGGAACATGATAATAGTGCGGCTCCGGCCAGCCCAAGAAACGCAAGATCTCGACTTGTCGATACGTGCTCACGATCAAGTCGTCACCCCGAATGACTTCGGTGACACCCTGATCATAGTCATCGACGACGACCGCCAGCTGATAGGCGGGGAGGCCGCTACCGCGAGCCACGACAAAATCGCCCAGCTGTCTGGCGGGATAGGCATGCTGCGGACCGCGAAGGCAATCTCGCCAGCGGAGTTCCCCGTCCCCAAAAGCCCAGCGCCAGGCGAACCCATCGGGCAGCCTGGGAGCCGCCGAGGCATCACCCAGCCGGCCCCGGCACGTGCCGGGATAAATGGGCCCCTCTAAGACCTTGACGCCGTTTTCATGCGGTGCGCTGGCCGCCTGGGCGACTTCAGATCGAGTGCACGTGCAGGGATAAACAGCCCCGCGGGAAATCAACTCATCAAGAACCTCACGGTAGCGATCCATTCGCTGTGTTTGTAGGAATGCGTCGGTACCAGTCGCTGGCCAGCCGGCCGCCGAGTTTTCTGGACCGATGTCCCAGTCCAGGCCCAGCCACTGCAGGTCGTCTATCGTCGATTCGATGGCCCACGGTTTGACTCGAGGCGAATCGATATCTTCAATCCTCAAGATGACTTTGCCCGATTGTTGGCGTGCTGAAAGCCACGCGAGCAGGAAAGAACGCGCATTGCCAAGATGGAGCGCTCCGGTCGGAGAGGGAGCCAAGCGTCCGATGACGTCTGGAGACCTCAGTGGTTCGCTTTGCGTTTCCATACTTGAAACTCAGTAGGCCAGTCATCTCGCGGGCCGGCTTCGAACGATTCGCTCGATTCCATTTTCCAGCGATCCCAATCTATGTCGGGAAAGAGAACATCGCCGTCGACATCGGCCAGGACCCGAGTTAGCCAGATTTCACGGCACCAACCAAGGGTCGCTCGATAGATCTGCGATCCGCCCACGACCATGACGCGACGCTCCGGTTGTACATGCCGCTGGACCTCCGATAGATCCGAAACAACGGTTACGCCCTGCGGCGCCCCAGGGAAACCGGATCTGGAAAGCACGATGGTTTGCCTGCCTGGCAGCGGGCGTCCGATCGACTCGAACGTTTTGCGGCCCATCAACAAGCAGTGTCCCATCGTCATCGTTTTAAAGCGTCGGAGATCACGGCTAAGCTTCCAGGGGAGCGCACCTCCCTTGCCTATCACTCCGCCATTGGCGACCGCTGCCACTAAAGTCCACTCGCAGGGGACCTGACCAGAAACTGCATTCATGGGAGCCGACGTCCTAGACTGCGACCGGGGCGGCTATGTGCGGATGCGGATCATAATCACACAACTCGAAGTCATCGTACTGAAAGTCGACAATCGAAGCTCGAGCGGCTCGAAACCGGAGCGTTGGGAGGGCACGCGGCTGGCGAGACAATTGCAAGTGCGCCTGTTCCAGGTGGTTGTTGTATAGATGGACATCGCCGAACGTATGAATGAATTCACCAGGCTCCAGTCCGGTGGTTTGGGCCATCATCATCGTCAGCAAAGCGTACGAGGCGACGTTGAACGGAACGCCTAGAAAGAGGTCCGCACTGCGCTGATAGAGTTGACAGCTGAGTCGACCGCCGACCACGTAAAACTGGAACAGAAGGTGGCATGGCGGCAGAGCCATCTTTTCCAGCTCTCCTACGTTCCACGCACTGACGATGAGCCGCCTGGAGTCAGGATTCTCGCGAATCTGCTGTTCGACTTGCAGTATTTGGTCGATCGTTTCACCGTCTGCCGTGAGCCAACTCCTCCACTGCTTGCCGTAAATCGGGCCCAAGTCTCCGCCAGCATCAGCCCATTCATCCCAGATCGAAACGTTGTGTTGCCGCAAGAACTCGACGTTCGTGTCGCCTCGGAGGAACCATAAAAGCTCGATCAGGATGCTCTTCAGATGCAGCTTTTTTGTCGTCAACAGAGGGAAG
>JANQJJ010000516.1 GCA_028281725.1 Pirellulaceae bacterium | reverse complement strand
GGCCCCGGCGCTCCGCGGGTAGAGAAGGTTCGTAAGGGCTTCAATCATCCGCTTTTTATTGAGGCACAGGCCCAGTTGACGCGGCAGGCGCTCGAGAGGCTGCCCCCAGAACGCCAAGCCGCTGCTCAAGTGCTTTTCACGGCTCACAGCATTCCGATGGTGATGGCCGAGAACAGCCGCTACGCCAGTCAGCTGATGGAAACGGCACGTTTGACCAGCGAAGCGCTCAACCACGCCAACTGGGAATTGGTCTATCAGAGCCGTAGCGGACCACCGCAACAGCCATGGCTTGAACCCGACGTGTGTGATCGCATCGAAGAACTCGCCGGACAGGGAATCCAGGATGTGGTCCTTGTCCCTTTCGGCTTCATATCGGATCACATGGAAGTGATGTTCGACCTCGATACCGAAGCAAAAGAACTGTGCGATAAGCTCGGGGTCGGATTTTCTCGGGCCGCGACCGTTGGCGTGCATCCGAGTTTTGTAAAGATGATTCGCCAGCTCATTGAGGAGCGGGTCCAAAACCTGGACGCGCGCCCCGCCCTTGGCGGACTTGGTCCCAGCCACGATGTATGTCCGAACGATTGTTGCCTCTATCCTCGCCCGCAAAGGCCAGCTCATGCCAAGTAGCCTCAGCTGCCGAGAGAGCCATACGAATCGGTGACCCCATGACTGTCCGCATACGCTCCGGCCGGCGGTGCGGTCGGCGACTCTAGGGCATTTTTACTTGGGGCGTAGCCAGTTTGCCGTGAGGAGCGCGTCAGAAACCGCCGGATAGTTCAAGCTATGTGGGTGTGCGGGCCCACACTAAAACAAGGGATCCGCCATCTGTCGATCCAACAATTCCCACTGAGAACGCAGCTCTCGCAGTTTGTCTGGTTCTTGCCCGGCGAGATCCGTGGATTCACTGATGTCTCGCTCGATGTGGTAGAGTTCCCACTTCCTCTCCGGTGCCCGAGACCGAGGCGCCACAATCTTCCAGGCCCCGCTTCGTAGGGCGGCCCTCTTCCCCTGCCGCCAAAAAAGGACCTCGTGCGAGGACTGAGCCCCCGGCTCCGTCAGCAGCGGTATCAAGTTTTGGCCCTCGGCGGACTCAGGTGCCCGAGTACCGGTGATGGCGGCGACCGTTGTGAAGATGTCCAGCGAGCTGACGATTTCATCGCATACCTGACCAGCCTGCAACCGCCGTGGCCACTTCAGGAGCATCGGCACACGCAAGCCACCTTCGTACATCGAGCCTTTGCCGTCGCGAAGCGGAAGATTGCTGGACGTCAACTCGCGCGTCGGCCCGCCATTGTCACTTAAGAAGATAATCAGCGTTCGGTCGGCCAGTTGCTGGGTCTCCAAGGCGCCGACAATGGCTCCTACGCTGGTATCCAGGTCGCTCAACATTCCTGCGAATATGCGGCGATGGACGTCTTCGATATGGGCGAACTGAGCCAGTGTTTTTGACTTGGCCTGCAAGGGGCTATGCACGGCGTTGTAAGCCACGCACAGAAAAAACGGCGCCCGCCGATTTCGCTGGATGAAATCCCGCGCTTCACGCGTAATGGCGTCGGTCAGGTACTCCGGCTCGGCCGTGGGTTGACCGCCACGCAGGATCGGATTGTTTGCGTCGTAGGGTGGTTCGTCATGGCCCATATGGGAGGAGTAGATGAGCGACGGAGAAACCTGGAATCGGCTCTCACCGGTTCCGGCTGGCAGGCCACGCCGGCGAAGCATCGTGGTAACGCCAGCCCAGGGTGGAGGTACGTAAAAATGTCCCTCATGCAGGAATCCAAAGAACTCGTCAAAGCCCCTGCGCTGGGGATGGGTGTCGGGCGTTCCGCCGAGATGCCATTTGCCGACCAGACCGGTCGTGTAGCCAGCACGATGCAGGTGCTCTGCCAGCGTGCTCTGCGACTTGGGCAGCCCGGTCCCCGGGTCGTCGTTCCTCGCCCCAATCGGATTGAACTCATATCCGAAGCGCGTCGGCGTCCTGCCGGTAAACAGACCAGCCCGCGAGGGGCTACAGTTCGGGGCAGTCACGTAGGCCTGCGTACATCGAACTCCGGATGATGCCAACGCGTCGATATGGGGTGTCGGTATCTGAGGGTTCCCCTGACATCCCAGTTCCCCGTAGCCAAGATCGTCCGCGATCAACAGCACAATGTTCGGCAGGTCACCGGCTTGCTCAGCATTCGTTTGAATCGGCCCAGCGTAGATCGGAGCATCGCCAAGACAAGCCCCCAACACACCCAGGGCACACGTCCAGCAAAATCGCCTTAGCGAGGTGAAGATCGTCAGAGCATTGCTGTCATCGAACTCGAACCTGACTGCCATAGGACCACGCCTAACCGGGATTGGGAGAGTATTTTTGCCGACTGAGTTGAATTGTGGTGTACGGCAGCATTGAGACGCACGCGATTCACGCTATGTTGTAACAGAGTTGCCTGCTTATGTGTCCGTCTTCTCTCGGTGCCACCGTTGCCGGCACCGAAATGCAAGCGGACACCGCGGGCGAGAAGCTTACCACGGAGTTTCCTACGATGATCCTGCGCCGAATGATTCTCACCCTGGTCGCGACGACGCTAGCTCTGCCCGTGCCTGCCGTCAGCTGGGCTCAAACGTCTTCCTGGGAACCGTCTCCCGCTGCGCGAGCAGCAGAAGAAATCGTCGACGAAACTGTTTTGCGAAGCCATATTCAGTTTCTCGCAGACGATCTGCTCGAGGGGCGTGGTCCGGGATCACGCGGTGATAAGCTCGCCCAACTGTATGTGGCAACGGAACTCGCCTCACTCGGCATTCAGCCTGCAGGCGACGAGGGTAGCTGGTTTCAACCGGTGCCTCTGGTGGGTGTCACGACGCAGCCACCGGAGACCTTTGATTTCACCAAGGACGGCCGGACTTTGACTCTGCGCCATCACGACGACCTGATGGCCGTCAGTGGCAAGCCGGAGTCGCATGTCTCGTTTGCCGACGCCGAACTGGTCTTCGTCGGCTACGGTATTCAAGCTCCCGAGTACGATTGGGATGACTACAAGGACGTGGACGTCCAGGGCAAGGTTCTGGTCATCATGAACAACGACCCCGAGGATGATCCCAATCTGTTCGCGGGCCGACGACGCCTGGTTTACGGAAGATGGGACACCAAATACGAAGTGGCCGCCAAACAGGGTGCAGCTGGAGCGTTGATCATTCACACGACGGCCTCAGCCGGCTACCCGTATCAAGTCGTGCAAACCTCCTGGAGTAGTGAAGAATTTGAGCTAGCCGATGCCGAAGGTCCACGAACCGATCTCAACGGCTGGATCACCGAGGCGGCTGCAATCCGATTGATGGATCTGGCCGGTCAGGACTTGGACGCCTTGCGAGCCTCCGCGCTCTCTCGTGATTTCAAGCCGGTTCCGCTGGGCGTCAAAAC
>JANQJJ010000496.1 GCA_028281725.1 Pirellulaceae bacterium | reverse complement strand
ATCCGCAGCATCCGCTCTTGAGGCGTCGTCGGAGTGACCAGGTGAATCAAACTGAATTCTTGCTCCCGGCACAACGTACGCAGCGCATCGGCTTCTTCTACGAGAAGATCGGGAACAATCGCTCCGGAAAACCCTGCGGCCAGCGCGTCCGCTACGTACCTCTGGGCGCCCAGCCGCTGGATAATTGAGTAACTAACCATCGAAACCAGAGGCATCGCCAATCTGGGTGACACGTCGGAAATAGTTGAAAAAATATCGTGAAGCCTGGTGCCTGCGTCCAGCGCACGAGTATACGACGCCTGAATGATCGGCCCATCCGCGATGGGATCACTGTAGGGAATCCCAACTTCCGCCATCGCGCAACCACATTCGGAAAGCCTCTCAAGCAAACGCGCGGTCATTTCCAAAGAGGGATCGCCGGCAGTTACGAACGGCAAAAATGCTTTCTTGCCGGCTGCTCGCAGCTCGGCAAATCGTTCATCAATGGCTGACATAGTTTCCTGCTAGTAGGGATATGAAGATGAAGGAGGCTCTCACGCAGGCGGCGGAAAGAGGGGCAGCGTTTCAGCCCCGAAGTCCTCGATTCGAAGACAACCTAGGCGTCTTGCCCCTTGAGCCTGGCGATCTCGGCGGCATCTTTGTCACCTCGGCCACTGAGACATACCAGGACAATCTGCTCGGGGTCCATGGACGAAGCGAGCTGCATTGCCTTGGCCACCGCATGGGATGACTCGAGCGCCGGCAGTATCCCCTCCGTCTTCGCCACGTGATCGAACGCGTCCAACGCGGCGTTATCCTGGCATTCGGTGTATTCAACGCGCTGCGTATCTTTCCAGTAGCTATGCTCTGGTCCAACACCAGGGTAATCGAGCCCCGCCGATACGGAGTGAACCGGCGATGTCTGACCATCTTCGTCTTGCATCACGTAGCTCAGACTTCCGTGCAGTACTCCCGGTGCGCCATGAGATAGCGGCGAAGCGTTTTCTCCAGGCTTAGCCGACAAGCCACCCGCCTCCACTCCCACCAATCGAACCTCCGCGTCTTCGATGAATGGATAGAACATGCCTGCGGCATTCGAACCGCCTCCCACACAGGCCACAATGGTGTCGGGTAACCGCTCGAACGTGTCCAGCGCTTGCCCTCGGGCTTCCCTTCCGATCACCGACTGAAAATCTCTAACCATCATTGGAAACGGATGGGGGCCAATGACTGAACCAATGATATAGTGCGTGGTCTCGACCGATGCCATCCAGTCGCGCATCGCCTCGTTCACGGCGTCCCGCAAGGTCTTCGAACCGCTCGAAACCGGACGGACTTCCGCCCCCATCAGCTTCATACTGAACACGTTGGGCTTCTGCCGTCGAACGTCTTCCTCTCCCATGTACACAACGCAGGGAAGCCCAAAGTGAGCACAAGCCGTCGCGCTGGCCACACCATGTTGCCCCGCGCCCGTCTCTGCGATCACCCGCTTTTTGCCCATTCGCAATGTCAGCAGCGCCTGACCGAGCGTATTGTTGATTTTGTGAGCACCGGTGTGATTTAAGTCTTCGCGTTTAAACCAGATCTGAGCCCCCCCAGATAACTCACTCAACCGGCGAGCGTAGTACAGGGGCGATGGTCGACCGACAAACGTTTTCAACAGGTGTTCGAGCTCTGAGGCAAACTTGGGATCATTTTTTGCAGAAGCGTACTCAGACTCTAATTCATCCAGGGCGCGCGTCAGCGTTTCCGGCACGAATCTCCCGCCGAATTCGCCAAAACGCCCATGAGCGTCTGGCACCTGTGCGGAAATCTCTAGTTTTGATTCAACGGTACCCATCGCCAACAACCGCCCTACGTTCTCATGGATCGATCTTGCTTTAAAACCAACGTTCGATTGTCGATGCGACCAGAAACATGGTCAAGGTAACTGGCCGTTGATTTCAGGACGTCGTGCTTGCCGAGCCAGGCGTCGACGGCCCCCAGTTCCAAGTAGCCCAGGCTAGTCGCCTTCGGAGTCGCCCATCTCCGGCTCACCTTGAGTGCTTGCGTACAGTCGGCAGGTGTGACCCGGCCACCGGCTACGCCGCCACGGGCAAAAGTCGGTATTCGACACCGAATCGGAGGAAATTGAGTTCGGACTCGCCCAAATCCATGCTCCTCGCACTGGGCCGAGCCGAGATGGATAGACGAGCATCGTCTGGTGGCTAGCATGGAATCTTAACTGGTTCTTTACTGCTACCGAGCTTAAACTCCCAGGCATTCCTCTAGGTTGGGCAGGACGCTCGTACCCCAAAACTGGCTCCAGGTGGCCCACTTGTGGTTTCTCGAGTTGTGCTGGAGTACAATAAGGTTCTCTAATAGTAGTCACTTAGGAGGGGACTGATGACCGAAGGTACCGCGCTCGGATGCAGTGTGCTGGTCCTAAATCGATTTTATATGGCCATACGTGTCGTCAACGTTCGCCGCTCGATGACGTTGTTGTACAGGGGCTGTGCGGAAGTCATCACTATCGAAGATGGGCAGTACTCGAATTACGATTTCGATGCGTGGTGCGAAGTCAGCCAGTTCTACGCTCTGGAAAAGCAACCGGATGAAGACTATCTGCAGGCAGTTAATTTTGAACTGCAAGTTCCGCGTATCGTACGCCTGACCCGGTACGACAAACTCCCCCAAACGACCGTCCGTTTCAACCGCAAAAACCTGTTCGCACGCGACGATCATTGCTGCCAGTACTGCGGCCAGGTCCGTCCGCTGAGCCAACTCAGCCTCGATCACGTGATTCCACGGTCGATGGGAGGCAAAACGACCTGGGAGAACATTGTCTGTAGTTGCATGCAGTGCAACTCGCGCAAAGGGGGACGCACTCCGGCTCAGGCTGGCATGAAGTTGCTATCGCATCCGACCAAACCCCGCAGCAACCCGGCGATGTCGATTCCGCTGGACGATCCACGCTATTCCAGCTGGAAAACGTTCGTTCGGAACGCGTCTGCAACCGGCTAAAGCGTTCGTCCGAAGATGCAGCCGCCGTGATGAAATGTCAGCTATGGCCGGGAGAGAGCTCATCGATAGTTCGCATCTCACAACCCTAAAAGCTGCACAACCTCCTCGAATCTCATGGTTGGCGACCAGCGACACTCTACCAAAAACGCTGATAATCCGAACTAAGATGATTCCAGCTAATCTGCCCCGCGGCGCTCAGCGACTGGCCAGCTTCCGCTGCAGTTGCCCGACAGCTCGAATATACAGTTTGCTGGCCGCGTTTTGAGAGATCTTCAAAATCTCGCTCACCTCTTGATTCGTATATGAGTTGATGTGCCGCAACTCGATGACTTGGCGATAGTGGGTGGGCAGAAGCTCGATGCATTGCAGTAATCGTTGCTGAGTCTCCTGTTTGGACAACACCTGACTTGGCGAACTGGCCCGATCTGACATTTTGTCCACACCGGACCCGTATTCGGCCTCCCGCTTGGCACTCCGCTTCTGGCTAGCGAGATGATGCTGATTCGTCTCTAGCGTTTTCATTTTTGCCAGAAAGAATAGCCAGGATCTGACGGCCATAGGGCGCTCGCAAAGAAACCGGGCGAGTCGGTCATTGGCATCCAAAAAGGCGCTCTGCACGACATCGGAGGCACCAATTCGCCTGCGAATACGGCGGTCCAGATGCCGTTCGACCAGTTGCTTGATCTCCGGTCGCAGCTGGGCGAACAGACGCGTGACCTCGTCTCTGAGCATCTCGTAGTCTGGCTCGGCAACGGCTGATAAGCCTTCGACGGCGGGTTTTAGCACGGGTTCGGCAACGATTTCAAAAAACTTCTGAAGCCAGGAGGCGTCAGCCCCATGGTTTCTCGGACTGTCTAGAGAAGCTCATCGTGATTCCCTCAGCGGTCAAACGCAAGCGTTTGTGAAGGAAATCGAGTTTTCCGTCGAACCTGAGCCATCGGATCCACACTGCAGCTGGAGAGATATTTCACCTATCGTGCCATCCCCGTCTACAACCAGCCCCCCCCAAAACCAGCATCTGCAACCACCGGATCGCCAAGTGGTCTCAAGCGGCCCGGCGCACCAGCCTCCGCTGGCAGCGCCTCAGATTCCCGCGCGCCGCCCCCCGAACTGGAAACGCGGCCTGGACTGGATTGGCGTCCTGCTTCTCACTCCGCCGCTACTGCCGATTCTGATTCTGATCGCGCTGTACATCAAAGTGGTGTCGCGAGGGCCAGTCCTGTTTGTGCAGTCCAGAATTGGCCACGGTGGCGAGTACTTCCGCATCTACAAGTTTCGCACGATGCACGTCCCCAGGATCAGTCGTGATCGGGAACATCGCGACTACGTAGCCAGTCGATCGGAAGCTGACGGCCCCATAAAAAAGCCGGACCATTCGGACAGTCTGATTCCCGGTGGCAACTGGTTGCGCCGTACATCGCTGGATGAGCTGCCCCAGATTCTGAACGTCTTACTGGGAAATATGAGCCTGGTTGGCCCCCGGCCCGACGTTCTGGGGATTGAAGACTATCAGGCCGGGCAATTGCGGCGGTTTGAAGTTCTGCCGGGAATGACCGGGCTATGGCAGGTCAGTGGAAAAAATAATCTCAGCTTCGAGCAAATGATCGAATTGGACATTCGCTACATCGAACATCAATCGCTTCCACAAGATCTGTGGATTCTGTTCAAGACCGTTTACATCCTACTTGTCGAAAGCAACGAGTAGCTTCCTTAACTTCCAAGCACAGAGTGGAACCCTATGATTCGCGTTGGCATCGTTGGTTTGGGATATTGGGGCCCGAATCTCGTTCGTTGTTTCTCTGACTTGGAGAACTGCAAGGTCACGACGGTCTGCGATCAGAATTATGATCAGCTGCTTCGTATCAAAGACCATTTCCCGGGTGTGTACCCGATTGAAAATTTTGATGCCTTGCTGGATCGCGACTTGGTAGACGCCGTGGTCATCGCCACTCCCACGGCATCGCACTTTGAGCTTTCGATGAAAGCTCTCGAACATGACTTGCACGTATTGGTAGAAAAACCTCTCGCGCAGACGTCAGCGCAGTGTCGCAAGTTAATTGACGCGGCCAATGTCCGAAATCGCACGCTCTTCGTGGGCCACGTATTTCTTCACTCCGCACCGGTGATCAAGCTGCGTGAGATCATTGCCTCGGGCGAGTTGGGCAATATCAGTTACATCAGCAGTCGTCGTCTGAATCTCGGCCCGGTCCGTAAAGATGTCAGTGCGTTGTATGATCTGGCGCCTCACGACATTTCCATGATGCTCTACTTGCTCGACCAGCAGCCCGAGACGGTCGCCTGCTCGGGTTTCGATCGCCTTAGTCCAGGTATTCACGACGTCTGCAACCTAACGATGAAGTTCGCGGGGAATCGCATGGGCATGGTTCACGTCAGTTGGCTGGACCCACGCAAGGAGCGTGTCCTGACGGTGGTCGGCGACAAGAAGATGGCCGTTTACGACGACCTCGATCAAGAAAAGATCAAGATCTTCGATAAAGGAATCGACACGCCAGCGAGTTCGAGCGGAGACTTTGCCGATTTCCAACTCGCCTACCGTTATGGCGGAAGTTACAGCCCGTTCATTCAGGAACGTGAGCCGCTCAAGGCGGAATGCGCCGAGTTCATCCGCTGCATCAGCGAAGGCGATGTTCCGCTGACTGACGGTATCAATGGACTCCAGGTCGTGGAAGTCCTTGAGGCGGCAAATAGCTCGCTGCTACGTGACGGACAACCGATCGAGCTGGCGTCAGCGAGTGTCTAGCCAGAGGCGATCACAAATACTCGAATCCTGTTTTTCTCGACACTAAAAAATATTCATCTGACCATGTTCCACCCGACCGCCATCATCGAGACCGACGAGATTGGGTCCGGCACCCACGTCTGGGCCTATGCCCACATTCTCTCCGGGGCCAGCGTCGGTAGGCACGTTCACATCGGAGATCACGCTTTTGTCGAAGGCGGAGCTGTCGTCGGAGATAACGTGACGCTCAAGAACCACGTTTGCGTGTGGGACGGTATCACGATCGAGGACGACGTTTTCGTTGGACCGCGCGTTACGTTTACCAACGATCGTCATCCTCGCTCGCCGCGAATGGCGTCTGCACGTCGGCGGTACGCTACCCGAGCGTTATGGCTGGAGCGGACCGTCGTGCGTCGGGGATGCTCGATCGGAGCGGCGGCAACCATCTGCCCCGGCATCGAGCTGGGCGAGTTTTCCATGATTGCCGCCGGGTCCGTAGTCACACGGAGCGTTCCCCCCTTCAGCCTCGTTATGGGCTGCCCGGCAAAAAAAGTAGGCGACGTCTGTACTTGCGGCTGGAAACTGACCGGACCGTTCAGCACGACTGATTGCGAGCACTGCGGCGAAATGGCGAGCTCCCGGGCAAAATCGGTCCAGGCAACCACCTAACAGGCTTGCGAAATTCATGACACATCCACAGTTCGCAACCAAAGCGCAGCAGCGCCCACAGATCTACTCCTTACCAATGCGATGCTTGGTCTCCGGGAAGACCCTGCCTCCAGATATCGACGCGAACATCCAACACTAGAAGCTATCGCCAAAAGCATGGTTCACAAAGACAATTCCTCTCCGATTCCTCTGGTCGATCTCGTACAACAGTCTCGCCAGATTAAGGAAGACGTGCTGAGACGCATGGCCGACGTCATCGATTCTGCGCGGTACATCCTGGGCCAAGAGGTGCGGGAATTCGAAGAGCAGTTTGCCGGTTACTGTGGTACCGACCACTGCATCGGTTTGGGAAACGGTACCGACGCGCTGCACATGGCCTTGCGGGCCTTGGGAATCGGCGAAGGCGATGAAGTGATCACCGCCGGCAACTCATTCGCAGCGACTGCTTTCGCGATCGCCTACTCAGGCGCTCGTCCGGTTCTGGTCGACATCGATCCGGCGGACTTCAATATCGATCCTGACCTGATCGAGCACGCGATCACCGACCGGTCCCGCGCTATCATCCCGGTCCATTTGTACGGTCAGCCGGCGCAGATGGCGGCGATACGAGAAATAGCCGATCGACACGGCCTGAGGATCATTGAAGACGCCGCACAGGCTCACGGAGCAGAAATCGGCGGCCAGCGTTGCGGCTCCTTCGGTGACATCGGATGCTTCAGCTTTTATCCCGGAAAAAACTTGGGTGCGTTCGGAGACGGTGGCGCGGTGGTAACGAACGATCCGGAGGTCGCCGATAAAATCCGGTTGTTGCGAAATTACGGCCAAAAAGTGAAGAACCGCCACGACTTGCTCGGATACAACTGCCGACTGGATACGCTGCAAGCCTGCGTGCTGCTGTCCAAAATGCAGCACATCGAATGCTGGACGGAGAAGCGTCGCCAGGTCGCAGCCTGGTATCGCGAGGAACTCGCGGACACCCAGCTGCTGCTACCCGAAGAGCGCGACGGAGTTCGTCACGTCTACCACTTGTATGTCGTTCGCCATCGGCGGCGTGATCAGGTCCTGGCATCCCTGGCCGAGCAAGGCATTCACTGCGGCATCCATTATCCGCACCCCCTTTCCTTGGCCGCACCGATGCGAGATTCAGCGACTGTTCCGTACGGTCTTCCATTGTGCAGCGAAGTCGCCAACGAAATATTGTCACTGCCAATGTTCCCGGAGATGACACGCCAGCAGGTGGCGACCGTCGCCAATGCGGTTCGTGCGTTTGCGCCGGAGGAGGTAGCCTTCCGATGAATGTTTCCAAGCAGCAATTGTCCCAAAGCGATAAATCCTCCGCAGCCTCGACCCGCGATGTCAGCATTGCTCCGGTCACCGCCACGAAGACGTCGGCGCGCTGGCAGATGGTGGAGACCAGCCACGGCACTGACTTGGCCGCCTATCTTGAGATCCCATTCATTCACAAGCGGCTCATACTCACCTGCTTGATCTCGTGTCTTGGCTTGGGCTGGTTGGCGCTGCTCATCTGGCCTCGTAAGTATGAGTCAGAAGCCAAGCTGATGGTCCGGGTTGGACGTGAAAGCGTTTCACTCGATCCAACCGCAACTACCAGCCCAACCCTCATGCTGCAGAAGACGCAGGAGGAAGAAATCAACTCGGCTCTCGAGGTCTTGAGTAGTCGGCAAGTGGCCCAGAGAGCGGTTGCTGCGATCGGCGCAGCTGCCATCCTCGACGGTACGCTGCCGCCCCAAAATGGAAGTCCCCGGCCGGAGACGACCTTGGAATCTGCCAGACGCCATGTCAGCGATGCTCTCGACTACTGCTTGCGAACGACCGGCGTCAAAGATGCCATCAGTGATCATGAAATGGCTGTCCGCCGCTTGCAGTCCACGGTCACCATTCACGCCCCCAAGAAATCCACGGTGATTACGATCCATGCGGAGTCGAAGACACCGGAGATGGCTCAAGCGATCGCGCAAGAGATTACCAGGACGTTTCTCGATCAGCATCTCCAAGTCTCCAAGACCGAAGGCTCTCAAAAGTTCTTTCAAGAGCAGTCCGCAGCTTCCGAAGCCAAGCTGAATGAGCAGGTTGAGAAACGACGCAAGTTTATGCAGCAGCGAAAGATTGTCTCCATCGAAACCAACCGTGGCCTGCTGAAAGACCAACTGTCCGCAATCGATCGCGACATCCATGTTGCCCGGGGCGAACTTCAGCAGACCAAAGCAGAGATTGATGACCTGAAAGGCAAAGTCGCAGCGGCCGACGACGAGATCGTATCCGCCAGGCAAGAAATTTCGGATACGACCTGGAGCGGCATGCGTCAAAGAGTCTACGAGTTGGAACTGCAAGAGAAAAGTTATGCAGCCATCTACACGGACAACCACGAGAAACTGGTCCAGACGCGAGAGCAACTGCAGGGGGCTCGCGATATCCTGGCGAATCTCCAAAGCGAGCGGGTTGACGAGAGTACCACCCCCAATCCAGTCAAACGGCGAATGCAAGAAGACCTTCAGAAACTGCAGACCAAGGCCGTGGGCCTGGGATCGATCCTCGCGGAAAAAGAAGAACAACACGCCGAAACGGAGCTCCAAATCGACCAGTTGCTGGACTTCGAACAGCAGCTGATGCAAATGGATCGCAACATTGCCTTGATGGAAACGAGCCTCCACGTGCTGCAGGAAAAACGCGAAGAAGCTCGCGTGATTGACGAACTACAGTCTCAACGCATCTCCAATATCAGTGCTTTCCAGCCGGCGACTTTTGTCGAGCGGCCAGTCAGCCCCAGGAAAAGGCTGCTGGCGGTTGGTTTCGCCGTCCTAGGTTTAATCGGCGGAATTGGATTGGCCTTCTTACGCGAAGCGGGCTCGAGAACGCTTCGTACAGCTGAACACGTTCAATCTCATCTTCAATATCCTGTCGTGTCGCAAATACCGAGGATCAAACAGCTGGTCTGCGGAGGGAAGATAACGCACCACTTGCTCCGTCAAGAATGCCGAGTCATCATCTCGGAAATTCTCCTTTCCAGAGGCCATCGCCACGGTGGCCAGACACGTGGCCGCTCGTTGGGAATCATGGGTGTCGACGCTGGATGTGGTGCCAGCACCCTGGCTGCCTCTTTGGCTATAGCCAGCAGCGAGGACTGCGGGCTGAAAACGACATTGGTAGATGCTGATTCTCAGAGCCGCACTATCTCCAAGGCGTTTGACCTGAACGGAGCACCGGGTCTGGCGGAGCTGGTCAGTGGCGACGCCTCGCACGACGACTGCGTCCAACATTCGGCGCACTCAAACGTCGAGCTGATCTCATGCTCGGGCCCCTCGGCGAATCGGCGAACCAGCGTCAATCCGGATGAGATCGTTCAAGCGCTTGAAGCATTTCAGCAAGACTCCGATCTTCTAATCGTCGACTTGCCACCAGCCAACCAACCCGATTATGCCATCGCGTTGGCTCAACACCTGGACAGCATTCTGGTGGTGGTTGAATCGGAGAGAACGGGAGCAGCTCAAGCAGGCCGCCTGCTGCGACGGCTATCCGAACGTGACTCGCTCGTGCTTGGAATTGTGCTCAACAAGACCAGACACTATCTGCCTCGTTGGATCGGGAGATACGTCGCGTCTCAAGCCTAGACCTACCACTGGCTCATTCGCTCAACTCAACTATGTCTATTGCGATCTCAACAACCGGCCTTCACCAGCAGACACTCGTGTCTCGTTCCTCGCTGAGGTTATCGAGACTCGAACGTGCCGCGTTATGTGTGGGTCTCGTTGAAATCCCTCTGCAAATCGACAAATACTTCCTATTCCACGAGCGTGACGCAGACCTCGGTGCGGTGGGTGGGATCAATGTCTCCATCACCACGTGCTGCCTGGTAGTGCTCTACTGGCTGTGGTTCGCGGGTGCCGCGATACGGCGCCAGCCTTGCTCGCGATCTACCGTCTTTGGCGTTCCGATGTTGGCCTACCTGGTATCGGTCGCCGTCAGCATCGTGGCCGCGCCGCTGCCACTATTGTCGGTCTTCGACCTGGTTCTACTGCTCCAGGCCTATGCGCTTTTCTTTTACATGGCGAACCGGATTCAGACGCGGGAAGATCTCATTTTTAGTCTCCTTGTTTTTGCCGGCTCATTGCTCATTCAGAGCTTCTTGATCTTTGGGCTTGTCCTGACCGGTACGCCAGGCGAGGAGACTCAGGTCGGCCCGATCTTGTTATCCGTTTGGGAGGACGGACGCCCGGCGGGCTCGATGCAATCGCCGGTTTTGGCTGGAAGTGTATTGGCCATCACGGTATTGCCGGTCGCAACCCTGACCATGCTAACCGTCTCTCGGCGCACCCGTCAGCTGGCAGCCCTGGCTACCGGCTGCGGGCTTTTCGCGATTCTACTGACTCAGACGCGGGGCGCCATTCTGACCACCGTCCTTGGAGGCACTCTTATCGGCGGAGCGCTGCTGATGCGCGGCTGGCTACCCAAGTGGACCTTGTTCGTTGCCGTGCTGCTGGCCGGCATCTGTGCCTACCCGCTAATGCGAGTTATCGAGAAACGTGTGCGCGGTGACGACGGTGGATCTGCCATCGCCAGAAAGCATCACGCTGCGATTGCTCTGGAGATGATCAATGATCAGCCCCTGTTTGGCTATGGCGCCGGCAATTGCCATCTGGCAGGCCAGAAGTACGCCGACCAAGGAGCATACCGTTCGGAATGGTACTACACGATTCACTGCAAGTACCTGTTGGTCTGGATCGAGACCGGCATTGCGGGCTTGGCCACGTTTCTGCTGGTTCTATTTAACGGAATACGACAAGGCGTCCTCACTTGGCTGCGCCACGACCGACTGTTGGCACCGATCGGCCTGGCACTCGCCGCCGCCGTTGTCGGTCATATGTTACATATGTTCGTCGATGTCTTCAATTCGCGCACTCAGGTACAGACTTTGTGGGCGGTACTCGGTATGGTCGCCGCCGTCTACGAACTGGGACGTCAAGAGACTCTCGGCGCGTCGCCGGCCCCGTCGTTTCGGCAGATGACTTCGCAGGGAGGCGCAGTCTAATGGCGGTCAGCACGATTGTTCGTACCTCCAAAAATACTGCGATGTTGCTAACGGGCACGATGACCCGCATGGTCGCCAGCTTCGCCTTTGTGCTGTATTGTGCTGCGATCCTGGGCGTTGAGAGGTTCGGCAAGTACTCCATCGCGATTCACTATTTCGAACTCTTCCTCAGCCTCACCGCCACGGCAGTCGGCATTCTGCTGACGCGCGACATTGCTCGCTGGCCACGTCATCTGAACCAGTTGCTGACGTCTGCGATCGTGCTGGTATTGATCCTGTGCGCCGGTGCTCCCGCAGTCATGGTATTGTTCGGCCAGCTGTTCAACTATTCCGATGACACGATTCAGGCCATTATCATTGCCTCCCTGGCGCTGGTCCCCGCATCCATCTGCCTGGTCCTGGAAGCTGTCTTCATCGCGCGAGAACGTGCCGAATTTGTGACAGCCGGTACCGCAATTGAAAGTCTCTCGCGCATCGTACTCAGCTTCGTTGTATTGATGCAGGGCTACGGCATTCTCGCGCTGCTGTGGGTGCTGTTGGTCGTGCGCTGCGTCTTGCTGGCTGTCTACATCGTCGGCCTTCGTCGGCTCACGAAGCCTCAGTGGCGTTTCAGCCGAAGGCGATGTCTTCGGTTCTTTAGGCGTTGGCGAGTCTTTGCAGCCGAAAACTGGATGGCGACTATTTACACCAATCTGGATGTTCTGGTGCTGTCGTGGATCTCTGGTGAAGTCGCTGTCGGACTCTATAGCGCCGCTTGGAAAGTGGTACGGCTGGGAACGGTCGTTGCCAAGAGTTATACGACAGCCGTGTTTCCCGTCATGTCGCGGATGTACGTCCAGTCTCGGAGCGCCTTCAATCGTCTTTATCGTCATACCATCCGCATTATGTGCACGCTTGCGTTGCCAGCGATCGCTGGCGTTTCCGTGCTTCCGGACCGCATCGTTGACCTGCTCTTTAGCGACGAGTACACACCCGCTGCACCAGTACTGCAAGTGCTAATCTGGGTCCTGCTGATCGAATTTCTGAATCCGTTCCTGAGCCACGCTCTGTTCGCGCAGGGTAAGCAACATCGATCGATGCATGTCGCCGCAATCAGCCTGGTCGTCAACTCAGTCGCAACCTACCTACTCGTCGTGCGATATGGCGCGGTCGGAGCGGCACTCGGCACTGTCCTTGGGGGAATGGTGGCTACCTGCTGCTACCTGATGTTTGCGATGCCTCGGAAAGAAATAATCGCGACCATTCTGGTCGGAATCCGTGCGCTAGTGGCCGCAGCGGGTCTTGGCGTAGCCATCTACCTTGGACGCGAGCAACCCTGGTTGTTGCTGGGCCTGATTAGCGTCGCCGTCTACATGCCCCTGCTGTTCCTTGTGGGGGCAGTTCGCATCCAAGATCTGCGGTTCTTGCAAACTACTTTTCTATCGAGGGTTGCGTCTTGACTGGTGGAAAGACTATTCGAATCGGAGTCGTCGGCTGCGGCGCCATCGCGGAACTCTACCATTTGCCCGCGTTGGCTGCTTGCAATAAGACATCTCAGGGCATCGTATTGGCAGATCCCAACGACGAGCGTCTAGCCCTCATGAGTCAACAATTCTCCGTCGCTGATTCGGTAACCGATTATCGCGAAATGGCGGGGCAGGTTGACGGCGTGATCGTGGCTGCCCCCCCTGCTCTTCACCACCGGATTGCCAAGTGGTTCTTGGAGCAAAACATTCATGTTCTTTGCGAGAAGCCGCTGACCGAATCGATCGATGAAACACGTGATTTGGTTCATACCGCACGTGACAATCGGGTGACTCTGGCAGTCAATCAGACCCGTCGTTTCTTTCCGACTTATCAGAAAATCCGAGAGTTGATCGCTGCAGGAACATTGGGCGAACTGCACCGCATTACTTATCACGATGGAGTCGAATTCGATTGGCCCGCGGCATCGCCCCACCATTTCACGCTCGGGGCCAAGGGAGCCTGGTCGGATACCGGCGTTCACCTGTTGGACACCGTTTGCTATTGGCTTGGCGGCAAGCCGGAATTGGTCGAGTCACTCAACGACTCAGATTGTGGTCCCGAGGCGTTGGCCACCGTCCGGCTGCGGCATGGTGCATGCGATATCGAACTCAAAGTTAGTCGACTTGGCCGATTGGCGAATGGATTTGAGATCATCGGTTCACTCGGCTCGATCCAGGCACAGGCCGAGGATTGGGCTGACCTGACGATCCGATTCAAAGATGGGCGGCAGCAGCGGCTGCGCTGTGGCAGTAGGCGGCGGAAGTATCATGATTTTGCTGTTCCCATGCTGAACAACTTCGTGCGAGTGATCGAAGAGGGCGTCGAACCGACCGTTTCGGGCGAGAGTACGCTGGCGACGATCGAGTTGTTGCAGGCCGCTTACGACGGCGCACAGCGTTATTCGATGCCGTGGAATGACGCCGTTAGCGCCAACGACTCCTCGATAGGCCCCCCCACGCCGGCGAGTTGGCAGCAGGCTCCCCAGGGCAAACCGAGGCGTGTTCTCGTGACAGGCGCATCCGGCTTCCTTGGCGGTCGCGTGGTCGAGTTGCTATCGCTCGGCAAGCTGGCGACGCCCGTCGCCGCTATTCGCCATTGGTCTCGAGCCGCGCGGGTTGCTCGCCAGGCGGTCGAGGTGACCCTCTGCGATATCTGCGACCCTCACCAGGTGGATCAAGCCGCCAGGTCGGTCGATGCGATCGTTCACTGTGCCAAGACTGATGACCGGGAATCGATCGTCGGTGGCACCCGGAACTTGCTTGAAGCCGCGGCGCGTCACGGCATCGACCGTTTTGTATTCCTCAGCACAGCGGAAGTCTACGGGCCGAATGTACGCGGCGAAATCCAGGAGTCCGCTCCGACGGCGAAAACGGGGCGACTGTACGGCGATGCCAAGATTGAGGCAGAAGACCTGTGTCGCTCGTTTGACAGCCACAGCCTGGCAACGACCATTCTCCGCCCGTCGTTGATCTACGGGCCCTTCAGTACCTCCTGGTCCATGGATATCGCCCAGCGTTTGCTATCGGGCAACTGGGGCACCTTCGACCAGCGCGGCGAAGGCATGGCCAACCTAATCTACGTTGACGATCTCGTTCAAGCTATTTTCTTGTCATTGACTTGCGATGCGGCTCGAGGCGAAACGTTCAATGTATCCGGCCCGGACCGCCTAAGCTGGAACGAGTACTTCCAGCGTTTTAACGAGGTCCTTGACCTTCCACCATTGCCCAGTATCTCAGCGACCCAATCGTGGTTAAGAACCAAGGTCATGGACTGGGTCGACTTGGTGGCCGACAAAATCCTCGAACGCTACGAAGACCAGCTGATGGAAATCTATCTGCGCGGCGGATTTGCGAGCCGAGTGATGAAGCGGATCAAAGGCGAACTCAAATCGACGCCTAGTGGAGACGAGTTGAACAACCTGTTCAGTCGGCAGGCCGTCTACACCGATTCCAAGGCCCGCCGGTTGCTGCAATACGAACCGATGTTCGATATCGATCGAGGCTTGGCAATGACGCTTGCCTGGCTTCGGCTTCATGAACTGGCAACGCCCGAAGGCCACGAGAAGCAGATTGCCCGAGGAAGAGATTCAGCCACACCAGACGCCCTCTTGGAGGCGACGTGCTCATGAAAATCGCTTGGATCACCTACGACTTTGAAGAATACAGCTCGTTGCACGTCAACGCGTTATCGGCAGAACACGACGTGCTGCTGGTCATGCCTCGCGCCGTCGGCCAGGATCAGAAATACGCGATTTCTCCCAACGTTCAACACTACGCGTTCAAAAAACCCAGACTGCGGCAACCGGTTCGTCAGCTGCACTCGATCCGCAAGATCTTACGCCGAATCGCCGAGTTCTCACCCGATGTCGTTCACTTGCAGCAAGGCCACATGTGGTTCAATACGGCACTCAACTCGCTGAAACAGTACCCGCTCGTGGTCACGATCCACGACCCAAGACATCATGCCGGTGATACCGTTTCGCAAAAAACGCCTCAGTGGCTGATGGACTACGGTTTTAGGCAGGCGGACCACGTAATCGTGCATGGCGAAGCTCTGGCAAGCCAAGTCAGCGGACTGTTCGGACTGCCGGATGACCACGTGCACGTGATTCCGCACGTCGCCATGGGAGAGATACTCGAAGCAGACGCAGAGACCGAAGATCCGCGTTTAGTCCTATTCTTTGGGCGAATCTGGGATTACAAGGGCTTGGACCACTTGATCGCTGCAGAACCGATCATCGCCGAGCAACTGCCCAATGTGCGCATCATGATCGCCGGAGAAGGCGCCGATTTCAGCCGGTACCAAGCGATGATGCACAACCCAGAGCACTTCATCGTTCGCAACGCATGGATCAGCGATCATCAGCGGGCGCGATTCTTCCAGAGATCCGCCTTGGTGGTGCTGCCATACAACGAAGCGACGCAAAGCGGCGTGGTGCCGGTCGCGTACAACTACGGCAAACCTGTGGTAGCCACGCGCGTGGGAGCGTTGTCTGAATGCGTGGACCATGAAAAAACTGGCTTGTTGGTTCCTCCGCGCGATCCGCAGGCGCTGGCCGAAGCGATCGTTCGCTTGCTAAAGGATAGCAATCTAAGACATGCCATGGGCTTGGCCGGAAAAGCCAAACTGGACCGAGACTGCTCACCGGCGGTGGTGGCACAGCAGACGGTGGAAGCCTACCGATGTGCTATTCGTGATCGGAGCGGAGGACGTTCTACCGCAGCCAGGATGAAGGCAACCTATGCGAGCGGCTCGTTCACCGGTTCGTCCGCAGGAGGCAGTTAATCCGTGTGTGGCATCGCTGGCATAATCGATCCCTCTCGTTCGGCAAACGACATTCAGTCGGTATTGCTCCGAATGACCAACGCGATCACCCATCGTGGCCCGGATGATGCGGGACACGTGGTCCGCGATTCAACTGGGATCGGCATGCGCCGCCTCAGTATCATTGACGTCTCCGGCGGACAACAACCAATCGCCAACGAGGCTGGCGACATCCATGGGGTCTGCAATGGAGAGATCTACAATTTTGAATCGTTACGCCACGACTTGCGCGCG
Source organism: Pirellulaceae bacterium (assembly GCA_028281725.1). Classification (GTDB taxonomy): domain Bacteria; phylum Planctomycetota; class Planctomycetia; order Pirellulales; family Pirellulaceae; genus Aureliella. The sequence goes on along the minus strand of JANQJJ010000496.1, from coordinate 11,440 downwards.
CGAGGCCACCGATTCAGGACCGGCTCAGATGCTGAGGTCGTGGTGCACCTGTACGAGGAGTACGGCGATGATTGCGTAACCCACCTGCGAGGCATGTTTGGATTGGCCATTTGGGATCAACGCCGAAACCGCCTGCTGGTCGCTCGCGACCGCTTAGGAAAAAAACCAATCTTCTATGCCCAGCGGGATGGGCAATTCTGGTTCGGCTCGGAGATGAAATCCTTGTTGGTAGCCGAGCCATCGTTGGGCGAGCCTGACTATCGAACTCTCGGTCACTACCTCCAGTTTGCCTATATCCCGGAACCGACCACGATTTATCGCCATATCCATCGTCTGCCGGCCGGCAGCTTGGGCGTTTATGACAGCGGAAGATTCTCAGTCCAGCGCTATTGGTCCGTTGACTTTGAACCCGATGAAACGGTCAGCGATGCCGAGTGGGCTCAGCGGCTGGACCATCAGTTGGCCGAAGCAGTCCAGGTACGTCTACAAAGCGAAGTACCGCTGGGAGTCTTTTTGAGCGGAGGTCTCGATTCGAGCGCCGTTGTCGCCTACGCGCATGCGGCTGGCCTGAAACCACTGAAAACATTCACCGTCGGCTTTGACCGGGATGAATGGGATGAATCCAGTGACGCGGCTCGTGTTGCAGATCACTTTGGTACCGACCACCATCTTTTAAGGATCAACGAAACCGACTTGAGCGGGTCGTTCGACCAAACGTTGAACTCCATCGTCCGCCACTGCGATGAACCCTTTGGCGATGCATCCGCCATTCCAACGTACCACATCTCGCGACTTGCCAAAGAGCACGTGACGGTCATTCTTAGCGGAGACGGAGGCGACGAACTATTTGCCGGTTACTCTTCCTATCGCGGTGCCTTGTTCGCTCAGGCCTACCGACAGAACGTACCGTTCGCGCTAGGTCGGCACGTGTTGCCCGCTGTTGCACGTGCCGCCGCATCGTGCCTGCCGGGACGTTGGCGCTATCAGGCCCTGCGCATCGCCAAAGTGCTGCGTGACAGCGCCCTGCCTTTCGAACAAGCCTATCGCGATAAAACGTCTGTCTGGAATGTCAATCAGCTGCGGCAACTGCTGACTCGCGACGCGATCGAACATGCGGACTTTCTTGGCGAGCAATACTTGCCCGAGAGCCTATGGAAGACGCTGCGCAGTGATCGCGATCTGGTCAGCCGGCTTACCGAGATCGACATCCGTTCCTACCTGCTCGATGACATCTTGGTGAAAGTGGATCGGATGAGCATGGCCCATGCGTTGGAAGTGCGTTCGCCGCTGCTGGATCACCAAGTGGTTGAGCTGGCTGCGAAAATGCCCTCGCGCGTGAAGCTGCGGGGCCGACAGGGAAAGCACATTCTCCGCGAAGTGATGCGTGGCAAGTTACCCCGGCGCACGCTCTCGAAAGGCAAACAGGGATTTAGCGTTCCGCTGCGCGACTGGTTCCGCGGCCGCCTCCGTGAATTTGTCCATGACACTCTCGGTGACGAGAACAGCCTGCCCAGTTCGATTTTCTCACGTGACTACGTGCAAAAAATTCTCGACGAGCATCAACGGAGCCAAGCCGACCACGCCAACAAGATTTGGCTCCTGCTGGCCTTCGCCGCCTGGCACCAGCAGTACCGAAGCCCATCGTCATGCGGATCTCAATTGGAGCTGAGTGACGCGTCGGTCTCCGCCACCAGTCCGCCGCCGGAGGTCCTGCGATGCGAGTCTTGATGATCTGTCCGGAACTGCCCACGGCGGACTGCCCGGGTAGCATGGCACCGACTGCGCGACAGATCCAGTCGCTGCGCGATCTCGGCATTGATACTCAGATCGTGGACATGCGAGGCATGGCGAAGCTGAAGTATCTGCAGGTGATTCCGCGCATCCGGCGTTTGGCGAAGCATGTCGATCTGATCCACGCGCACTTCGGCTACTGCGGCTGGCTGGCCCGGCTGGCACCGATCGGGGCGGCGCGGCAACCCATCGTGATGTCGTTCATGGGCGATGACCTGCTGGGCACACCTTACAGTGCCGCAGGGGACCTCGAGTGGTTTAGCCAATGGATGGTCTCGGCAAACATCAGGCTCGCCCGATCCATGGATCGAGTGATCGTGAAGAGCCGGGAGATGGCGGATGTCCTGGCACCCACTCCGTGTACCATCATCCCCAACGGTGTCGACGTCGAAGCCTTCAGGCCCATGGATCGTACCGCTGCAAAAAACGAGGTCGGTTTGGCACTGGAGCAAAAATGCGTCCTCTTTCCGGGCGACCCGGAGAACCCGCGCAAAGGCCATCACTTGGCTTTGGAATCGATTGCGGTCGCCGAGCAAGATCTTGGCCAGCCCATCCGGCTGCTGCCACTCTGGGGCGTGGATCCATCCCGAGTTGCTCTCACCATGAATGCCTGCGAGGCGATGCTCATGACGTCGTTGATCGAGGGCTCACCCAACGTGGTCAAAGAAGCCCTGGCATGCAACGTGCCCATCGTGGGCGTTTCGGTCGGAGACGTCCGGGAGCAACTAACGGGCGTCGCTGGTTGTTCCATCTGCCCGCGAGATCCCATCGCCATCGGTAGGCAGCTAGCGCGAACGCTGCAAACGCCGACATGCGAAGGCAGGCAAGCCATCTTGAAGCGCAAGTTAGACCTCGAGAGTGTGGCGCATCGCGTCGTTGCAGAGTATCGACACGCGCTGGGCCGCCAAGATGTCCAGCACGCCTGCACAGTGCCTACCGGCGGAACACAACCGCTCGCCGGCACACTCCCTCAGAGAAGGACGAGGTAGGAAGCATGTGCGGCATCGCCGGAATCTTGAACTACGACGACGCGTTGGTGGCACCTCCTGATATCTTGGAGCGCATGCTCGAATCGCTTGTCCATCGAGGCCCAGACGAAGATGGCCGACTGATCGATGGTGAACTGGCCATGGGCATGCGCCGGCTGAGCATCATTGATCTCGCTGATGGTCAGCAACCGATCTTTGACGAATCCGGCCGATATGGAGTCGTGTTTAACGGCGAGATCTACAACTATCGGGAATTGCGTGGAGGCTTGCTGCGACGTGGCCACCAATTCCGCAGCCGTAGCGACACCGAGGTGATTGTTCATCTGTACGAAGAGCTTGGACCAGCGTGCGTCCACGAGCTCAGGGGCATGTTCGCACTCGCAGTCTGGGATCGACGGGAACGTGAATTGTTTATCGCCCGAGATCGGTTGGGCATCAAACCGCTGTATTACGCCGAGTGTGATGGAGCGCTCATCTTTGGCTCTGAAATCAAGGCAATTTTACAGCACCCCGCTGTTTCGCCCAACTTGGATCATCGGGCGCTCAGCGCATACCTTTCGCTGAAATACGTTCCAGCGCCAAGCACGATGTTTGCTGGCATCCACTCGTTACTGCCCGGGCACCACCTGCACGTTCGTGGCGGTCGACTGCAAATCAGGCGTTACTGGGATATCTCTTTCAAGGAGCCGGAAGCAGCCGGAAATGAAGCAGACGCCACCGAGGAGTTGCTCCGTCTGTTAAGGGAATCCGTTAGCCTGCGACTTCGCAGCGACGTGCCTTTCGGTGCATTCCTGAGCGGAGGCGTCGATTCGAGCCTGATTGTCGCGTTGATGGCTGAAACGCAAAGTGAGCCGGTGAAGACGTTTTCGGTAGGATTTGGCGGAGGCGATGAACCCGACGAACTTCCATACGCGCAGGAAGTCGCGAGCCGGTTCGGTTGTGACCATCACACGCTCCAAGTCACCGCACAGGATTTCTTGGATCACGCCGAGACCGTACTGTGGCATCTTGATCAACCCATTGCGGACCAGGCAACCGTGGCGACGCATATGGTGTCCAAGCTGGCCAGGCAACACGTCAAAATGGTACTTACCGGCGAGGGGGGCGATGAACTGTTTGCCGGCTATGCCCGCTACGAAGGAGAGCAACTCTCGCGCTGGAGTCGCTATATTCCCGCTCTCGTTGGCAAATGGATTCGTTCCGGCGCTCGCAACCTGCCTGGAATGCGGCGTGGAAAAATAGCGATCAACGCACTCACGATCAAAGACGAAGCAACTCGGCTAGCCAACTGGTTCCCGATGTTCAGCGATGATGCCAAACGTGCGTTGCTCGATGCTTCGCAGACGACCATGCCCGCCAGCGCTGCCAGCGTCTTCGCGGAGCATCTTGGGCGCTGCGACGCCACGACACCACTGAACCGCATGCTTTACACCGATTCCAAAATGTGGTTGGCCGACTACCTGCTGCTGCGTGGTGACAAGCTGACCATGGCCAATTCGCTCGAAGCTCGGGTGCCATTGCTGGATCACAAGCTGGTCGAGTTTGCTGCCGGGCTGCCGACCCAAATGAAATTGCGAGGTCGGACCCGTAAGTACCTGCTCAAGCGGGCCGCGCGAACGCTGCTTCCCAAGGCGATAATTGATCGGAAAAAGCAAGGTTTTCCAATACCGATCGACAAGTGGCTCAGAAACGAGGCCCGTGACATGGTCCATGATTTACTCTCCTCCAACAACCTGAAGCGGCGCGGACTGTTCGACCCCAAGTATGTGGAGCGACTCATTCGCGATCACGAGTCGGGCTACTTCGACTACGCAACTGAGATCTGGGGATTGGTGAGTATCGAGATGTGGTTACAGAAATTCATCGACACATCACCCCGAACGGCTTCTTCGCTAGTGGCCGAGGTTGGGCACAACTGAACAACCAAGAGCGGATGATGATGCAAACGAACAAAACATACCGAGTCCTAATGTTGCTGGAAAACGAAAGTGTTCCAGACGATTGCCGCGTATTGCTCGAAGCGGAAGCCTTGGTGGATACGGGGTTCGCCGTCACTATCATCTGCCCAACCGGTGAATGCCATCGAAAGGTGGATCGGATTGGTGAAGTTCAAGTCTATCGTTATCCCAAGCCTTGGGAACTTGGCGGCTTCGTCGGCTACCTGTTCGAATACGCTTACAGCCTGACCATCACGTTTGTCTATTCTTGGTTCGTCCTGCTCCGGCACGGATTCGATGTCGTGCATGTCCACACCCCACCTGACATGACCGCTCTCATCGCCATCTTTTACAAGCTTTTTGGAAAGCGATTCGTCTTCGACCATCACGACCTGTCACCCGAGCTATATCAAGCTCAGCATGGTGGCGATGGCAACCGGTGGGTTCATCGCGTCCTACTTTGGTTCGAACGTCTCGCATGTCGACACGCAGACCGGCTGATCGCCACCAACGAGACTCAGAGGCGCGTTCAGCAAGAACGCTGCGGCGCGACGCCGGAGCATTGCCATGTGGTCCGGAACGGTCCTAATGAGTTGTTTCTGGCCGATGTCGAACCTCTCCAGCGGCTGCAAAGAGCCGACCAGTCGATCATCGGCTACGTGGGTGTCATTGGAATTCAGGATGGCGTCGACGGCATGGTCAGAGCGTTACAGATCTTGAAGTCCGAACGGAATCGCGCGGACTTCCTGGGGGTTATCGTAGGAGACGGGCCGGCCCTGACGGACTTAAAGCAACTGACCGAAGCGTTAGGTCTGTCTGAGCAGATCCTATTCACCGGCATGATTCCGTTCAGCGACGTTCCACGTCACATCGCGTCGTTTGACATTTGTTTAACACCCGACCCGAGCAACCCTTACAACGACAGCTGCACCACCATCAAAACAATGGAGTATATGGCTCTAGGCAAACCAACGGTTTGTTTCAAAACCCATGAAAATCAGATCACCGCCGGCGATTCGGCGCTCTATGCCAGCAACAACAGCCTGGACGAATTGGCGGCGGCCATCGAGCGGCTGATGGATGATCCGTCCAGACGAGAAACCATGGGCAAGCTGGCCCGCAGCAGGATAGAAGATGGGCTGACATGGCAGCACCAGGCAACCCGGTTGCAGGCGCTCTATCGAGAGCTTTTCCAGCTACCCGCTCCCGGAGAGTCGATCAAAGAAGTTCAACCGTCTGTCGATTCGCCAGAGTCGCTTAACCCCCAAGAATTGGCCGCTCGGTAGGCCACATCGCTGACACATTTTCCCGCACTGAAACAACTCCCAACGGGTAAGCCCAAGACAGGATATCCACGAATGCGTGCTTCACCGGCCAATGCGTTCACGACCGCGACCGGCGCTCAAGATCTCCGTTTGCAGTTTGCCTTTGACGGAGAGCTGGGCGACGTACTCCGCAGCCACTACGAGATGGACGTACAGGCTGCGCAGTTGTCAAAGAAGTTCAAGACCTACTACCACCTGCGACCGTTTATACCGCTCGCCGTGCGACAGCTTTTGCAACGCAAACGCAATCGAGCCATGGACGTGGCTGATGACTGGTATCTACCGAGAGACTTTCTGGCTGCTTTCCGCGCAGCCCTGCTGCGCATCCAACACTCTGGCCAGGAGAGGCACGTCATCCATCCCTGGCCCGACGGAGCCGAGTACTCCGTGGTGCTAACACACGACGTTGAAACTCAGGCTGGCTGTCGGCTGGTATCTGCTTTGGCCACTATCGAGGAGCAGTATGGGCTCCGATCGGCCTGGAACTTCATTCCTCACAAGTATCAGATCGACCGGGGTCTGCTCTCGGACTTGAAAGATCGTGGACATGAAATAGGTGTTCACGGCTACAACCACGACGGTCGACTCTTCACTTCACGCAAAACGTTCGCGTGGCGCGCCTCACGAATCAACCAAGCGATCGCGCGCATGGGCTGCACTGGTTTTAGGGCTCCGATGGTCCATCGCAATCTGGCTTGGTTACAAGCGTTGAACGTCGACTACGATGCCTCGTGCTTTGACGTTGATCCGTTCCAGGCCATGCCGGGCGGAGTCGGCGGCGTGTGGCCGTTTATCGCAGGCAAATTCGTCGAGTTGCCTTATACGCTCCCACAAGACCACACGCTGCTCATCGCACTGGGCGAAACGACGCCAAGAATCTGGTTCGAAAAGCTGAAATTGGTTCAGTCGCTCTCCGGTATGGCGCTGCTAGTGACTCACCCGGACTATTTAGACATACCGCAGCGGTTGGACGTTTACCGCCAATTCCTGGAACATCTCGCGGCCCAGCAAGACGGCTGGCGAGCACTGCCCCGAGATGTTGCCGGCTGGTGGCGTCAACGAGAGAAACTGACCGTTTCTTCGAACTGTGTGACTTGCGCCACAGACAACTCCCTGGCGATCCGCGGACGCGCAGTTTCGTTGTGTGATCTGTTCTCAGATTTCGTGCCCCAACGAGCATTTTCGGCAACATGACGCACTGGGAAACGAGCATTTTGATAGGGGCCAACTACGATGGAGAGACTGGGCAACAGGAGCAGTAGACGGAATCATGAAGGGCATTTTGACAGATGGCATTGAGTACCCGAGTTCGATGATCAACGACACCCATCGCGAACAACCCAGCCACCTCAGTGGCATCGCTGTCATCGGTATGGCGGGGCGATTTCCTGGTGCGCACAGCGCAGAAGCCTTTTGGGAAAACCTGTCCCGGGGCGTCAGTGGCATTTCCGCCGTAGCACCGCAGCGCAATCGTGATAGCGCACTACCGGACCAGCCGAACTACGTGGCAAGATGCGCTGTTGTCAAGGATGCAGATCGTTTTGACGCCGCGTTTTTTGGTATCTACCCCAAGCAAGCGCAGGAAATGGATCCGCAACACCGGCTGTTCTTGGAAGTTTGCTGGCATGCGATGGAGGATGCGGGATACGTTCCAGACGAAACTCGCAATCGCGTCGGGGTGTTTGCTGGCTGCCACATGAATACCTACATCTTCACCCGCTTGGCAGCTGACGCGAAACTGCGCGCTTCTCTGGCAGACTCATTTCCAGGCGGTAGTCTGGTCGCGGAGATTTCAAACGATAAAGATTACATCGCAACTCGGGTTGCTTACCAATTGAACCTGCGTGGGCCGAGCGTGGCTGTTCAAACCGCCTGTTCCACCTCGCTGGTTGCCATCGCCCAAGCATGTCAGAGCTTGGAGTCGGAAGCTTGCGACATGGCGCTGGCTGGAGGTGTAACTCTCACTTTTCCGCAGGAGCAGGGCTACCTTTACACGGAAGATTCCATACTCTCGCCAGACGGATGTTGCCGTACGTTCGACGCTAGAGCGCAAGGCACGATCTTTGGTGACGGTGTAGGTGCAATTGTCCTTAAACGCGTGGAAGATGCGATCGCCGACGGTGACGGAATCTACGCGGTCATCAAGGGGTGGGGCGTCAACAACGATGGGGGAAGCAAACCGGGCTACACGGCCCCCAGCATCGAAGGTCAGTCACGTGCGATTGCGTTGGCCCATCAGAAGGCGGGAATTTCCGCAGACACCATCAGTTACGTCGAAGCCCACGGCACGGGCACACAAGTCGGCGATCCCATTGAGATTGCCGCATTGACCCAAGCGTTTCGTCAGACGACCGACAAGAAACAGTTCTGCCGCATTGGCTCTCTCAAGACCAATGTGGGACATCTGGATGTTGCGGCCGGCGTAGCCGGTGTCATCAAGACATGCTTCGCGCTCACGCACCAAATGATTCCGCCATCGCTGAACTTTGAATCGCCGAATCCAAAGATTGACTTTCCTATCAGTCCATTTGTTGTCAACACGGAACCGACCCGGTGGGAGCCGAAGGACGGCCCAAGACGCGCCGGCATCAGTGCCTTCGGCGTTGGCGGGACCAACGCCCATCTCGTCATTGAGGAAGCTCCGATCAACCGCCGCGAAAAATCTCGGCGGGACTATCATCTGCTTCGGCTATCTGCGCGTTCCTCGTCGGCGCTTGACGAGGCAACCGGCGAACTTGCACGATATCTGGCAGACCATCCCGACCTCGACTTGGCCGACGTGGGATACACATTGCAGACCGGTCGCAAAGCTCACCGGCACAGACGGATTGTCGTCGCCCGCACCTCGCAGGAAGCCGCCCAGTCCCTACAGGCCGGCAGTTCATCGCCGGCGCGGACAAGCCACGTGGCGGGTCGCGACACGCCCGTCGTGTTTATGTTCCCCGGCCAGGGTTCTCAACACCTCGACATGGCTCGCGACTTGACGCAAATGGAACCGGTCTTTGCAGAGCACCTCGACGCCTGTGCACAAGCGTTCCTGCCCCACCTGAATGTTGATTTGCGCTGCCTGATATTCCCAACCTCACGGCAGGGAGCCGCCGAGCGCCTGGATCAGACCGATATGGCACAACCGGCTCTGTTCATGGTTTCTTATGCCTTAGCAAAATGGTGGCAATCACGCGGCGTCCACCCGACAGCCATGGTCGGACATAGCGTCGGCGAATTCACGGCCGCAGCCGTCGCCAAAGTCATGTCACTCCAAGACGCTGCCGAGTTGGTAGCGACGCGCGGTCGACTCATGCAGCAGCTACCGCCAGGCGCCATGCTGGCGGTTCGCTTACCAGAATCTCGCTTGCAGCCACTGCTTGGCCAGGACCTTGAGATCGCAGCTGTCAACGGACCGGAGATGTGCGTTGTCTCGGGACCGGCCAGTGCTGTGAGCCGCTTCGCTGGCGAAGTCGAATCCGGGAAGCACGGTGAAGACATCGTTTGCCGTCCACTTCGAACCTCGCACGCATTCCACTCGCGAATGATGGATCCGGCCATTGAACCGTTTGCTCAGGTTGTCCGCGGAGCGGAGCTCCGCGCACCGGAGATCCCCGTTATTTCGTCAGTGACGGCCTCGGACCTGAACGCCTCCGTGGCGACTGATCCAAACTACTGGGCCCGACAGATTCGCGAGCCGGTTCGATTCTCCACAGCACTCTCGACCGTGCTCGATCGACCACAAGTCGTGCTTCTGGAAGTTGGCCCCGGGCAGGCGCTGAGCACGCTAGCTCGCGGGCAGCCGCTCGATCCGCGGCAACACCACGTGTTGGCATCCCTGCCGCACGCCAAAGATGAGAAAACGTCGGCGACCGAAGCCGTGCTGACAACGCTCGGTCGACTGTGGCTCGCGGGCGCAAACGTGGACTGGCAGGCTGTATACGCGGATGAGAGGCGGCAACGTTTGCATCTGCCAAAGTACCCGTTTGAGCGCTCGCGGCATTGGTTTGAGGTCGAGACAGACGCACCTGAACATCCAGGCAACTCTGGTGGTCGCGTGGCGGGAGAGTCTCTGACCGAAGAGCCGAGTAATGGCCGGGATGAAACGCGCGAGCCATCTCGACGTAATCGAAGTTTGCCGATGTCGGCCGAGGACTGTCAGACTGGCGGCGACTTTGCACAGCAGGTCGTGCGTCAGCAGCTTGGTTTAATGCATCGCCAAATCGAACTCCTCCGCGCACACCAAAAGATGGATTACTAGAAGCGGTTTCAAGACCTGTCTTCGCATTACTAACCTAAGGGCCAAGCTCACTAAGCCGAGTTTTGAAGCCACCTGTAGAAAGCTCCTGCGAAATGTCTTCCATGCCAAGCCAAGACATCGGTTCGAACGCCGTTGAAGCCACCCTATCGAAAGTCCTGCGCGACAGATCCGGTTTCGAGCTGTCCAGCCTCGACCGGTCCGCTACATTTTTGGAACTTGGATTCGACTCCTTATTCTTGATCCAGCTGAGCCAGGAAATCCGGAAGATCTTTCAGGTGAAAGTCACGTTTCGACAACTGATCGAAGAGGTGACCACCGTCGGCGCGTTGCTCTCGTATCTGGAAGCCAACGTGTCGCAAGTCGCTAGCCGTTCAGCACCGGCGGTGGATCCCGGCGAACCATCCACGGCAGCGGCTGAATCCGCTGCGCCTGCTCTGCCGGTGCAGCAAGCTGTCCCTGAGCCTCCGGCTGTTGCCGAGCAGCCTGTCCGCGCCGAACCCGCTCCACCGCCCTTGCCCAGGCAAGCGCCCGCCGCGAGGCAGCCTGTGGACGATCGCCTGAATGCCCATCCAATTCCTCGCGGGGGGAATGGCCTGCATCCACTTTCGGACATCCAACAAATCATTCTTCAGCAGAACGAGTTGATGGCCAGGCATTTAGATCTGCTCCAGGGCGTACCGCCGACTCACGACGATGCGGTGAGAGCACCCGCGGCAGCGCCCCCGCTGACATCCAGCAAACGGGAAGAGCCTGAGGCCGCTAGTGCTTCTGCCGTCTGCGCGGATACGCCGGCAGATCTTCCGACGACGCACGTGACGCCGCCAGCTTCTCCTGCCGGCGCGACCGCGAGAAAGTCGGAGAGATTTGGCCCTTACAAACCGGTTCGGCGCGGTGCCAACGAAGGTGGACTGACCGATCGCCAGCGAAAGCACCTCGACGAGCTCATTGCTCGATACACCCGCAAGACCGCCAAATCAAGAGCCCATGCGCAAACGCATCGCGACCACTTTGCGGACCCGCGGGGCGTGGCCGGATACCGTCGTATTTGGAAATCGATGGTCTATCAGATTGCGGTGGAGAGATCGAAAGGCTCCAAGCTGTGGGACATTGATGGCAACGAGTATGTCGACATCGCGATGGGATTTGGATTGA